>JAFVXO010000111.1 GCA_017501105.1 Clostridia bacterium | reverse complement strand
ATTTACAGTATATAAGAGACAGAGCTAACATATAGCACATCCATGGGGCAGTTTTGCCCCATTCATATTTTATAGACACAAGCATACAATTTGGCAGAGTAACACAGGCAGGGGGCACCATGAGAAAATGTCCGGCTTGGATTGTTGTGTCTGCTTTCTTGTGCCTTAGCCTATCGGCCTGTGGAACACAAGGTGACACCATTAAGGTGGGCACCATTTCGCCAAACACCGGAGCCATGATGGTATACGGTCAATCCATGACAAGAGCATATAAAATGGCGGTAGATGAGATAAACGCCGCCGGAGGGGTGTTGGGCAAGCAGCTGGAGCTGGTTATCAAGGACGACAAAATGGAGCCAACGGAGACGGTAAATTGCTTTAACTCCCTGGTGGCAGATGGTGTAGAACTGATTTTAGGTAGCGTTTCCTCAGGATGCACTGCCGCCATTACTGACAAAGCCAACGAGGAGCGGGTATTGTTGCTATCTCCCGCATCTACTGCAGATAGCATTACTTCAGCAGATGACTATGTGTTCCGTATCTGCTATGCAGACTCATTTCAGGGAGCCGTCGCCGCCCAGTACGCCAAGGAGTCCGGCTACAACCGGGTAGGTGTCCTGTACTGCGCAGCCGACACCTACTCCAAGGGGCTGTATGACGCCTTCGCCCGCGCCTGCCTGGCCCTGGACATAGACATAGTTGCCGCCCGCTCCGTGGCAGACATAACTACGTCTCAGGACTATACCAACCAGTGGGCGGACCTGGCGGCAACCGGGGTAGAGTATGTGTTCGCCCCATTTTACTACTATACGGTGGGGCCATACCTGGTGCCCCAGGCAAGGCAGGTGGGATACAGCGGCGTCATCATGGGCGGCGACGGCTTCGACGGGGCCAATGCCCTCCAGTATCAGACAGGGGACTTGGCCGCGTACAACGGAGTCATGTTTGTCAACCACTACTATGAGGGGGACAGCTCCCCAGAAACACAGATGTTTGTAACCCAGTATGAGCAGCGCTATGGATTTATTCCCGACGCATTTACGGCTCTGGCCTACGATGCCGTATACGTGCTTGCGGATGCAATTTCGCGGGCAGGTACTGCGGATGCAGAGGCAGTTCGAGATGCTCTGTCTGCTCCAAATCACCAATATAAATGTATTACCGGAGATTTTACTTTTGATAGTACCGGTACTCCCCGCAAGGGCGCTGTAATAGTGGAATACGGTCATAACCCCTATGCACAATCAGGACAAAATCAGGTTGAGACCAGGCTCAGGACCCGGGTTATATTGCAAACAGATAACCAGAGCAGGTAGGTGGCAATTGGCTAAACTGATTCAGACTCTGGCCACGGGACTACAGCTGGGCAGTGTATATGCACTGGTGGCTCTGGGCTACACAATGGTATATGGCATTATAAAGTTGATTAATTTTGCCCACGGAGACCTGATTATGGTTGGAGGTTATACCCTGTTGTATACAATCCCCATGATTGCTTCCATGGGGCTGTCTCCCTGGATTGCCGTAGTTTTTGCGGTTGTAGTATGTGTTATGATCGGTGTTTTGACGGAATTGTTGGCATATCGCCCGGTACGACGTCGCGGAACCGGTATGACAGCTCTGATAACTGCCATGGCCATGAGCCTTATTTTGCAAAACCTGGCACAATACCTGTTGTATATGACCCACACCATGTACGGAGCTACGGTGAAGAGTATTTTTCCTCAGGGAAGCATATCCATAACCCTGGGCCATCAGAAACTGTCCCTGTCGTTGGCTACTCTGTGCACCATTGGGATTAGTTGCGGAATTATGATAGCACTGCAGTTCATGGTCAGGAGAACTGCCCTTGGCAGGGCTATGAGAGCAGTATCCGAGGACAAGGAGGCCTCCAGCCTTATGGGCATAGGGGTCAACAGAATAATCCTGGTTACTTTTGTAATTGGCTCTGCACTGGCAGGAATAGCCTCTGCCATGTGGTTCTCTATATATCCCAGCACATCTCCGGGTATAGGGTCTGCCCTGGGGCTATTTGCATTTGTGTCTGCCGTCTTGGGAGGAATAGGTTCAATTCCGGGAGCAGTGGTTGGAGGATTTGTCATAGGAATTGTGTATTCTTTTACCACCTCATATATATCCTCAGGAATGTCGGATGCGGTGGTGTTCTTAATGTTGATAATGGTTTTGCTGTTTATGCCAGCAGGATTGTTGGGAAAGGAAATGAAGGAAAAAGTGTAAAAAAGTAAGAGGGAAGAGGGAAGAAGTAAGAGGTAAGAAGTGAGAGGTGAGAGGGAAGAAGTGAAGGGTATGAAGAAGGGGTTGTACCTCTGGGCGGGATTGCTGGGTCTGGTGTTGATTCTGCAACTGATCCCCGTCAATAACCTACTGTTTGCTAAAAAGATTGTACCTCTGGTATGGCAATGTTGTTACCTTATAATTGCAGCCACCTCCCTGAACCTTGTGGTAGGGTGTCTTGGGCAACTTTCCCTGGGACACTGTGGCTTTATGGCCATAGGAGCCTATACCTCGGCGCTGCTTTCTCTGTGGGCGCAGAGGGCAGGCGTATTTAGCCACAAAGAGTCTGTTGCCTACATAGTAGTGGTGTTGATTTCCATAGTCGCAGGAGGGCTTCTGGCAGGTTTAGTTGGCCTGGCAGTGGGAATTCCTGCTCTGAGACTCAAAGGGGATTATTTGGCCATAATTACCCTGGGATTTGGAATGATAGTGGTGAACCTGATAAACAACCTGCCATTTGCAGGGATGGATGGACTGTCTCTGGGGTCTGCTGCCTCTGGTCTATACAAAACAGGGTTGGGATTCTCCAATCGCCTGTTGGTCAAATACCTGTGGATTGCTCTGTTGGGCACAACCGGTGCCATGACTCTGATGTTCAAATTTATGAAGTCACGCTTTGGACGCAATGTACGGGCAATCAGAGATGACGAGATAGGGGCAGCTGCATGCGGAATCAATGTGCCTGCCTATAAGGTGGGGACCTTTGCCCTATCGGCCTGCCTGGGGGGAGTGGCAGGGGGAATATATGCCTGCTTTATGTCGGCACTGACTACCGGAAGCTTTGCATTCACCAATAATGGCATATTGAATTCTACATTCCTGGTGGCTATGTGCGTGTTGGGCGGACTGGGGTCCCTTAGTGGTTCTGCTATTGCA
The DNA here is from genome assembly GCA_017501105.1 of Clostridia bacterium. Lineage (GTDB taxonomy): Bacteria > Bacillota > Clostridia > RGIG7378 > RGIG7378 > RGIG7378. The sequence goes on along the minus strand of JAFVXO010000111.1, from coordinate 1,362 downwards.
GCAGCAATAATGTGTCTTCTTAACTATCTAATCAGCCAAACAGGACTGAATTCCCTGCCCGGGTGGATAGGCTTGGCCTTTAGTTATCCTATGTTGATATATGCTGTGGTTCTGGTGGTGATAATCATATTCATGCCGGGAGGCCTTACAGGAGGCCGAGAAATATCTCTGAAGGCTGTAATTGGTAAATTTGGAGCCAGGTTAAAATGAAGAAAATGAGTGTTCCCGAGACTACGGTTTTATATAGGAGATATATTGAGCAGATGGCAGCCGGAGGTAGCCCTGTGCTCAGGACAGAGGGCTTGGGTATTACCTTTGGAGGTCTTAAAGCAGTACAGGATTTCAACATTGAAGTGTATCCCGGGGAACTCCTTGGAATCATAGGGCCAAACGGAGCAGGTAAGACTACCGTGTTTAATTTGCTTACGGGGGTATATAGACCGTCCGAAGGGGCAATTTATATTGGAGATCGTCTGATGAACGGTAGCCCTCCCCATAGGTTTGTGGAAATGGGAATAGCCAGAACATTTCAGAATATACGATTGTTTTCCTCCATGACAGTTCTGGAAAATGTAATGGTGGCAATTAGGGATCATAGCTACAGCTTGGTTTCTGCCCTGTTGGGCCTACCTCAATGTGCCCGTGGAGAAGGGGAGTTGCGTCGCCGTGCCATGGAGCTTCTGGAGATCTTTGATCTGGGAGACAAGTGGGATACGGTAGCAGGGAGCTTGCCCTACGGTAGACAGAGGATGCTGGAAATCGCCAGGGCATTGGCCACAGGGATGAAGGTGCTGTTATTGGACGAACCGGCAGCAGGCATGAATCCTGTAGAAACTCAGGAGTTGCTGAGCTATATCGGCAGGATTAGTCGGGAATTCCGAGTGGCAATTTTGCTGATTGAACACGATATGTCTTTGGTAATGAACGTTTGTCGCAGGATACAAGTAATAAATTTTGGCGAAACCATAGCTCTGGGGCTACCGGAGGAAATCGCCTGCAACAAACAGGTAATTAGGGCTTATCTGGGAGGGGATCTGGCCGGAGGGGAATAAAACTTTCACCAGGAGTCTACCTTGCCAGTGTTGTTTACATTGATGTAATATAGAGTTTACAAAGATATGCGTTTTTTCAGAGGAACAATATGAAAATCAAGATAATTCAATCCACCTACGACCAAGTAATGGCCCTCAAACAGGACAAGCCCTTTCGCCCGGTCAGGCCCAATATGTTTTTCAGGACACTCAAGTACCTGATTTCCCAATTTATGGTGGTGCCTTCCCACTTTAAGTACGAGAGTTACAATATGGACAAGCTGGATCCCAAGGAGCCCTGTCTCATATTGATGAACCATTCCAGCTTTAT
>JAFVXO010000110.1 GCA_017501105.1 Clostridia bacterium | reverse complement strand
GGAGGCTAAGACGGCCCATCTGACAGCTCTTCGTGACCATATTATGGACAGGCTGACAACGGAGATTCCCTATTGCTTTATCAACGGCGACAGGGTAAACAGACTCCCCAACAACATCAATGTTTCATTTGAGTACATTGAAGGAGAATCCATTCTGTTGTTTATGGATGCCAAGGGTTTTGCTCTTTCCAGTGGTTCAGCTTGCACATCTGCATCGCTGGATCCTTCCCACGTTTTGCTTGCCATGGGACTGAAGCACGAGCAGGCTCACGGTTCTATCAGGATTTCCCTGGGACGGACAAATACCCTGGAGGAGGCAGACCTGCTGGTGGACTCACTGGTCGAGGTCGTGGCCAGACTTAGAGCCATGTCTCCACTCTACAACAAATAAACTATCTTTAGGAGATTCGTATGATATATAGCGATAAGGTAATGGACCATTTTATGAATCCTCGCAATGTGGGCGAGATTGAGAATCCAAGCGGCGTTGGATACGTTGGTAATCCCAAGTGCGGCGACATCATGCAGATGTTCATCAAGGTTGAAGACGACGTCATCGTAGATGCCAAGTTTAAAACCTTTGGCTGTGGAGCTGCCATTGCATCCAGCAGCATGGCTACTGAGTTGATTATCGGAAAATCTATTGAGGAGGCTTTGACTCTCACCAACAAGGCCGTTGTAGAGGCTCTCGACGGTCTTCCTCCAACAAAGGTTCACTGCTCCGTGTTGGCAGAGGATGCTATCGAAAGGGCTATTTTCGATTATCGCAAGAAAACAGGCCAGCTTACTCAGGCCGAGATAGACGAGACCCAGGCCAGATTTGACGCAGAGGACGCCTCCGACGAGGATCATGGAGTCGATTTGGATGCGCAATAGTTGGGATGTAATTGTAATAGGTGCAGGACCATCAGGAATGATGGCAGCAATAACGTCTGCTCAGAGGGGCAGGCGTACTTGCATTATTGAGAAAAACAACCGCCCCGGCCGCAAGCTGAGCATTTGTGGCAAGGGACGGGGAAATATAACCAATCAGTGCGACATGGAAGATCTGATGGCCAACATCCCCGGCAACAGCAGATTTCTGTATTCCGCATTTTCTAAATTTGACAATTATTCAGTTATAGATTTTTTTGAGAGCAACGGCGTTGAAACCAAGGTCGAGCGGGGAGGCAGAGTTTTTCCTGTCTCCGATAGTGCCAAGCAGTTGGTTTCATGTATGGAGGACAAGCTCCGCCAGTGTGGTGTCAGGACGTACTATAGCGAGAATGTCCGTCGCATATTCAGGGAAGAGGATGGCACATTTGGTGTTAATACCGCATCGGGCATGGAACTGTACTGCAAGAGTCTGGTGATAGCAACAGGAGGCAAGTCCTACCCTGCAACGGGATCTACAGGCGACGGATATGCATTTGCGAAGGAGTTTGGACACACAATAGTCCCTCCACGTCCCTCTCTGGTACCTCTCCGGTCTGCTGATAGAGACTGTGCAAGGATGCAGGGTCTCTCTCTGAGAAATGTATCTGTTGATTTCTATATCGACAACTCTAAGGTGTACTCAGACTTTGGGGAGATGATGTTTACCCACTTTGGCGTAACAGGGCCAGTGATTCTCAGCGGCAGCAGAGGTTATGGACTTCCATTTAAGTCCGGCTATATTTCCATTGATCTTAAGCCCGGCCTTACGGAGGAGATGTTAGATAAACGCATTCTCAGAGACTTTGGCGAATCGCCCAACAAGGAATTTTCCAATTGCCTATCCAAGCTGTTACCTGCTAAGATGATACCAGTATTTGTTTCCAGGTCAGGAATAGCCCCTGACAAACAGGTTAACGCCATAACCAGACAGGAACGCAGTGAGATAGTTGCCCTATTCAAGGCATTTACTGTAGAGATTTCGGGCACGTGCTCAATAGACGAGGCAATAATTACTGCCGGAGGTGTCTCCACCAAGGAGGTTAACCCCGGTACAATGGAGTCCAAACTGTGCCCCGGCCTGTATTTTGCAGGAGAACTGCTGGATGTGGATGGCTACACAGGTGGGTTTAATTTGACAATAGCATTCTCTTCCGGACATTTGGCCGGAATGAACACATAGGGAGGACACAATGATTTCAATAGCAATCGATGGCCCTGCAGGAGCAGGTAAGAGCACTTTGGCTAAGGCTTTGGCCAGCAAATTGGGTTACATCTATATCGACACAGGCGCTATGTATAGAACCGTTGCGCTGTGGTATATTCGCAAGGGTATTGACACTAAGGACAGGGACGCAATGCTTCCTCGCCTCAATGATTTCGTCATTGATGTGCGCAACATTGACGGCGTTCAGCATATGTTCCTGGATGGAGAGGATGTAAACGGACTCATCCGTACACCTGAGGTGTCCATGGGAGCGTCAAATGTTGCGGTAGTACCCGAAGTCAGACTCAAGTTGGTTGAGATTCAGCGCCAGCTGGCATCCCGCAATGATGTTATTATGGACGGCCGTGATATTGGCACATACGTTTTGCCCAATGCACAGCTCAAGATATTCCTTAGTGCCACACCTGAGGCAAGAGCTCGTCGTAGATTCCTGGAGAATACTGCCAAGGGCATAGAAACTCCTTTTGAGGAGGTCCTTGCAGATATGATTGCCAGAGACAAACAGGACACAGAACGCGCTTTTGCTCCTCTTAAAGCTGCAGAGGATGCAGTTATGTTGGACAATACGACCATGACAGTGGAGGAGACCATCGTCTACATTACAGGACTGTTGGAGAAGATTGGATGATATACAAAATCGTGGTCTGGATTGCCAGACAGGTTGTTAGAGTATTCGTAAATATTAAGGTAGAGGGCAGAGAGAATATTCCCGCAGAGGGTAATGTCGTGGTCTGTTATAACCACAGGAGCGCATGGGACGGCGTTGCAATTGCCGCTCTCAATAAGCGTCGTAAGTTGATTCTTGTTGCCAAGAAAGAACTATTTAAAGTCAAGCTCTTTGGAAATATTCTCAGGTATTTTGGCGGTGTGCCTGTTAATCGAGGCACTGCCGACTTCAGAATGTTTAGGACCGTTTCACAAGCTCTCAATGACAAGAACATGGTGGCTGTAGCGCCCTACGGCACAAGGGTCAGGGACGAGGATCTCAAAGATGCCAAAATTCATGCAGGAGCATTGTTAATTGCCACAAAGGCCGATGCCTGGGTTGTTCCATGTACAATTGACGGTGATTTTAAGTTCAGATCTAAGGTTAAACTTGTTTTTGGAAAACCACGTAAGTACGAGGGATTAGCTAACGGCAGCGAAATGCAGACAGCCACGGTTGAGCTTATGAGGGAAATAGAGGCTGTAAGAGGAGTAGCACTTTGATTTACACCAAGGTGGCGGAACATAGTGGATTTTGCTACGGCGTCAATAGGGCTGTAGATATGGCCTATGCCAGTTTGGCACAGGATGGTGTTCTTTATTGCTGTGGAATGTTGGTTCATAACGAGCTGGTTATGGAAGACCTGTGCAGCAAAGGCATGGTTGTTGTGGATGACATTTCTCAAGTGCCCCAAGGCAGCAGAATACTGATTCGCGCACACGGAGCAGGACGAGATCTGTACAGTGCCGCAGAACAATCAGAACTTACTGTTATTGATGCTACATGTCCAAGTGTGGCCAAGATTCACCGAATTGCAGACAGAGAAGGTGCGGAAAATCGCTTGGTCGTTATTATCGGCGATGCGAGACATCCTGAGGTGATTGGCATCGCTGGCTGGTGCTCCAATAGCCTTTCCGTTGGTTCTTTGCAGGAGACGGAGACACTGATTTCTGCCGGAGGACTTTCGGATGTGGCAGTTTCCGTTGTGATTCAGACCACAATGGATGCTGAAGAGGCAGACAAAATCACTTCTCTGTTGGAACGTCATGTGGCGGACATCAGGGTGTTCAACACAGTTTGTCATGCAACAAGACAACGGCAGGAGGCAGCCCGAAAGTTGGCTTCTGAATCTGATATAATGTTGGTAATTGGCAGTCGAAAGAGTTCAAACACTCAGAAATTGATAAAAATTTGCACTGAATTTTGTAAAAACAGCTTTTTAGTCGAAAATGTCGAAGATATTCAATTGACAT
>JAFVXO010000109.1 GCA_017501105.1 Clostridia bacterium | reverse complement strand
TTTATTGACAGTGCCCTCTGCCAGAGTGATGGATACCTTGTCTCCGGCAATAACGCAGATGGCGGCGTACTGGTTGGAGGTGATGTTTACTCCGTTGAGGATCAGATGAACCTTGTCCGTAACAGGTACATCCACGATAATGCCGCCGTTTGTAAGAGTACCAGACAGAGAGTAGGTGCCCTCTGCGCCAATGACAACATAGCCGTCCTTCAAAATGGCGCCTTGTCCATCGATGGTGGTATTGGAATCGTCCAAGACAATGCGAGTGTCTACCTCGTCCTCCTCGCCCTTCTTGTCGAACTTGGTAATGGTGGCCATCCAGCTATCACACTTGATTATGGTGGTGTCATCCTCATCATTGGAGGAGATGTTGCCAGCAGGAGTGGGGATAGGCGTGGGAGTACTCTGCTGGCCCGGGTTGCCTTGGTCAGTGGCGGTCTGCTGCTCCCCGCATCCAGCAAATACTGCAAGGCACAGAGTCAGAATCAGTATAATTGAAAAGAACTTCTTCATAAAATCTCGCTTTCGTAGGTCTTACTCGCCATAAAGGATGGGGTTATTTTGCCTCTAACAGGCCCATGGAGTAGCCTTCTGCCTTGAGGTAGTCAATCAGATCTCCAAGGACCTCCGCGTTTGTGGAGGAAACACCGTGAATCAGGTAAATAGCTCCGTTGTGGGCCTGATCCTTCATGAGCTTGAGTGCCTTAGAAGGTTCCATCTGTTTGTCTACAACCCAGTCCTCATAGCAGAAAGTCCAAAAGACCGAGGTGTAGCCCAGGGACTCCACAATGGCCTGGGAACGAGCTGAATATTCGCCGCAGGGGAAGCGGAACAGGTACATTTCGTAGCCAAACTTGTTATAGACCGCATCATGCATATCTTTAATTTCAGAAATCTGCTTTTCCACGGAAATGGTGGGCATGCTGTAGTGCCACTTGGTATGGTTGCCCAAGGTATGGCCCTCGTCGATAATTCTCTTAACTAATTCCGGAGAGGTATTAAGGTAATCCTGAGTAATAAAGAATGTGCCCTTGACGCCTTTTTCCTTGAGTGTGTCGAGGATCTTGGTGGTTAGTGCCTTTTTGTATTCGTAACCCAGGTCAAATGTAAGATAAACGGTGGGGGTGTCTTCCCCTATGTAATATACGGCCTTGTCGCCAGCCTCCTTTTGCAGCTTTACTGCACGGGAGGGACGAACCTTGTTGGAGGAAACGCCGGACCACCAACCTTGTAGTGTGTTGCTGTAGGATGCAAACTCCCCGGTGTATGGTGTAGGAGTTGGCTTAGGCGTAGGAGTGGGAGTCGGTGTAGGCGTGGGCGTTGGTGTAGGTGTGGGTGTGGGAGTCGGCGTAGGCGTGGGTGTAGGTGTAGGTGTAGGGGTAGGGGTTGGGGTTGGTGTAGCCGTGGGAGTGGCTGTCGGTGTAGCCGTAGGAATTGCTGTTGGTGTAGCTGTAGCCTCCGGTGTAGCGGTGGGTGCGCTTGCACTGATGTTCTTGCCAACTATGTACATGCCGATGCAAATGCCGGCAACGGCAATGGCTGCCGAAATAGCGATAAGAACTACCTTCCTCTTGGTCATGATTTGTTCCTCCAACTTGTTTATCTAAGACCAAAGCTAACGGTCAAAGCCTTGTCAACCCTGTACATCAGAAGGTTGTCCACATGGCCAACTCTCTCCCTCAGCCTGGTTTTATCCAAGGTTCTCACCTGCTCGGTTAGGATTACAGAATCCTTTTGCAGTCCATATTCCAGTGCACCTATCTCGATGTGCGTAGGCAACTTGGCCTTGTTCATCTGGGACGTAATGGCTGCCGCAATCACAGTGGGACTATGTTTATTGCCGGTGTTGTTCTGGATAATGAGCACTGGGCGAATACCCCCCTGCTCCGACCCTACCACGGGACTCAAGTCCGCATAATAAATATCGCCTCTCTGTACATCCAACTGCATTTGCTGACGCCTCCGTATTTGTGATACGGATAGTGTTGCCCCCGGAAATGAAAATTAATCATCCGGGAAGAGAGGTGGACACCTTATTGTGCAGAATAATGAGACAATCACGGCAAACAGCCTGACCTCTGTAGTGCACAAGATGCTCTGTGCTGCCGCAAAAGGTACATGAGTTCCGATGCAGGCGAAGGCGGATGCCCTCCCCCTCGGGTAGAAGTACCACAGGGGAACCCGCCACCATGCCATAGCGACGCCTGAACTCTGCTGGAATAACGATACGTCCCAGCTCATCCACGTGACGTATGCAAAGGGAATCTGGCTCCATATATAGTCTCCTTATAATATTGTATTATTTTAATATGTCGAATATAAAAGGTAAAGTGCAAAATTTTCACTGTTTTGTCGAAATAGGCCCGGGTTGCTTTTTGCATACGGCAATAGTAGAATAGTAATACATTTTTGTTTTGAGAGGTGCGCCACATGTCTGAAAAGGCTCGTAAGATTATGATTAAGGTTATATGCCTGGTGCTGATTTTTGGCATCGCAGGCACATCTTTGCTCTACCTTTTGTCCTCAATCGGACTGTTTTAATCAGAGTTATTGACATAGACCATGTCCCGGAACCTGTGTGTTTTCGGGACATTTTTTATGCATTGAGAGTTACTGACAGAGAAAAAACAAAAATGACAAAAAACCTCGAAAAAGTTATTGACATTCTGTAGATAAAATGTCAATAACTATCACGCCTAAAACCCCAAAGTCCTTGAAATATAAGGCTTATAGCCTTGTTGACACTTTGAAAAGTTATTGACACGAACATATTGTCGATTCTTTTTAGAAGCGGTTGCCTCCTTTTCCAAAAACTGTGAAACCATCGTAAAACAAGGGCTTTCGGAGAAATGGTTGCTGACAGAGTTATTGACAGTATGTCAATAACTTTTTTGTCAAGAGCCAAAATTCAGAATACTTGAATTTTGATGGCGGTTGAACAGCCCGGCCTTGCACCTTACACTGGCTGAGCATATAATTAAAACACCTATAGACAGGCAGGAGGACAGGATGTTTATTACATTTGAGGGCCCGGATGGTTCCGGCAAATCCACACAGATCCGCAAGCTCAGTGAGTATTTCGCCCAGCAGGGATACTGCGTGGTGGTTACAAATGAACCAGGGGATACCCAGGTGGGTGCTCAGATTCGCGACCTGTTGCTTAACCCTGTTTATCAGGGGATTACCCCTGAGACCGAGGCCCTGCTCTATGCCGCAGACAGAGCGCAGCACGTCAGACAGGTGATTCGCCCTGCCCTGGAGGCTGGACATGTAGTCATCTGCGACAGATATATCGATTCCACCATTGCATACCAGTATTTTGGCAGGCAGTTGCCCGGTGATTTCATAGAGTGCATTACCAGACAGGCTATAGATGGTATTATGCCCGATGTAACTGTTGTGCTGGAGCTTAGCACAGAGGCTGCGGAGAGGCGCTTCCGCCGCAGGGCAGAGGAGAACCAGGCCGATTACAGCGTTCCCGACAGATTAGAACAGGAGCGGATGGAGTTTAAAGACAGAGTAAATGAGGGCTTCAAATATATGGCCATTCATTATCCTCAGCGCATTATGACAGTAGACGCATCAGGCTCTATTGAGGAGGTATGGCAGCAGATTTTGTCAGGTCTCCGGGAGAGAAACATTATATGAGCGACAGGACACCACAGTGGGGCAAAGTCAGATTGGATGGCTTGAGGGGCGGAGAGCAGATTACACGCAACCTGACTATGGCCATGACAGGCGACAAAATACCTCATGCTATTCTCATTGTAGGATCTCCAGGAACAGGCAAGACCACTCTTGCTCATGCAATAGCCAATGCCGCCATGTGCTCGTCCCCGGTGAGAGGAAGTCCATGCGGAGTTTGCACTGCGTGCAAGATGATCATACAGGGAACAGCACCTGAGCTTACATACATTGCGCCTGATGACAAGGGGTTGATTCCCGTAAATATAGTCCGCAGAGCTATAGAGGCTATGCAGCTTAAGCCTGCCTATGCAGCTCGCAAAGTGGTTATTGTGGACGACTGCGATGCCATGAATGCTCAGGCTCAGAACGCATTCCTCAAGACACTGGAGGAGCCTCCGGCAACAGGTATGTTGATACTGACAACATCCCACCCCGATACTCTGTTGCCCACGGTTATATCCCGTGTATCTCGATTTGATATTGACAGGGCCAGCGAGGAGGAGACTATATCCTATATCGCTTCAGAGCATCCCGCATACTATGCTCAGGCCCATTTTCTGCACACATATACAGGAGGGGCTACCGGACAGATTGACAGAATATGTGCAGACCCCGGATTTATGGAACTAAGAGATACTTGTTTGTCCCATTTTACAGCCATGGTCAGCGACGGACCGGATGCGGCATTTTTGTTTGCAGAGTGGCTTGAGAGGGAACAGGACAAGGAGGACCACATTCTGCATATGCTGATGACCTTCTACTCTGATTTGCTTATGCTTCAGGTGGGGTTTGTGGACAGGGTTGCCAACAGAGACTATCAGGCCAAACTGTCGCCCCTGTTGGAGTTTGTAGATGCAGACAAATGCCTTAAGGGAACTGCCGCCATTGACGAATACCGTCGGCGCAGGAGGGCCATGGTGAACATCAGCCTGTGCTGCGGAGCATTGGGCGTGGCATTAACAGTTGCTAAGGGAACATAACACCGGTACTGCCGGCCATGGAGGACATATGATAGAAAAAATTTATACAATTCCGGTAAATGAGGTCTTTTCAGCTAAACCCTGCGGTTGTGCCCTGTGCGCTATGCGTCACCGATTTGAACAGGACCGTATAGACTATGTCTTGGGCCCTGCCCTTATGGAGCCGGATGTTAGAACTGCCACTAACGAAAAGGGCTTCTGCCCCGATCACTATGCTATGCTGTTTAACAGCCACAAAAACAGTGTGGGCCTGGGGCTTTTGACAAATACATATATCGAGACAATTCAGAAGAAGTTGGCAGGTCCTATGCGCCATCGCTCGGACAAGGACTTGGCTGCCACATTGGAAAAAATAGGCAGTACATGTTTCATCTGCGACCAGCTGAATTTTACCATGGCGAGGTATATTGATGTTATTTACTGGCAGTACGCCAACGACAGGGATTTCCGCCAGCTGTTTAACGAGCAGGACGGATTTTGCCTGGAGCACTTCCGCCAGCTGTGCGCTGG
>JAFVXO010000108.1 GCA_017501105.1 Clostridia bacterium | reverse complement strand
TTCTCAAAATCCGATGCTCCATGCTTGCACAGCGGGCAAATCAGATCCGGGGGCAACTCGTCTCCCTCATATATCCAACCACACACCTTGCATACCCAGCCCTTTTTGCCTTGGGTTTCTGGCTTAGGCTTCACATTATCCTGGTAGTAGTTGTAAGTCATGGTATTTCCGTTGGAAATCACTCTTGCCTCGGTTATGCTACAGATGAACATTCCATGGGTGTCCAGATCCACATATTGCTCCACCTCAAGAGAGATAAAGGAGTTGATGTGCTTTGGCAGAAATGCCAGGCCATTATCTGAGCGCAGGGGAGCCATATCTGCGAATTTGTCCACGTTGCGTCCGCTCCGGAAGCCAAAGTTCTCGAACAGGCTAAAGGGGGCATCCTCCGACAGACAGTTAAGGTTCATGCGGCCTGTCTGCTTGATTACGTGGTGGGAATAGTTGTCCTTGTTAATAGTCACTGCAATGCGATTTGGCGTATTGGTGACCTGAGATACTGAATTTACAATCAGACCGTTGTCCTTGGCACCGTCGTTAGAGGTTATAACATATAGTCCATAACCGATGTTAAACAGGGCCGACAGGTCGTTTTTGTTGGCGGTCTCGGGATTCTGAGCCAGATACTCCTGGCACAGTTCGTCGGTCAGCTGGCTGATCTGGTCGCGGGATTGATCGTTTAGAGCAGACTTAATTGTAACCACATTCTCTGCAAAGGTTATGTTCTTAGAATTGGCAAACATTTCGCGAATAATTTTGGCTGCCATGGGAGCCCAACTGCCGTTCTCCATCAGGGCGATGGTACGGTTTTGGAAATTGCGCCCCGTGAGGTGGTGAACAAATTCCTTCATAAAGGGGAAGATATCCGCGTTGTATGTGGTAGTAGCCAGCACCAACTTGCTAAACTTAAATGCATCAGCCACAGCCTGGGACATATCACATCTGGCCAAATCGTACACGACTACCTGAGGACAACCCTTGGCCTTGAGTTCCTCAGCCAAAATGTCTACAGCCCTCTTGGTGTTGCCATAAACAGAAGTGTATGCAATGCAAATGCCCTCCTGCTCCACAGAATAGGAGGACCAGGTGTTGTACAAGTTGAGATAGTATCCCAAGTTCTCCTTGAGAACGGGGCCGTGGAGAGGGCAAATTATGCCGATGTCCAGAGCAGCAGCCTTGGCCAACAGTGACTGAACCTGAGCACCATATTTTCCGACGATACCAATGAAGTAACGGCGAGCCTCGTCTGCCCAAGGTTCATCTTCGTCCAGAGCTCCAAATTTTCCAAAACCATCTGCGGAGAACAGAACCTTGTCATAGCTGTCATAGGCGACCATTACCTCAGGCCAGTGAACCATGGGAGCGGCAACAAAAGTGAGCTGATGTTTGCCCAGAGGAAGAACATCTCCCTCCTTAACCACAATTCTGCGGTCTGAAAAATCTGTGCCAAAGAAATTGGACATCATGGCAAAGGCCTTGGCAGAGGAAACGATGACAGTATTTTTGTACAGCTTCATAAAATTGTGGATGTTGGCAGAATGATCTGGCTCCATGTGCAGCACTACCAGGTAGTCCGGCTGTCTATCCTTGAGGGTGGCCTGCAGATTATCCAGCCACTGGTGCGTAAAGCCTGCATCGACAGTGTCCATAACTGCAATCTTGTCATCTAATATTACATAGGAGTTGTAGGAAATCCCCTTGGGAACGCGATACTGTCCCTCGAACAATTGGGTCTGATGGTCATTGACTCCCACATACTTGATATCATTTGTAATCATAAATCACACCTCCAATAAGCATGACAATCTATTATGCGTAAAGTATAACAGCAAATGATTTATTTTTGTAGTGACAATGTCACATTGGAAGGCCTGTAAAAGTAAATGAAGAAGGATTTTCCGGCAAAAAAATATCGCGAACCTGTGGGGTCCGCGACAGCGTGGTGCGCCTGGTGCGATTCGAACGCATGGCCTTTGGAGTCGGAGTCCAATGCTCTATCCAACTGAGCTACAGGCGCAAGTTCAGTGGAAATTATGGCATGAAAACAACCTGTCGTCAATACAAATAGGAACGAGGGACAGCCTGGAAAATGGCGGTTCTACAGACTGAGACGAGGGAAGGAAAATCATGAAAAAGGCACTGTTTGGACTCCTGAAAGGCACCTTGATTTTGACTGTTGGGGGCATGATAGCCAGAGTAATGGGTTTTTTCTTTAAGCTGTATCTGACAGGTAAAATAGGTGCTGAAGGAATTGGTCTGATACAGCTTACAATGCCAATATCCGCACTGGTTCAGGCAGTATATTCGGGAGGTCTGACAGGCACTGTATCATCTATGGTGGCGGCCAAACCACAGGATTCCCGTTTTATTGCCGGCAGAGCACTGGCCCTGGGCACTGTCACCGGAATTTTCGCAGGTGCAGGAATGTGGATGTGTGGTCCACTGCTGGCCCGGCTGCTTGGAGACCCCCGAATAGCTGACTGCATCAGAGTAATAGCTCTGTCGGTGCCGCTGACAGGTGTTGGAGCGGCGTTAAAGGGATACTATATTGGGCTCCAGCAGATGAGATTTCCGGCCGCATCCCAGATGCTGGAACAAGTGGCCCGCATTGCAGTTTCCTGCGGGTTAGTTGTGTATTTTGCAGAAAGTGAAAGCCTGGAGACAATTGCCCTCCTATGCACCCTGGGCACAGCCTGCGGAGAATTAGCCGGGCTGTGTGCAGTTGCGCTGCCCTACATAGCCGGCGGCAGGCGGCCAGGGCCCCGAGGCATCGCCGAGGCCACCCCATCCTACAGTGGCCTCACTTCTGCCCTGATGCTGCGATCCATGCCAGCCGCAGCCGGTAAGCTTGCCGCGTCTCTGCTAACGGTGGCAGAGACGGCGCTAATCCCGTGGGCCCTGGCGGCGGGCGGCATGAGCCGGGCACAGGGACTGGCCACTCTGGGCAGGGTAGAGGGCATAACGGTACCTCTGATTATGCTGCCCGGTATGCTGTGCACATCACTGTCTACGGTGGCCGTGCCCGCCATCGCCTCCGCCGGCAGCGACAGGCAGCAGAGGCAGGAAAAGGTGGAAATCTGCCTCCAAATTTCTATAATCATGGGCTTTGTTATGGCAGCCGTTTTCAGGGGCTACGCAGAGCTGGTGGCCTATGTGACTTATCCCAGCAGCAACATAGGTGGTGTAATTTACGGACTGGCTCCCTGTTGTATTTTCGCATATCCAATGCTGACACTTACTGGAACTATGCAGGCCCTACGCCTGCAGAAAAAGCAGCTGTTAAATACAATTTTTGGGTACTGCCTGCGCATTGTACTAGTGTGTATTCTGGCTCAGCGCTACGGTGCCAATGGGTACATGCTGACTATGATAATCAGCTACGCATGTATTTGTCTGCTGAATATATTTAGGGTTACTGCCTATACTAATCTCAAAATGAAACTGGCCTCCTGGTGTTGGTGGCCTGCGCTTTGCTACTTGGCGGTGGTAGTGACAGCACCATGGTTATCTGCTATAATTTCGACCATAGCTGAGGGTTCCAGATTGGCCATTTTAGCCATGGTTGCTCTGGTAGGAGGTGTGACATTCTTGCTTGCCTCCGCAGGTTTGCTATTTAGGCTTATTCGTAGTTGGTCAGAGGTTGCATTAGACAATGGACAGACTAAAACAGTCAATACATGATAGGTTTTCGGGACACAGAGGGCCGGGTTATGTGGCGATGGGCGTTCTATGTCTGGTTGCTCTGTTGGCTGTAGCTTATCCTGCGATCACGACCACTATTTCCCTTATCGATTCCATTTTTACAAGCAAATACGAGTACTACTATATGGTTGCCGCAGGTATAGTGGCGACTCTGTTGGTCTGCATGGCCTATGAAAACGTATTTACCATATCTTCCTCAGTGGAGGACCCCAGATTTAGACGCCGGGGCCTGCTGACACGACATATAGTAGTGTTGGTTCTGGTGGCTGCAGGACTCAGGGTTTTGTATGCACTGGTGTTTAGGCCCTCATCACTTATTGGAGAGGGAGAGGTTTCACAGCTATCACTGTCTCTGTTTGGTACATCCAGATTGTGGATTTACGTGGTGGTAAATTGCCTGCTGTCCGTACTGTCAGTACTCTGTGTCTATTTCCTGTCATATATTCTGAGTCGTCGATGGAATGCTGCCTTTGCTGCAGCCATGGCCATTGCCATATGGCCCCAGAACCTATTTATGACTACAGTAGCCGGTACAGAGGCTCACCTGATAGTATTCCTGACACTGCTGGCAATGCTGATGGGCGCCATAGCTCTTTACAAGCCGGGGAATGCTGCTGTTGCAACATCTGTGGTGTGCTCTGTAATTTTAGCAATTGCCTGTGGATTCAACACAGTTTTCTCCTTTGCGGGTATGGTATTTCCTCTGGCCTTGGTGGCTTGCACTTGTTTTGTCAGATCTTCTGAGAAGAGAAACAGGATACACAACAAAGTCAATTCCATTTACGCCATAGGAGCGCTCATTGTATCTGTGGCGGTGGCTATGGGGGCAGGATATTTGATTGCTCGACTCACAGGTGATAGTCAGGCGCTCGCAAATGTATTTACTGCCGGATATACGCATCCATCCGGTTTGTTGGGCAAGTTCGCCAACATGTGGGGCAGTGAGACTAGTTCTGTAGACGCCATGATGGCCTATTCTGCAAAGCCTGCCGATGAGATGTTGGCCTCGATATACGACAGCATATATGGATCACCCATCATATTTAAATTGATTTGTCAGCTTTACTACGTAGGTATGCTCTACATGATTGGCAGGGGTATATTCATGTCGTTTAAGAACGGTTACCTGGATTCTGCTCCGGCACGTGTTGTAATGTTGACGATTCTGATGTCAGTAGCTCTTACAGTCATTGGGCCCAACACGCAAGTATTCCACATGCCTGCCATTGCAGCAGCCATGTGTCTGTCGTCTCTCGGTTACAGACCGGTGGAACCGGACTACGAGGGCCTCTAGTCTCTGTTCTTGAGCAGGGAAGTAATAATCTCCGAGTAAATATCTGCAGAATGCCTTTCAAAGCTGTCGCATATGGCCAATGCGTCTTTCTTAGTGTATGCGGGGAGCTTGATGTCCAATAGGTCGTGGTTGCCCTCGGAAAGGGTGAGGTTGACGGTAAATCTGCCTACGTCATCCGGAGTGTATGATGTGGAAACTGCCGATACGTGGCCCATGGATGAGGGCAAGAAAATATCGGCGTATCTGACGGCGTATTGTGAAATCAGGTCTCCAAGGGTGGAGAGGGTATCCTCACCCTTGGGGGTAAGGGAAAGCTTGACTTGAGTGTCGCCGCCGAATCGGAAGATATACCCCTCCTCCTCCAGGTCGCTGATGAGCTGGGTGAAATCGATATACTCCATAAAGTGGCCGTTAAGGATGGCACTCATGAGGAGAGAATAGGAAACCGGCTCTCCGTAGCTCTTGATGATGTATAAAATGGACAGTCTGTCGTTGCTGCGGTCAAGTGCGTTGCTCATGGAGAATCTCCTTTCACAAAATACTACTTTATTATACATCAATAGACACTAAAGCACAATTTTTCAAGGCTCAAACAATGGACTTTTTGATATGTTTTTGACGGTTTCAGGGTGAATTTAGGGCATGCTTTCCACCACCCAGATATGCGGCACGCAGGGCGTCGTTTCCTATCATCTTGTCAGGTGTTCCGCTCATGACACAGGTTCCGTTTTCCAGCACGTAAACCCTGTGGGACACGGATAGGGCCATGCTGGCATTTTGTTCCACCAGAAGCACAGATAGTCCACCTGTCCCCAGAGCCTTAACCAGTTGAAAGATTTCCTCCACCAGTATGGGGGCTAATCCCATGGAGGGCTCATCCAGAAGAATGGTGTGGGGTACAGACATGAGTGCCCGGCCTATGGCCAGCATCTGCTGCTCTCCGCCAGACAAGGTGCCTGCAATTTGCCTGCGCCTCTGTGCCAATCTAGGGAAACTGTGGTACACCGAGCAGAGATTTCGCTGAATAGCAGCCTTGCTTGTTGTCCACGATGCAGTTCCCAGCAACAGATTTTCCTCTACGGTCATTTGCTGAAAGATGCGCCTGCCCTCGGGAACCATTGCCAGTCCCAGTTTGGCTATTTTCTCTGTGGCCATGCCGGTTATATTTTGTTGATTCAGGTAAATTTTGCCGCCTGACACAGGAGTAAGGCCGCATACAGATCTGAGAACCGTGGATTTTCCTGCACCGTTGGCTCCTATCAGGGAGACAATTTCGCCTCTGTCTACCTGAAGGGACAGAGCCTTGACCGCGGGAACCGGACCGTATGAAACATCTAACCCTTGAATGCTAAGCATATTAACCTCCTGGACGGGTTGTTAAATTATATGAAATGTTGCGGAGGGATATGTTTAGTCACATTGACCTTTTTTTCGACGGGTGGTAACATAACGTTATGTTTTTTTAAGAGGCAAGGTATGTACCAGAGAAAGCTACCCATATGGGCAATATTGATTATCGACCTGCTGATTGCAGGTGTTGCTCTCTGCGTATTTGCTCTTTTCCATCACGTTATTCCCCAGAGCCACGTGGACACAGAGGATGTGATTCATATGGAAAACCCTTTTGCCACACCCTATGTGCCAACTGCCACACCGGCTCCAACTAATACCCCGGCACCCGCATACACTCCAGGCCCTGGAGAGACACCTACACCTACGCCGACACCCACAGCAGTTCCCACCCCCACACCTGTGGTGTATGAGTGGACTAATAAGTTCAAGGACTACTTCACAGACACAATAGTACAGACAGACACCAGCTATAGCGGTCCTACACTGGCTATCGATATTAAGACGGTGACAGAGACTATCGATGCCATGCCTGTAAAATACTACGTCATTGACATACATATTGCGTCTATTAACTGCTTTAATACTGCCCTTGCCCATGGCTCCTACGGCACGGCCTATACGGAGTCCATTGTGGATATGGACAAGGATAACGGAGCGATTCTGGCCATTACCGGAGACTACTACGGCTATAGGACATCGGGATTGGTAGTACGCAATGGAAATCTCTATCGCTCTATTCCAAACAATCTGGATGTAGGTGCACTGTTCTATGACGGCACACTTAAGACATATGCCAAGGGCAGCTATACTGCTCCTGATTTGTTTTCCCTGAGTCCCTATCAGGTGTGGTGCTTTGGCCCCGGTCTGCTGGGTCCCTCAGGAGAGGCGCTCAATACATTCAGTAAATCCTACGGCAATGTGGCAACCTCAAGAAACCCCCGTACAGGTATGGGGTTTGTGGAACCGGGACACTACATTTTCATGATGGTAGAGGGACGCAGCAACGTATCCAAGGGTCTGGACATGGCTCAGTTTGCCGATTTGTTCGTGCGCTACGGATGCCAGACAGCATATAACCTGGATGGCGGCGGATCAGCCATGTTTACATTCAACGATGAGATATTCAATACCGTATCCAACGGATCCAGAGATTTGTCGGACTGCATCTATTTCAAGGAGGTTGGCAAATGAAGAGGGTAGGTAGTTTTCTGGAGTGGTTATTGCCTCACTTGATTATTGTTATTTCGGTCATGATTCTGACCTTTGTGATTATCAATTTCTTCAACCCCTATATGCAGTTTGTGGAGAACCGTTTTACTCAATGGCTTCTGGTGGCTTTTGGAGTTTTGTCTATAGTGAGCAGTTGTCTGCTGATATACAGATCCCGCCCCCGCAAATAGGATACAAAGGATATCAAACGATTGAAAAAATAGTGTCATATTCTATATAATATAGTAGATTTTTGAAAGGAAATGGTCCAATATGGAGCGCCTGAAACAGAGAATCCTGGCCGAT
>JAFVXO010000107.1 GCA_017501105.1 Clostridia bacterium | reverse complement strand
GTAAAGAGAGCTGCAATCTGCTCGTAGCCGTCCTTCTTGGCCTTAGATGCAAAATAAGTATATTTGTTACGTGCCTGTGATTCGCCAGCGAAAGCAGCCCACAGGTTGGCTTCGGTCCTTGAACCCTTTAACTCCATGTCGGTATCCTCCATAAATTATTCATCGAAATGCCTTCGACAGGTAAATTTTAGCATACAAATTATGGACAGAAAAGCCTTATTTTAATCTCCGTGCATCTGATTTTTGTTGTGGAAAGTGGGGTCCCCCTTGCACTGATATAATGAAAGGAAATATACTCATGGTACATTCACTGGGAGGAATAATATGGAGCGGACAACATTGGCCTATCTGCGTCGCAACGGCAACTACCTGATGCTGCATCGTACAGGCAAAATTGGAGATATAAACAGCGGAAAATGGCTTGGAGTTGGTGGCCATTTTGAGGAGGGAGAGACTCCGGAAATGTGCATCCGTCGGGAGATATTGGAGGAAACAGGTTTTGTGGCAGGAGAGCTTGTTTTCTGTGGAGAGGTTTTCTTTGATTCCGACTCCTACCCGCCTGAAACTATGTATCTATACGTTTGTGACGATTTCTCGGGAGAGATGGCCCAATGCGACGAGGGTGAATTGGCTTGGATCCCAGAGAATAAGTTAGGGGAATTGCCCATGTGGGAGGGAGACTCGGTATTTTTGGGGATGATCAGACAGGGTAGAACCAACTTTAAATTGCACCTCATTTATGAGGGCAGTAATCTTAAGAAATACCAGATTAGTGATTTGTATTGACCTCGGGGAACTATTTGTTTTTGTATAAAAGCCTCTGATGCTGCGACAAAACTTGGCAAAAATGTTCATTGACACTGCTAGGATAACAAGGTAGACTCTAAATAGTTAAACAAGACTAACTTGCGGAAAGGATACAGACAAATGACTTTGGACAAGATGCCAATCGGTTCTACTACCACTGTTACCGCCGTTCGCGGAGAGGGAGAGCTCAGATGCCGGCTGTTGGATATGGGCATTATCCCCGGCACCAAGATTACGCTCAGCAAGATTGCACCTATGGGTGACCCTCTGGAACTAAGGCTTAGAGGGTATGTTCTGACCCTTCGCAAGGAAGATGCTGCCAATATTGATGTAACTTACCATCAGGGAGGAAAAACAGTATGATTTTCGCCCTAGTAGGTAATCAAAACAGTGGCAAAACCACACTATTTAATCAATTGACCGGAGCCAATCAGCATGTTGGCAATTTTCCGGGAGTCACCGTGGACAGCAAGATGGGACACATTCGTAATGTGAAGAACTGCCAGGTGGTGGATTTGCCGGGCATATATTCCCTTCGTCCATATACCAGTGAGGAAATTGTTACCAGGGACTTTATTCTCAACGAAAAACCCCATGGTATCATTAACATAATCGACGCAACAAATATCGAGCGAAACCTGTATCTTACCCTGCAGCTCATCGAAATGGGGTTGCCCATGGTGGTTGCTCTCAACATGATGGATGAGGTGCGGGGCAATGGCGGTTCAGTCAATGCACAGGCTATGTCCGAGGAGCTGGGTGTGCCTGTAATTCCCATCAGCGCCGCCAGAAACGAGGGTATCGACGACCTGATAGAGATGGCGGTAAACGTAGTAGAGAATCGTATCCGCCCTACCAGGGTAGACTTCTGCAAACACGGCCCCGTTCACAGATGTATACATGCAGTATCCCATCATGTAGAGGATCACGCGGAGCGGGCAGGTATTTCTCCCAGATTTGCCGGCACCAAGTTGGTAGAGGATGACAAGCTGATTGAGGCCAGACTGGGTCTTAACGAAAATGAGCTACATATGATTGCACACTCCATCAAGGAAATGGAGGACGAGACGGGGATGGACAGAAATGCTGCCCTTGCTGAGATGAGATATACCTTCATTGAGGAGGTATGCAGTCGTACAGTGGTCAAGAGTCATGAGAGCAAGGAACATCGTCGCAGCGTCAAGATTGATAATATCTTAACCAACAAGTATCTGGCCATACCTCTGTTTGTGGTGATCATGTTGTGCATGTTCTGGCTGTCCTTTGATGTGATTGGTGCTGCCCTTGAGGAGCTCATGGGTATAGGCATCCAGTGGATTACCGACCTGGCAGACAGGCTTCTGACAAGTTACAACATCAACCCCGTAGTACATAGCTTGATTATTGACGGCGTCTTTGCGGGAGTGGGCGGCGTGCTTACATTCCTGCCGATTATTGTCACACTGTTTTTCTTTCTGTCTATATTGGAGGATACGGGCTACATGGCCAGAGTTGCATTTGTTATGGACAGACCTCTCCGAAAGATCGGACTATCCGGACGCAGTCTGGTGCCCATGCTCATTGGCTTCGGATGCACAGTGCCTGCGATTATGGCTACCCGGACTCTGTCTTCCCAGAGAGACCGTACTATGACTATATTGCTGACACCTTATATGAGTTGTTCTGCCAAGATCCCGATTTATGCAGTGTTTGCTGCAGCATTTTTCCCCCGGCACAGAGCCCTGGCTATGATGGGACTGTATTTGGCCGGCATTCTGGTTGGCGTGGTGGTAGCACTGATTCTCAAGGTGACTTTCAGAGGTAAGCCCATGCCCTTTATTATGGAGTTGCCTAATTACCGCATGCCTTCACCCAAGAGTGTACTTCGGCTTATGTGGGACAAGGCCAAGGACTTCATCGACAGGGCCTTTACGATCATCTTTGTGGCAACAGTAATTATCTGGTTCCTGCAGAACTTTGACATCAGACTAAATACAGTTACAGATAGCAGTCAGAGCATGCTTGCTGCCATAGGAACATTTATAGCACCTATATTTAAGCCCTTAGGCTTTGGAGACTGGCGCATTGCAACTTCCCTGATAGCCGGTTTTTCCGCCAAGGAGGCAGTGGTCAGCACCATCGGCATATTGGTCAATGCTACAGGAGATGTGGCGTCGGCTTTGGCTGCCAGCGGACTATTTACTGTCCCGTCTTCTATTAGCTTCCTGGTATTCACATTGCTGTATACCCCATGCATAGCTGCAATTGCCGCGGTTAAGAGCGAAATGCGATCCGGAGCTAAGGCCATAGGCATAGCGTTCCTGCAGTGTGCCATTGCGTGGGTGGTTTCCTACGGTGTATACTTGTTATGTACCTTGATAGGTTAAGACTTTTATGAATATTTTGGACTACATTATTGTTGGACTGTTAGTTCTGTGGGTGGTAGGAGCGATTATATATAATCGCAGGCGCCCCGGAGGTAAGAACGGGTCCTGTGGTAGCTGTAGTGGCTGCCCATATGCAGGAATTTGTTCCAAGAAGAATAAGGAGGACTAAATTATGTGGAAATGCGTTAATTGCGGCAATGAAGCAGAGGGCTTGTTCTGTTCGAGTTGCGGGGCACCTATGACAGAGGAGGGAGAGAAGCTGGATCTGCAACCTGTAGACCAGGAGCCTCCGGTATGTGATGATATGACTACGGCAGAGCCTGAGGATATCAAGCCAATCCGTACATTCAGGGATGTATTCAAGGGGATTGTCCTGTCCAAGATGTATATGGCTGTGATGATCTTGTCGATCAT
>JAFVXO010000106.1 GCA_017501105.1 Clostridia bacterium | reverse complement strand
CTTCAGGAGTATTTGAGGGAGCAGGCACCATTGGCCAGAGGCTCAACTATCTGATCGATTTGGGATGGGAAATAGGCAACCACACATATGGTCATAGGTCCCTCAGAGGTCTGTCGGCATCAGATATTTCCTATCAGCTAGGCAAGAACCAGCAGGTTATGGAGTCTTATGTGCCTGGGTACAAGTTTAATTCACTGGCATTGCCCTACGGCGAATACGACGATGCCAATGTTTCTGCGCTGATTTCCGGCACATATGAGGGAATCACCTACGAGAACAAGGCTATATTCCTGGTAGGAGCAGAGCCATCCCACGCTACAACCAGCGTGAACTTCAAGGTATTTGTACCCCGTATTCGTTCTACCGGATACTATGCTGAACGCATGGACTTTGAGTGGTGGCTCGAGAATCAGCCTGAGCACTATTGGTTCGTAAGTGATGGCGATGCAAACACCGTCACATGTCCCGAAACATGGGCTAAGTATGTCACCAACGACTTGCCAAGCGGACAGAAGCTTAGAACGTATTAGTGAAGTGAGAAGTAAAAGGTAAAAAGTAAAAAGTAAAAAGTGAAGAGATAAGAGTAAAAAGTGAAGAGTTAAGAGTTAACTCTTCACTTTTCACTTTACTAAGAATGTAGTATAATCCTCCAATAATGCCCTAGTGTGGCAGCAGAATATAATTCCCTTTTAGGAGATTGTTGTATGAGAGAGATAGCTAAAACATATGATCCTGCGCAGGTGGAGTCACGCCTGTACGACAAATGGATTTCAAACAGATATTTTCACGCAGAGGTCAACCCGGACAAGAAGCCTTTCTCTATCGTAATGCCGCCACCCAACATTACAGGACAGCTCCACACAGGACATGCCCTGGACTGTACTATGCAGGATATTTTGGTCAGATGGAAGAGAATGTCCGGATATGAGACACTGTGGCTGCCCGGCACAGACCACGCCAGCATTGCTACAGAGGCCAAGATCGTGGATCAGATGGCCAAGGAGGGCATTTCCAAGGACGACTTGACCAGAGAGGAGTTCCTGGAGAGAGCATGGGAGTGGCGCCGTGTATATGGCGGCCGCATTGTTGAGCAGCTCAAGAAGATGGGTAGCTCCTGCGACTGGGACAGAGAGCGATTTACCATGGACCAGGGATTGTCCGACGCAGTTACAGAGGTATTCTGCCGCCTGTACGACAAAGGCCTTATTTATAGAGGCGAGCGCATGTCCAACTGGTGTCCCAAGTGCGGTACATCCATTTCGGATATTGAGGTTGAGTACGAGGATCAGGCCGGATCCTTCTGGCACCTGAGATACCCCTATGCAGATGGCACAGGATATTTGGTTGTGGCTACCACCAGACCTGAGACATGCCTGGGTGATACAGCTGTAGCAGTTAACCCTAATGACGAGAGATACCAGCATCTTATCGGAAAGATGTTGAGACTGCCTCTTACAGACAGACTCATCCCTGTTATTGCAGATGAGTACGTAGAGCAGGATTTCGGTACAGGTTGTGTTAAGATTACGCCTGCCCACGACCCCAACGACTTTGAGATTGGCAAGCGCCACAATCTCGATATCATCACCGTTATTGATAAGCAAGGCAAGATGACTCCTGATACAGGCAAATACGCCGGCATGGACAGATACGAGGCTCGCAAGGCTATCGTGGCTGATTTTGAGGCTCAGGGAAACCTGGAGAAGGTTCAGCCCTACACCCACAACGTAGGTACATGCCAGCGCTGCGGCACCACAGTTGAGCCCGTGGTTTCCACCCAGTGGTACGTTAAGATGAAGCCTTTGGCAGAGCCTGCTATCGATGTTGTAAGAACAGGTAAGACCAAGTTCGTTCCCGACAGATTCTCCAAGATCTACTTCAACTGGATGGAGAATATTCAGGACTGGTGTATATCCAGACAGCTCTGGTGGGGACACCGCATTCCTGCATACTACTGTGCAGATTGCGGAGAAATTGTGGTTTCCAAGGATGCACCTACAGTTTGCCCCAAGTGCGGCAGTACGCATCTGGATCAGGATCCCGACACTCTGGACACCTGGTTTTCTTCTGCACTCTGGCCTTTCTCCACAATGGGATGGCCTGCGGAAACCGATGAGCTCAAGTATTTCTTCCCCACAGATGTCCTGGTAACAGGTTATGACATTATATTCTTCTGGGTAGCCAGGATGATTTTCTCCTCCTGCGAGCAGATGGGACAGGAACCCTTCAAGTACGTCATGATCCATGGACTTGTCAGAGATGCACAGGGTCGCAAGATGTCCAAGTCGCTGGGCAACGGCATAGACCCCTTGGACATTATCGACAAGTACGGCACAGACGCCCTGAGATTTGCCTTGGTTATCGGCAACGCAGCAGGCAACGACCTGAGATTTACAGACGAGAAGGTAGAAGCCGCCAGAAACTTCTGCAACAAGATATGGAATGCATATAGGTTTACTGTAGGTAATTTCGAGGAGAATCAGAGCTTTGACAACTTGAACCCTGACAACTTTACCGATGCGGACAAGTGGATTCTCAACGGACTTAATAACCTGGTGGAGGAAATCAACTCTAACATGGACAAGTTTGAGTTCGGCGTTGCACTGCAGAAGGTATATGATTTCGTATGGGATCTGTTCTGTGACTGGTACATCGAGTTGGCTAAGCCTGCACTTTACGGAGACAGACCAGGCAAGACCGAGACCCTCTATGTGCTTAACAAGGTTCTATCTACATCCATGAAGCTGCTGCATCCCTTCATGCCCTTCATCACTGAGGAGATTTACATGGGACTGGTTCAGCCCGATGAGAGTATCGTGATTTCTGATTGGCCCCAGGTGAATGCTGAGGAGCAGTTCCCTGAGGAGGCTGACCGCATGGAGTTGGTTATGACAGCAATTCGCGGCATCCGCAACATTCGCGCAGAGATGGGCGTGCCTAATTCTACTAAGGCTAACATGATTTTTGTTGCTGACTCTCAGCAGGTAAGAGACTCCATTAAGAGCGGCACCGGATATTTTGAGAGATTGGCCGGAGCATCTGCAGTTATTGTACAGGCAGACAAGGAGGGTATCCCCGGAGACGCAGTTTCTGTTATCTGCGACGGATGTCAGGTATACATTCCCCTGGATCAGCTGATCGACATTTCCAAGGAGATTCAGAGGCTCAAGAAGGAGAGAGACGCCGCCGCAGGAGAACTCCAGAGAGCTACAGGCAAGTTGAACAATCCCGGATTTGTAGCCAAGGCCCCTGCACAGCTTATCGAGCAGGAAAAGGAAAAGGTATCCAAGTTCACTGAGGTCCTTGCACAGCTTGACGAGCGCATTGAACATTTATCTAACCGCTGATTCAGCGAGAAGGAGAGTCAAATATGTATAACACAAGAGTTTTCGAAGGATCAGCAGTAGCTTTGGTTACCCCATTTACAGATCACAAGGGCGTTTGGGGAGTAGACTTTGACAAAATGGGCCAGCTTATTGAGGACCAGATTGCCAACAAGACCGACGCTATTCTTATTGCAGGTACTACAGGCGAGTCCTCAACTATGTTCTGTGATGAGCATATGGCAGCCATCGAGTACGCCGTCAAGAAGGTGGCAAACAGAGTTCCCGTTATTGCCAACGCAGGCAGCAACGAGACCAGACGTTCCGTGGAACTTACCCAGTTTGCCAAGGATTTGGGCGCAGATGCTGTACTCAGCGTAACTCCCTATTACAACAAGACCACACAGAGAGGTCTCTTTGAGCACTTTAAGGCCATCGCTGCCGCAGCAGATATTCCCGTAATCATGTACAACGTTCCCTCCAGAACAGGCATGAATATATCTCCGGAGACCCAGATTGCACTGTCCGAGATTCCCGGCATTGCCGGCGTTAAGGAGTGCTCTGTAACACAGATTCCCGAGGTTCTCTGTGGAGCAAACAAGGGATACACAGTTTATTCCGGCGAGGACGGAGTTGCTGTTGCAGCAGTAGCTTTGGGAGCCAAGGGTGTTATTTCTGTTATTGCTAACATTGCTCCCAAATTCACACATGATATGATGATGGCCAGTCTTGAGGGCAACCTGCCTCTTGCCACAGAGATGCAGCTCCGCTGCACCCCCCTGGTTAAGGCACTGTTCTGCGAGACCAACCCTATTCCTGTCAAGGAGGGAATGAATCTTCTTGGATGGGATGTAGGTGGTTGCAGATTGCCTCTGGTTGATATGGAGCCTAAGCATGTTGAGCTCCTTCGCAAGGAGATGCAGGACTTTGGACTTAAGGTTGTGAGGTAATTGCCATGGTAAGAGTGATTTTAGTAGGCTCTAGTGGCAGAATGGGGCGCGCTATTGCCGATGCAGCCAAGGCGGGAGATGCAGTAAAAATTGTGGCAGGCGTAGACCTGTACAAGGTGGATTGTGACTTCCCCGTGTTTGATACACCGGATCAGTGTGACATAGAGGCGGATTGCGTTATTGATTTTTCTAATCCATCTGTAACCCTCAACGTAGTAGATATGTGCAGGAGATTGGGTATTCCCTTGGTTATGGCCACCACAGGTCTGGATCAGGATAGATTGGATGCACTGGAGGATCTGTCCAAAACAGTGGCTGTTTTCACCTCCGCAAATATGTCCCTGGGCGTGAATCTGTTGATCCGCCTATCCAAGATGGCCGCTGCCATGTTAGAGGGTTCCTTTGACATCGAGATTGTAGAGCGCCACCATAATCAAAAGTTGGACGCCCCAAGCGGAACTGCATTGGCATTGGCAGATGCCATCAATGAGACTTTGCAGACCAAGGATACCTACGTCTACGACAGACAGAGTCGCAGGGAGCGCAGGGATCCCCATGAGATTGGCATTTCTTCTATCAGAGGAGGCAATATTGTAGGCGAGCACGAGGTGCTGTTTGCGGGCCGTGACGAGATTGTGTCTCTGACTCACAGAGCTACCTCCAGAGAGGTTTTTGCCGTTGGCGCACTGAGAGCCGCAGAGTTTATGGCCGGTAAGACAGCTGGCAGATACAACATGAATGACCTGATCGACAGCATTTGCCAAGTATAAGGACTGTTTTCGAATAATTACACATACTTGTGAAAGAATATCGATGGAGTGTATGCTCCATCGATTTTTTTCTTTCGGGGAAACGTATGGAAATTAGCAGCGCAAAGTTGGCCCAGTTCTTTCAAAAT
Organism: Clostridia bacterium; assembly: GCA_017501105.1. Taxonomy (GTDB): domain Bacteria; phylum Bacillota; class Clostridia; order RGIG7378; family RGIG7378; genus RGIG7378. The sequence goes on along the minus strand of JAFVXO010000106.1, from coordinate 40,356 downwards.
TGCGAGGATTACGAGAGTAGGGAGATATATATTGGTGGGAATCCCGATCGAAAGGTTACTCTATGTTATATAGACGGCCTGGTAAATGGTACCCAAGTAGGGGAAGGAATTATTCGCGCATTGAGGGTAATGGATCTGTCCCACAAGGATACGGATCAGACAATATACGATAAGTTGCTTCACGGCGGCACCTACATCGCCACGGTAAATGAGGTTGCCAGTCTGACGGAGTTGGCTACACATCTTACTGCAGAGAAATGTGCCCTGGTATTCGACAGTCTGGAGAAGGCAATTTCTTTTGAGGTCAAGAGTGAGGAGCACAGGAACATAACAGAGCCTCACAATGAGAAGACTGTAAAAGGGGCAAAGGACGCCTTTGTCGAGAATATTCGAATAAACACCATGCTTGTACGACGAAAGCTTCGTACGCCAAATTTAAAGATTGAGAGACACCTTTGCGGAGCTCGCAGCAGGACCATAGTGGATGTGGTGTACATTGCTGGCCTGACAAACCGGGAGATGATCAGATCTGTAGTAAACCGCATAAGCAAAATAAATATAGACGGTATGATTACCTCTGGAAATCTGGAGGAATATATTGTAGACAACCCTAAGACGCCGTTTCCACAGCTGATGGCTACTGAGCGTTCCGACAAATTTGCCATGAACCTGCTGGAGGGCAGGGTTGGTATATTGGTGGACGGCATACCTATGGGATTCCTGATACCCGGCACCTTTGGTCAGTTTTTTAAAGTCCCTGAGGATAATTCCAACCATTATTTGGTTTCTTCTGCTCTTACCATTATCCGATACATGGCATTGGTAATATCCCTATTCCTGCCAGCCCTGTATGTGGCCATATCCATGTATCAGCAGCAGATGATCCCAACCCAGCTCATGATAACCATAATTGAGAGCAAGGAAAACGTACCTATAACCACGGTTTTAGAGGTTCTGGGCATGATGATTGCCTTTGAATTGCTACAGGAATCGGGACTACGACTACCCAATCCCGTAGGTGAAACTATAGGCATTATTGGAGCTCTGATTGTGGGAGAGTCTGCGGTTTCTGCAAATGTAATGTCGCCAATTGTAGTAATTGTGGTGGCACTTGCAGGTATTGCGGGATATACAATGCCAAATCAAGACTTTGCATATGCTGTGCGAATAGCCAGATTTTTGCTGGTTATATGTGCACTTATCGGTGGAATGTTCGGCCTGGGAGTGGGTATGGCGGTGCTGATCTATCACTTATGCTCTCTGGAGAGCTTTGGAGTAGCGTATATGACACCTTTCTGTAACGGAACAAGTTCTCAGGTGGGTGATGCACTGTTTCGCAAGCCCTTGGCCAGGAGCAAATGGCGTGAGGAGTTCCTAAAGCCAAGAGACAGGAGGAATCAGGAATAATGCAATCCAGGAATGTTAGCACATCTACCAAGGCATTCAGAGGATTTTGCGTAGTTTGCCTGATGATTGCCCTGCTGGTGTTTGGGGGAATATATGACGACTACCACGAATTGGAAACAATCGATCTGATTCAGGTAATAAGCATCGACCATCAAGAGGACATGGTGACCATAACGGCCTTGGGAAGCCAGATGTCAAACGAAAAACCTGCAATATACAAGGGGTCCGGAGAAGCCATGAACAAAGCCATAGCCAATATGCAGACGGAGGCAGGCACAGCATACCTGCATTTTGGCCATGTAAAGTATATAGTGCTTTCTGATACGGCAGCCAGTTCTAAAATATCCGATGTTCTGGACTATTGCATACGCATGCCTGATATAGGACTGAACGCAGCAATCTACTATGTCGACGGCTCTGCAGGAAAAACCATGCAGGATGTGGAGGAGGGCAAGAACTTGTCGGAAATACTCGATTCCATGGCGGCCAAAGGGCTCGAAACCTCAGTTATGTACCGCTATACCCTTATCGATGTAATCAGTAGCCTTCTAAGAAACGGATTTGCGATGACCAGCGAGTTTGCTGTGGAGGAGGGCAAGGTAGTGCCAAAGGGACTGGCAGTACTGCCTGAAAAGGGAGATCCAATACACCTGAATAAAGACGAAATGCGGCTCTTGGCACTACTGGAGGGCCGGTTAAAGAATTTTTCCGAGGTTATAACCGGAGATGACGATAAGGGCGTGGGAGTTGATATCTCCGAGACAAATGTGGAGTATTCCATCCTATGGCAGGATGACAAGTGGATGCTCAAGATAGAGATCAGCATGCAGTGCGGCCTGGACGAATTGCACAAGGACCAGGAGATGCTGGATCGGGAGGGCCTCAAACAGATAGAGGATGCAGTTTACAGGAGAATATACAACTCCGTAAGTGATTTGATACAGAAGTCCTACGATCTGGGACTGGACATATGCGGACTGGGCCAACGGGCATATCTCTTGACGGGGAAAAAGGAGACTATGGACTACAATAACATATCCTATCAGCTGATAGTCAATGCCACTCTCAACAGAACCTACGCCATTGGAGAGGGGGCAGAACAATGACAAGAGGCAAGATGAATAACCGCCAATTGGTGGTGCTTATGACAACATGTCTGTTTTCTCCTATGATCCGACTGTTGCCCAGACTTAATACCGCTGCTGCAGGCAGGGGGGCGTGGATATCAGTGCTGCTGGCTGCCATCCCTACGCTGCTTATGGTGATATTTGCCCATTACGTAATAAGTGGAAAAAATAGGGAACGGACTCTGGGAAATATGTTCTGTGACGCTTACGGACAGGTTGGAGGGAACATAGTCAACATGCTGATGACCCTTTGGCTCCTGATATATAGCGGAATGGTTATTCGCACCAGCAGCGAGAGGCTCATTAGTACCATATTTAAGCAGGGTGACACCATGTTCTTTACCATAATCCTGTTGCTGCTGATAATAATGGTAGCAGTTGGCAGGGAGAGGACATTGGCATACATGGGACAGGTGGTCTGGTATATCCTGATACCGGTACTGATTTTGGTGACAGTTTTTGCCCTGGTGGACATGTCAGTGGATAACCTGATGCCTCTGGATATCTCCGAGGGTATGTCATACCTCAAGGGAACTGTGCCTGTAATCAGTGTAATGTCTCCCTGGGTATACTTTCTATATTTTCAAACTGAGGGGCACAGAAAGATGTCTCTGTGGGGAAAGATGGGCAGGATATCCATGGCCCTGGGAATAGCTCTGATGGTTACGGTGACTACAGTAGGGGTAATTAGCCCTGAGCTGACGGAGGTGTTACACGATCCCTTTTTCTCTATGATTCGTACCCTAAATGTGTTTGGGGTATTGGAGAGGATGGAATCCCTGGTGATATCTCTGTGGGTGTTGACGGACGTAATCTATCTGGGAGGACTGCTCAGCATCTGTGTAAGTAATATTAGGAACATATTGGGTACCAGGTCAATCAGGTGGACTGCGGTATTTGCGGCGGGAGCGGTTATGGCATCATCAGTACTGGTGGCGGAATCTGCCTCTGAGCTGTCCGTTGCCTCAGATGTTGTAATACCTGTGGTAAATATGGCAGTCACCTATGGAGTAATACCCATTTCGGCCCTGATTTCTCTTAGGAAGAGAAGCTCTGTCCAACCGGTGTTAAATGGCCGAGGGCCTGCTGAAAAGCCTGCAATAGCTGAGTGAGGTTATATAGTAATGGTCTGACCTGTGGACAAGTAGTGCAGGCGGTCCATGTGCTTAACCATGTGTTGATATTGAGGAAGTCCGGTGCAGTGACATGTGTAGTACTCCGTGGAGAAGTTGTTGAGCTGTGAGGAAAGGCAGCTAAGCTCTTGTCCCGGCTGGATATGGGATAGGTGAAAGCCTCCTACCAGTACATCTGGCTGGAAGTGTGAGACAATATTGAGAATGCCCCTGTGGGAGCACCCGCTCACCAGTATGCGGCGTTCTTTTTCATAAATTAACATGTACTGCTCGTGTCGAAAATCGTCGGGAACCATGGATTCTCCATCGCGGCGCCATAGGCCAGAGGCGCCTATATCCCGGGCATCGCAGGAGCACAGGGTAATGTTCTCGACAGGGGAGAAGCCATCATGGCAGAGGACAAGGCCTGGGTCCTGGAAGATAGATGTGTCCAGGCCAATGTATTTGCCGGAGCGGTTGTAGTATGGTTCAAAGGCCTGGGGCCTTATGTATACAGGAGCAGTAGGGTTGAGACGGCGGAATGCATGAAACCCACCACCATGGTCGTAGTGGCCATGGGAGACTACTGCAAAGTCAACCTTTGACAACTCTATATTCAGACGTTCTGCGTTGCGGACAAATAAATCTGTCTGTCCCATATCGAACAGTATAGTAAGCCCCTGAGTCTCGATCAGCAGACTAAGGCCATGTTCGGCCTGTAAATCAGTCCTGAGGCATGTGTTTTCAGCTAGAACGGTAATCTTCATAGGTAAAATAATCGGTGGATTCCTAGGGAAACTTTATACAAAACCGCCCTGCTCAGAGCAAGGCGGTGGCAATCGGAATGTGTAATGAACTACTTGACGGAGCCGTCGGAGTTAAACAGAGGAAGCTTCTCCAAATAGATCAAATCAGGGCGATCCTGGGCATCTCCCTCGGCCAAAATAGCAGCCTTGCCACAGATCTGCCCGCCGGCAGCGGTGATCAGCTTCTCGAGAGCTAACAGGGACTCGCCAGTGGAAATTACATCGTCCACCAGCAGGATGCGCTTGCCCTTAATCAGATCAGCATCCGCGCCATCCAAGTAGAGCTTTTGCTTAAAATCTGTAGTGATAGATGTAACGTCTACCTCGAAAATATTGCTCATGTAGAGCTTGGGGGCCTTGCGTGCCACAAAATACTTGGAATCTCCATTGATACGTGCCATCTCGTGTGCCAGGGGAATACCCTTGGCCTCGGCAGTAATCAAATAGTCGTACTCGGGAACTCTCTTGAGCAGCTCAGTAGCGCAGGCTGTTGTCAGCTCTGCATCGCCAAAAATAACAAATGCGCCGATATAAAGGTCGTCTGTGACTCTGCACAGGGGCAGCGCTCTGTCCAAGCCGGCAATGTTCATCTTATATGTCATCATAAGGGCCTCCTATGTTGAAATATACGCAAATATTATATGCTTTCACAGGTAAAAAATCAAACAAGACATCCTAGTCCTTGATGATAAAAACAGGGAAAGGAGGGTCCTTTTTCCGGTTAGGAAAGTCCACAACCATAATGGTGTACTTTGTGTCATCCACAGTGCGCAGAAACTCCAATATAGCATCTCGCTCCTCGTAGCCGTTGTTGCGTCCGTAGTACACAGTCAGGCTCATAATGCCGCCGGGCTTAAGCAAATTCAGACCTTGCTGTATGGCCGCAATACTGGTCTCTTTGCGTGTAAATATGTTGTGGTCTCCGCCGGGGAGCCAGCCAAAGTTAAATACAATACAGTTAACCGACTCGGGCTCCGTATACCGGTACATATTGCTGTGGCTGTCCAGATGCAGCTCTGCCACGTGGCTCCAGCCCTGTTCCTCCAGCAACTGGCGTGTCTGGCGCAGGGCATCTTCCTGAATGTCCATGGCGATAACGTGACCACTGTGGCCAACAAGCTGACACAGCATTAAGGTGTCCTTGCCACGACCTGCAGTAGCATCTATGCAGGTATGTCCGGGACGGACATGCTCTTTTATAAATCTATGTGATAAATCTAATCCGTTCATCCGAAAAGCTCCATTCTCACTCACTGAAATATCGGCACCCAGGAAATAATCAGACAGAATAATATAGGCAGGAATACACTGGGCAGCATGTTGGCTAATTTAAATTTAGTAATACCCAGCATGTTAAGGGCCAATGCCATGATTAGAGTGTTTCCTACGAATGAGAGTGAATAAATCATCTCGGTAGTCACAAAAGGTGCGATGAATTGGGAAAGCAGAGCTATACCACCTTGATAGACCAGCACAGAGAAGCTGGCAAATGCAACGCCCACACCCACTGATGATGCCAGCACCAGAGCTGCCACAAAGTCTATAATAGCCTTGACGATCAGAATATTGTTGTCTCCATAAAGGCCTGCGGAGATGGAGCCCAGAATGCTCATTGCACCTACGCAAAACAGGAGAGAGGCAGAGAAAAATGCGGCCGGTATGTTGTCTCCCTGAGCCTTTGCGTTAAAAACCTGATTGAGTTTGGCGTCCAGGCGGTTAATCTTGTCATCCATATCAATTAGTGTGCCGATGACAGTGCCAAGAAACAGGGATAACACCAGAATAATAGAACTCTGACCCTTGTCGTTGGGAAATGCCTGGGAGAGGGTATTGCCGGAATTGATTGCCCCCAGTGTGCCGATAATCAGTACTGCCAGGCCTACACTTTTGAGGGCAGCAGAGGAGATCCTCTCGGAAATACTCCTGCGGAAAATAACCCCTCCCAGGCCACCAAGTAGAACTGCGGCAGTATTGATAATTACACCTAGCATTTCGTGCCTCCAAAATTGATGAATAAAAAAACAGCAGCGGAGATATCTCGACTGCTGTTGGTGCGATCGGCGGGACTTGAACCCGCACGGTCTCCCATGCGCCCCTTAAACGCACGTGTCTGCCAATTCCACCACAATCGCACGTGGCAACGAATCAAAGTCCGTAGCGCATTTGCAATTATACCATCGTAAAGAAGTTTGTCAACACATAAATTTATGCCTTGGAAAAGTGTGGCGAATAAGGTAAAAACATTGTTTTGATAGTTTGTTAATAGCGAATTTACTTATCCTGTGTTAAAATATATAAGCCTGTGTTTTAATGGGCAATTTATCGAAAGGGCACATATTACAGATGGCTGGTATTTTTGGACTTTTTGATTTTACTAAAGAGGGCAGGGGAGTTAATGCTAACGAACCTAAGCGCCCTTGGTACATACGTATTTTCCAGCATTTTGGTCGCAGCTACTCCAAGATACTGCTTACAAACCTGGTATATATGTTGGTTGCCTCAGTTGTGTTGATGTTTATGGTAGGCTTTGTGCTGCCTACTCTGGTGTCTACAGCAACAGATGAGGATATCAGCGACTTATTCATATATTATGCCAATATTGATAGAAATACTGAGGGATGGTATGAGGAAGCTGCCAAGGAGATGAACGAAGAGGAGCTGGCCAAGCTCACACGATCCATTCAGATTACCACCGTATTCAGATATCTGACTATTATGACAGTTCTTCTGCCTGTACTTACCTTTGGCTGTGCATATTCGGGTATGTGTTACAACACCCGCAATGCTGCCAGAGATTCCCATATCTTCGTGTGGTCGGACTTCTGGGATGCCTTTAAGCGCAATTGGAAGCAGACCTTGCCTATGACATTTATAAACCTGGCAGCCTGTATGATGTTTTCCATCTGCTTCTGGTTCTACTTCTCTTACGACAACTTCAACGGATTTTTGTCCAGCATGGGTGGAGTAGTTCTGGCTATTGTGTTCGTAGTGTTCCTGATGATGAACATGTACATCTACCCCCAGATTGTAACCTTTGACTTTAAACTCAGGACCATTATCCGCAACTCCTTCGCTCTGTCCATGCTCCGGTTTTTCCCAAACCTGTTGACCTTGGTAGCAGTCGGACTTGTAGGATACGGACTTTGCTGGCTTAATGATGTATTTGTGGTTATGTTTATGTTGTTGCTGGGTCCTGCATTCTGCAGTTACCTGATGAACTTCACTGCCTGGTGTACTATGGAGAAGTACGTTGTGGTGGAGGAGAGCAAGAGCGTAAATGAGGGAGCGCTGTTCAGCGACTGACAACTTCACAAATTGAGGATTATATGACAGCTATTGAATAATAGTTGTCATATTTTTTTATGTCTGTCCATACATTGTCACAGGCATCAAATGTGGAGATAAGCAATGGCTATATCGGCGACAGAAAACATATACAGCGAATTGGCTGAACGCACAGGTGGCGATATATATATCGGCGTGGTCGGGCCGGTGAGGACCGGAAAATCCACCTTTATCAAGAGATTCATGGAGTTAGTGGTGCTCCCAAACATTAGGGACCCCTGGGTTGCTCAGCGTACCCACGACGAGCTGCCACAAAGTGCCGGCGGTAGAACGGTTATGACTGCAGAACCTAAGTTTATTCCAAACGAGGCAGTGCAAATCACCGTTGGAGAAAATATGAACCTTCGCGTCAGAATGGTTGATTGTGTAGGATACATGGTAAGGGGCGCTTTGGGTACCACTGAAAATGACGAACCCAGGATGGTTTCCACCCCTTGGTCCGAGGAGAGAATGCCTTTTGAGACGGCCGCAGAAATAGGTACCCGCAAGGTAATCTGCGATCATTCCACAATTGGCCTGGTTGTAACTACAGATGGATCAGTTACTGAGTTTCCCAGAGAGGCCTATCTGGAGGCAGAGGAGAGGGTTATCAGGGAGATGAAGGAAACAGGCAAGCCCTTTATCGTAGTGCTTAACACAGATATGCCGGACAGCCTGGAGGCACAGCGCATTAAGAAAAACCTGGAAAGCCGCTACGACGTAACTGTGCTCGCCTGTAACTGTGCTGCAATGGAGTCTGGCGATATAGATGCTATGTTGGAGAGAGTTCTCTACGAGTTCCCCATCAAGGAGGTAAAGGTTAACTTCCCCATGTGGATTAACGGATTGGATGAGGAACACCACCTCAAAATGGATATCTATAAGAGCATTATTGATGCCTTTAGCAAGGCGGACAGATTTGTTAGTCTGGAAGGAGCCGTTGGGGAAATGGCCCAGTGCGACAGCATTGAAAACGTGTTTATCGACAGTTTGGAACCGGGCAACGGCACTATTACCGTCACTGTGCAGCCCTATGCCAACGCGCTTTACGACGTTATTCGACAGGTTACAGGATTTAATATTGCAGATGAAAGCGACCTGTTTGAGACTCTCCGTAAGCTTGCTGCTATTAAAAAGGAGTACGACAGACTGGAGTATGCCCTCTATCAAGCAAGGACTGAGGGCTATGGCATAGTGGAGCCTCTGGCCTCGGAAATGAAGCTGGAGGAGCCCAGGTTGATCAAACAGGGCGGCAAGTACGGTGTAAATATCAAGGCTACAGCCCCCTCAATACATATGATCAGATGCGATGTTGAGGCAGAGATTGCTCCCTTAGTTGGCACAGAAAGACAGTCTGAGGAGCTCGTGACCACCCTGCTCAGCAAGTACGAAAGTGATTCGGAAACCCTATGGCAGTCCAATATTTTTGGGAAGTCGTTGTTTGAACTGGTTCAGGAAGGTTTTAGCGGCAAGATGGTAAATCTGCCTGCCAATTCCAGAGAGAAGCTCCAGGAAACTTTGGAGACTATAATAAATGAGGGCAGCGCCGGCTTGATTTGTATAATCCTTTAGTTTTGATGGCAGAGCTCAGCGACTTTGATATCTGGACCTATATCGTCCACAGCCCTTGTGTTTGCAGCCATCCATTCCCCGTATGCCAAACAGGCGACATTCCCCGGAGGAACCGGATTCACCGGAGCAGACAAAGTAATCGCAGGAGTCGCAGCGGCAGTATTTGAGCTGTCTGTCTGCACAGGGTGACAACATAAACCTGCGGCAACCGTAGTCGTATGACACCACACCGCTAAACTTGCACAGCAGATCGGTGGTTACGGGAATGGTCCTGCCGTACAGACATTTGATACAAGTATTATCCTTCATAAAAACCTCCTGTATGGAAATATACAGGAGGTTTAGCTATTTTTTCTGTCGGAATATGGTGATAGACAAGCATTATTTGCAATGATATTTGCACGGCCGGTTTTCTTGACAAAGCCTCCTGCTCTAAACAATAATAGTAAGACTAGGAGGGCGATTTATGCTTAGAGACAAGTTGCGTAAGATTCCGATTATTGCATATATAGTAGTGGCTGTAGTACTGGTGACTGCGACTGTGCTGACGGTAGTACTGTCAACAGGATCAAAATATATCCAGAGAAACAATACCATCACACTTCTGTATGACCATGCCTATGACGAGACCATTATGATGTACAACAACGAGGTAATGTGGGATGACGATTGCTACGTTGCGGACTATATTAAGTTGTACGACGTGTGTCTGACAGGTGATGCTATTGTGGCATATAACACCTCCAATGGCGTTTTGTACTATTTCAATCACGAGGGACAGAAGGCAATTTCCGATGACATCACCAATTTTGTCCTGAGCGACGATGGCAGTACCATTGCCTGGGTGTCTAATGCAGGTAAGGTTCAGCTGTTTAATGGAGTGTCTGTAAGAGATATTAACGACAACGGCAGCGGAGTGAACTTTGCTATATCTCCCAATGGCAAGCTATTGCTGTATGTAGAGGCAACAGACAGCACCGGTGTTATGAAGCTCTACGACACATCCTCCCGCAAGTCCGTATCCATTGCAGCTGGCATGTATCCACTGTCCATCAACAACGACGGGTCCATAATTTATTGTCTTGACAGCTCTGAGCGCCTCTGGTGCTATGACAGAGATGGCAATGTGCTGAACAGCTATATGGTTTTGGGCGAAAATGCAGTGCATACCAATATTAACCATGACCAGATTATGTTCTACGATGCAAATAAGGTGACATATGTAGTTAAAAAGAGTGGTGAACCCTATAGGATAGGGTTTAACGCAACCCAGATTGTCCTGCCAGACACTACGCCGGTCTCGTACAATGTTACTACTTCCAAGTCCTACTATGTGTTTGTAGATGGAGTTAAGGATTTTGCGGGATGTGTATACATCGACGGAGAGACGGATCTTAACTATGTGGACAACAACTTCAATATCCGCAACATAGACAGGGATGTTCAGGGAGTGTCTATGAGCGATAACGGCAAGACCATGTACTATGTCGCAGGTGGCAACCTCTATCGTACCACAGGAAAATTCAAGAGCTCCACCTATATTGAGAGCGGAGTTGCATCTGTCTATATTACCCCAAACGGAAAGGCGGCCTACTTCCTGACCGCGGAGAACTAACTCAGGTGCTTTGGCGACGGCGGTATCCGTTCATTGGCAAAGAACTGCGGATATGTGACCACTACTCCCAAAAACGGAGCTATGTATATGCTGGAGTATGACGAGAAGGCATTCAAGGGCAAGCTGTACTTCACAGCAGATGGTGTGACCTCCTATCTGTTGTCCGACAAGGCCTACGATTGCTGGATAACTACTGCAGGAGCCTACTATACAGAGGGCCACCTCAAGTAGGAGAGTGGAGAAATCGACTACGATGTTAATCTATACGGCTCCGACGGTGGTGGCAACTTTGAGCCACTGTACGGAGATGTCTGGGACATATATAACTACAACTATTCTTACTAATCGATGGAATATACGGTAAAACGCTCCTCCAGGCGCAGTGTCAGCGTGGAAGTTGGTGCAGGAGGCAGGATTATTGTCAGAGCACCTATGACCATGAGCCCGGATGAGATAGAGTCTTTTGTTTTGAAGCATCGCAAATGGGCGGAGAAGCATATCCGTATGGTAATGGAAAGGGAACAGAAGCATCCGCCAGCTACTGACGAGAATAAGAAAAACATGGCCAGGCAGGTTGCGGAGATAATCAAACCGCGAGTGGAGTACTATGCGGCTCTCATGGGCGTGCATCCCAACGGCATTAAGATAACCGGAGCTGACAAGAGATTTGGCAGCTGCAGTTCCAAAAACAGCCTATGTTTTTCCTACAGGCTCCTGGAGTATTCCCCCAGGGCAATAGATTATGTAGTTGTACACGAATTGGCGCACATACGTCATAAAAATCACGGCCCGGCATTCTATGCTGAGATTGCTAAGGTTATGCCGGACTACAAATTGCGGGAACAGGAACTCAAGAGATAACACTATTTGGAGAGAACATGGAGAGTATCGTTAAATTGCAGGATATAATCGATAGTTCCCGGAGAATAGTATTCTTCGGAGGAGCAGGTGTGTCCACAGAGAGCGGTATACCGGATTTTCGCAGCACCGACGGCCTGTACAATATGCAGTACAAGTATCCACCCGAAATGATACTAAGCCACGACTTCTTCATGTCCAACCCCCAGGAGTTCTACAGATTTTATAGAGACAAGTTAATAGTGCCAGGTATTGAGCCGAATGTGGCTCATCTGAAGCTGGCAGAACTGGAGAGAGCAGGCAAGTTGCAGGCAGTAGTTACTCAAAACATTGACGACCTGCACTACAGGGCTGGCAGTAGACAGGTATACGAACTCCACGGTACCACTTCTGCATACACATGCCTCAGGTGCCGCCGACACTATGGTATAGAATGTCTGGAGCAACAGGACACGGTGCCCCACTGTAGCTGCGGAGGTTTGATTAAGCCCGATGTGGTGTTGTATGGGGAGTCCCTAAGGGGAGATGTTTTGGAGGGGGCCATTTCGGCCATCGCTTCTGCAGATACGCTGATTATTGCAGGTACATCCCTTACGGTATACCCGGCTGCAGGCTTGGTCGAATACTTTGGCGGAGACAATCTGGTGCTTATTAACAGAGATGCTACTCCCATGGACAGAAGGGCCGATCTGGTAATTCACGATAAGGTGGGCCGCGTGTTGGAGCAAATTAAGGTCAATTGACAGAGGATATAGATATGAATTCCACAGTTGCAATAGAGAGGTGCTGCGACTACAGTGTCTCAGAAACATCCAGAGCCATGAGGGCAGCTATCCAGTCCATTGACGGGCTGGATTTTGTTAAGCCCGGTATGCGGGTGGGCATCAAGCTGAATTTGGTTGCCGCTGCCAAGCCTGAAAGGGCCGCCACTACGCATCCGGAACTGGTGTGTCGCCTGGTGGAAATGCTCCGGGAGAAGGGGGCAGAGGTTATCCTGGGTGACAGCCCGGGAGGTCTATATAACGAGGTGGCACTGAATCATATTTACAGCGTCTGTGGAATGAATGTGGCAGAAAAGATGGGTGCAAAACTCAACAGGAACTTTGGCGTTGCAGATGGTTCCTATCCGGAGGCGACTATTGCCAAGAGCTTTCAATACACATCCTGGTTGGACCAGTGCGATGCCATAATCAACTTTGCCAAGCTGAAATCCCACGGAATGATGGGCATGTCCTGCGCTGCTAAGAACATGTTTGGAGTTATTCCCGGTGTTACAAAGCCCCAGTACCACTACCGTTTTCCCGATATCAATCAGTTCTCGGATATGATTCTGGATCTGGATACATATTTTAAGCCTGTATTATCCCTGGTGGACGCTGTCGTGGGGATGGAGGGGAATGGTCCAACGGCAGGAAAGCCTCGTCCCATAGGGGCAATTTTGGCCTCCAGGGACATGCATGCTATGGATCTGGTGTGTGCGGCCATGATTGGACTGTCAAAGGAGGACGTCCCAACTTTGCAGGCCGCGTACAGGCGAGGTCTTATCCCCGAAAAGGCAGACCGGATTGCTACAACAAATAAGATTTCCGACTATATGGTTGGCGACTTTGAAACTCTGGAAACCCACAACAGCTTGCTGTTTTCGGACCAGGTTGGCGGGGGAAAAGTGGGCAAGCTGTTCGAAAAACTGGGCTCTAATGTGCTGCGAGCCCAGCCTAAGGTACATCCACAGGAATGCATAGGTTGTAAACAGTGCAAAAACGTATGCCCAGCCAAGGCAATAACCATGGAAAACAACATTCCGGTTATTGCAAGAGGAAAGTGCATCAAGTGCTTCTGTTGCCAGGAATTCTGCCCCAAGGGAGCCATCAAGGTGTCAAAGTCACTGCTAATGAGGCTGATCAAATAAACGGCTGTTAACTAAAATGTCAGCAGGAGAGTGGCCAGGCCAAAGTAAATGAGCAGGGCCATAGCGTCCACAATAGTAGTGATCATGGGTCCTGCCATCAGGGCGGGGTCCAACTTTAGGCGTTTGGCCAGCATGGGCAGGGAGCAGCCTATTAGCTTTGCCACAATAACCGCAGCTAACATGGCCAGGCAAACAACCAGGTAGATCATGTACTGCTGGGGTTCTGAATGGCTACCGGTAATGAGTCCCATAACGTACATTCTAATGAAGTTAACTGATGCCAGAGACACGCCGCAGATAAGTGCAACCCGCAGTTCCTTCCACAACACCTTAAAGTAATCGCTGAGAGAAATTTCGCCCAGGGCAAGACCACGGATAATCAGAGTGCTGACCTGGTTGCCTGAGTTTCCGCCGGTGTCCATCAGCATTGGGATGCTGGCAGTCAGACCTGCAATCAGGGCCAATTTGCTTTCAAATCCCTCGATAATCATGCCGGTAAATGTGGCAGAAATCATCAGAACCATCAACCAGACAATACGGTTCTTGGCCAATGTAATAACCGGAGTCTTGAGATACGTATCCTCGGAAGGGGCCAACAGAGCCATCTTCTCGAAGTCCTCGGTGTTTTCTTCTTCAATAATATCGACGATATCGTCGATAGTGACGATACCAACCAGTCGGTTTTCGCTGTCCACAACGGGAATTGACAGCAAGTCGTATTTACGGGCCAGATCTGCAACGTATTCCTGGTCATCGGAGGTGGAGACGGAGACAATGGCATCCTCAGATTCCATAATTTCCTCAATCAGCATGTCGGGGCTGGCAAAAATAATGTCCCTCAGACCAACAGTACCAACCAGATGGCGCTGCTTGTCGATGCAGTAACAGGTGTATACGGTTTCCTTATCCACACCGGTTCTGCGAATCTGTGTGATGGCCTGCTCCACAGTGTATTCCGAATGAATCTCCACCATTTCGCTGGTCATAATGCTGCCGGCGGAGTTCTCCTCGTACTTCAGGAACTTGTTGATGGTCTCCCTGGTTTCTCTATCGGTAACTGCCATAACTCGACGAACGATGTTAGCCGGCACCTCTTCCAGAAAATCAACAGTATCGTCGATGTACAGTTCGTCAACCAGAGAAGTAAGCTCTCGGTCGGTAATGGAGATAACAATGTGCTGTTGTAAATCGGTGTCAAGGTATGCAAAAACCTCTGCAGCCAGAGTCTTGGGTAGAATGCGGAAAACCAGCAGTGTCTGGTCCTTGTCAAGCTGTGTTATAAAGTCAGCGATATCTACCTCGTTGAGTTCTATGAGCTCCGAGCGCAGGGAATTAAAGCGGTTCTCTTTAAGTAACAGCTCCAGTTCTTCGAAAATTTGATGATCCATGGTGTTTCCTTTCCACAATATCGACAAAACGGAAGGAAAGGGAATAGCAAGTGCATGGTGCAGGCCTGTTGGCCAGGGCCTGATCAGATGCAGATGCTACAGAGAAAATCTGTGGAGATCCTATCCGGAATCGCGATATTGCTCTTGTAATAAATGCAGTGCCATCGACTGCCATCGCTAACGTCCAAGATGAAACCTCCTATCAGTTTTTTGTTTCCTTAATATAGCACATAAAAATGTATATGAACATAGAAAATAAACGGATTTCTAAGTGAGAACCCAGCAAAATATTTATTTGCTCTGTGGTCTGACGCTGACCTCTCCGGAAAAGAGGTGAATTTCCTGTCCAAGGGAATCTACGACTACCAAATTTGCCTCTTGGTCGATGCCTTTGACCTGAGCAGAGAAAGCAACGCTGCCATCTGCAACAGGGTATACGTCCACAGTCTGCCCAGTCAATATAGAGCGGCTGCGGTATTGGTCCAGCCAGTTGCTGTTGGCGTTTGATACCGTTTCTAATATGCAATCGCATATTTGTTGGGCCAGATGTATCTTGTCCTCTGTGGTGAACAGGGTTGTTCCGAGGGAGCCGGCTCGGCCCTGAATCTCAGGAGGCCATAGGACCGTGTTGATGTTGACCCCGATGCCGATTATTGCACAGTGACCTGTGGATCCAAATACGCCCTCACAGAGTATACCTGCCACTTTGCGCCCATCGAGGTATATGTCATTTACCCACTTGATGTCGGTATCTACTCCAAACCTGCGATCAAGTGTGATGGCCAAGGCAACCGCAGTCTGAGCTGTAAGCAGGCGGATATCATAGGGGATTTGGTTCCGGTGCAATAGCAGGGACATATAGAGACCGGTGTTTTGAGGAGAATAGAAGCTCCTGCCCATGCGTCCACGGCCAGCCTCCTGACTGCCTGCCACGTACAGCGTGCCGCAGGGGAACCCTTGTAGAGCGGCCTCCTTCAGCAGGTCGTTGGTGGAAGTAACCTTATCAAAATAGTGAGTAGTTATATTTATCATATGTGCAGTGTACATCCCTATAATAAATACCGCAACAAAAACCGGTGAATTTTGCGGTCGGATTTTGACGTTTTGTGGAGTTGATTTTAGTTGGACGGAGATATACAATTACATAAAGTATATAATTTTCATGACTATTGAAGCATGACCACCTTTCGTGATTAGGAGATGGATAATGAATCGATTGCTTTCCGTAGGAAACAAGATAGTGGCCTATGTTGATTCTAAAAAATATATTGGCGACGTCATCGTGGCTGTGATGCTGGCTTTTGTTCCGATTTTTCAGCATTACATGGGTATTGTTGATTGTGGTAGTACTACTATTTTAGTGTTGCTGCTGCCATACCTGGGTATTCGCCTGCTGTCCACACTGAGTTCGTTTCGTTTTTCAAACCTAAACTTTGTTCTGGTTCTGATTGTGTTCTTTATCTACAAGATGATTGATCACGGAACCTATTTCACCGAAGTGGCACAGGTTGTGCTGATGACATTTTTCATGGTATGCGCATGCCAATCCTGCATTGATACTGATGCACTTAAGAGGGCGGCAATATGTATTGCTGTTATGGCTAGCGCCTGCTTGATTATTCAGTATTTCTGCTACTACATCCTTGGCTTTCATTTGCAGTTGGTTCCCACATCTGCGTTGTTGCCTGAGTCCTCTTCCTGGATTCCGGGAGCACAGACCGGCACTATAGATGTTACGGGCAAGGTAAGCAGGATTTACAGACCCTCTGCCTTCTTCTTGGAACCTTCCCACTTTTTCTTGTATGCTTGCCCCAGCCTATTTATCACGTTGTTTAGTCCAGAGGGAGGCAAGTACAACAGAATTTTTGCCATTCTGATTTCTATAGGTTTGATTCTTTCCACGTCCGGCATGGGTATAGCTGTGGCAGTGGGTGCATGGGGACTGTACTTTGCACTGAGAGACGATGAAGAGGGGGCGTTCCATCTAAGAAACATATTCCGTAGGCGCAATTTAATCTTCATTGGTTGTTTCCTGGTAGTCGTTGTCCTGACCTTTGCCTTTGTGCCATTTGTGAGGGAAAGTATAGTCCGCATCTTCAATAATCCCGAGGGTTCTACGGCCCTTAGCGGACGAACCAAGCTGGCCCTCAGTGCTCTGAAGAAGATGTCTTTTGGCCAGTGGATTGTGGGTATTGCCGACACAACAACTCATTTGAGCTTTAATATGCCTGGCTTTATGGCAACGGTTTACAAGTATGGTATTATCGGAGTGTTGTTGTCCTATGAGATATATGTCAAGGGTTTATTCAAACTGAATATGCCGTATTTTTGGCTTACGGTTATTCTGCTGATTGTGTCCTTCTTTAGCGCCCATACTCACGGTACATTCTTTATGTTGTTCTATGTGCTGCTACTGAAGGAGGGACATAATGTCTCGAAGGTGCCATGGATACGTGGAGCTAAATAACCATTAACATTTTATGAATTTTAAATCCCTGGGAGATGCGTACATTTTCGAAATGAGATTTGCAAATACATCGGATGGCCTTGTGAAATAGGAGTATGTACGAAGCGTTCCCAGGGGCAGAGGGGAAGATTTAAGTGTCTGATAAGATTCAAAGAGGAAGTACCAGCCTGGCCTTGAAGGCCGGTTTCTGGTATGTTGTAAGCAATTTCCTGGTTAAAGCCATATCTTTCATTACTACTCCGATTTTCACCCGATTGATGACACCGGAGCATTATGGCGAGTTCTCCAATTATGCCAGCTGGCAAACAACTCTGCTGATTATTACCGGTGCAGAATTATACAACACCCTGAGTAGAGCATACTACGACTATACAGAGGACTATGATAAATACGTTTCTTCTGTTACAATCACTAGCTTCCTGCTCACAGTTGGCATGTATGGGCTGTTCTTGTTGTGTCGGCCGTGGATATTCACAGTTGTGGCCATTCCTCCCCAGCTGGTGCATATGCTCTTTTTTACGCTTGCATTTCAGTCTTGCAAAGCAGTATGGCTGGCTCGGGAGAGGACGCTCTATCGCTACAAGTCTGTGGCTGTTGTCTCCATGCTAAACTTGGTGCTGCCAACTTTGATTGCTCTGGCGTTGGTATTGTGGCTCCCAATGGAGCAGAGGTTGGATGCCCGTATCTATGGTACATATATACCCATGTCGCTCATTGGACTTGCTTGTGCCGGCAGCATGTTGCTAAAGGGACGCAGTTTCCGCACTGAGCATGTTAAATATGCATTGAAGCTGTCTATGCCGCTGCTGGTGCATTACCTGACAGTTAGCTTGTTGACATCTTCCAACACCATGGTCACCAAGAGTATGTTGAGTGCAGAGGCTGCTGCGCTTGTAAGTATTACTACATCTACAATTCACATTTTGACAGTTTTATTCCAGGCCCTGTCAGGTGCAGTAACCACCTGGTTGATGGACAACCTCAATCAGAACAATCATAGCATAGTCAGGAAGGGTATTTTGTTGTACACTACTGGTGTGTCTGTCGTGGCAATTGGAACTATATTGTTGGCTCCCGAGATTGTGTGGATACTGGGAGGCAAGCAGTATATGGCAGCAACAGTGTTGATTCCTGGACTGGTTTTGGGAATAGTATTCCAGTCGGTTGCATCGGTCTTCAACATTATCTTGACCTATGACAAGAATTTGGTAAAGACGGCAATCTATACTGGTGTAATTGCGGTGGTAAGCATTGCTGCCAAGATTCTTATGCTTCCAACTATGGGATATGACGTGCTCCCTTGGATCAACGCAATTGGATTTGCTATGTTGTTTGCAGTCAACTATGTACTGGTGAAAAGGGCAGGATACGGCAAGTTTATTAACATAAAAGCTGTTATGGCCGTGATTCTGGCATGCGCGATTGTTGTAGTTATGAGCTTCTTTGTGTACGAACATACGGTAATTCGCTACAGCGTAATAGGAGCATTTGCAGCTGCATTCCTTGTCGTGCTGTTCAAGTATAGACATGTAATCATCAAGTTTGTGAAGACAAAACTGCGCAGTAAAAAGGCCAATGCATAATCATCAGACAGGAAAATATGGGTTTAAAAATGTCAAAAACGGATAAAAAGATTAGGAATGAATTTTCTGAAAAACTATGGACGTTACTGGTAGGATTAGGACTTGTCATTGTTCTGGTATCCTCTGTGATTTTTGCTGTGAAGGATGACGAGATCAAGGTTGGAGCTATATGCTATCACAAATTCTATACACAGGCTGAGGCGGAAGACGGCATAGAGTTCTCAACATACACAATATGGGTTGAGGAGTTCGAGAACCATCTTAAATATCTGGAAGAAAATGATATTCGCGTTATTACAGTTTCTGAGCTGCTGGACTACATTGACGGAAAAATAAGTTTGCCGGAGAAGTGTATGCTGCTTACATTGGACGACTGTGATATCAGCTTTTATAAATATGCATACCCGTTGCTCCGGGAGTACAATATGAAGATTAATGCAGCGATTATCGGGAATCGCTCTGATGGTGCTCAGGAGGGAAATGCATACAGGGAGTATTACTGTTCCTGGGACCAGATTAAGGAAATGGCCGCGTCAAATGTTGTGGAGTTTGGTTCCCATACATACTATCTGCACGATCGAGAGGGTGGCCGTACCGGAACAATGCAGATGTCTGATGAGGGCACCAAAACATATAGGAAAGTTCTCATTAATGATATGGAACCTCTGAATCAGAAGATCCAATCAGTTGTTGGTTATACCCCCAGATTCTTTGTGTATCCATTCTATGCGGTGTCCATGCCTTCAATTCCCGTTTTGCGTGATGACCTGGGGTATGAGCTGCTGTTTTGCGGTAATAGTGATAGCACATTCCGCTACTGCGGAGAAAGTGTGCATACCACAAACTATAACCCTTTTAAGAAGGGAGAGGAGCCTGCAGATATTCTGGTCAAAAGATATACTCCTCGCTCGGGTGATGACTTCGCGGAACTTATCAAAACTATTTTTGAGGAATAGTCTGTGCTGTATAACGAACCGGATAAATATTAAAGTGAGAACGCCACCTGGATTAGGTGGCGTTTAGTCTACTTAGCAGAACAACCTGTTAACAAATCTATGGCGTAACGGGCATAAGGGGAGATGTATTGTCCCTTTCGGGTTATTATGGCTGGCTGGCGAGTATATATTGTGTTTTTTATGCCAACTACGGTTAGTCCGTCTCCAATTTGATTGCAATTAACATATTGTAGGGGCAAAAGGGTGGCGGCAACGCCGGCATTTGCCATGGACCAGGCAGTTGTGAGACTGACAACTTCAGCAACAATATGGGGGTAGAAGTCGTTTAGTGTACATAACTTATCAAATAAACTGCGCATTTCCTGGCCCTGGTGTACCACAACGAAGGGTAAGTCCCTAGAGAGACCGAAATCGATCTCCTTGCAATCGGGTTCTAAAGATATCAGATGCCTATGCTCCAGCGGAATTACTAGAGACAATCTGTCGGGTTCAAGAGGAATAACATCCAAGGTGGATTCATCTACGGGAAGGTTTACAACGGCAAAATCATACTTGCCCTCAGCAGCCTCCTTTCTCAACAAATCGCTGCCTGTTTCTTGAAGCTTAATTTGAACATGTGGGTAGGCCTGACGGAACTTCTTTACCATATCTGAAATCATATAGGAGCTGCGAAAAGGAGTCACACCGATAACCAGCTGCCCCGCATCTCCGGATTTGAACTGCTCCATGGTGCGCAGTAACTGGTCTTCCTTGAAAAGGAGATCCTGGGCCTGACGAATAAAATGCTGCCCTGCGGGGGTTATGGTCAGAGGAGTGGTTGCGCGGTCGAATAATTTTAAGCCAAGTTCGTTTTCGAGACTCAGTATCTGCTTGCTCAACGCGGGCTGAGAAATATTCAATTTCTCTGCAACCTGGGAGAAGTTTCGGAGCTCAGAAAGTGCAATGGCATACTGTAATTGGCGTGAATTCATTTGAAGATACCTCCTATGCGAACCGCTATAACCAAAATGGAATAACACCTATTAGAATACTTGTTGAAAAGGCAAAAATCAAGAAAACATTAAGCAGGTTGTCTATTGACCAATTACTATCAGTTTGCTAGAATATTCCATATAGGAAATAATATCCATAACCTTTATGGAATATACAAGGAGCAAACATATGATTCCATCCTCAATTATATATTTGGGTGTCATGCTCGCGGTGATCATTCTGTGGTTTGTCGTACTGAAGAGGCCTGTATATGAGGCAGTTTTCATCAGTTTTATATTGCTGTTGACCATTACCGGTACCTGGGGAAATGTATGGGTATATGTTGAAGAGGCGCTGTCTACTTCGCTACTGTACTCCATGGTTGCTTTTGTTGCCATGTCCATTATTCTCACAAAAACAAAAATAATTGATAGCTGTATTGCTGTTATTCTTTCTCTGATTGGAAGAGTTGCTGGGGGTGCAGGTTATGCAGCAGTTATAGGCAGCTCATTTATGGGGGCGCTGTCTGGATCCGGCCCCGGAAACGTTATGGCTACGGGTTCAATTACAATCCCTGCCATGAAGCGCTCCGGTTTTCCTGCACATCTTGCAGCCAATATAGAGAGCAATGCCAGTTATATGGGCAATATGATTCCTCCTTCATCTAATATTGTTGCAGCAATGGGCGCTTTTACCGCTCTGTATCCCGGACTTAATTTAACTACAGGACAGTTTTGGATCGTGCTCTGGGGCATAGCGATTTGGTTTATAGTCCAGCGTATATTGATGGTCTGGTCATTCTGTAAGTATTACAAGGTCAAGCCCATGTCCAAGGAAGAAATGCCTGATTTTAAGACAACTTTTAAGGCTGGTTGGCAGGGCTTGTTACTGCCGGTAATTATTCTGCTTCCCTTTGTTCTGGATTATTTCTTCAAGAGCACCTTCTTTACCGCCCGGTTGGGAGAGGCCGGTGCCAAGAATTTGTCCAGCTCCATTCTGCTTTTTATAGGCGGCTTAGCATCAATTTATGCCTGCTTGATCACAAAGGACAAGTCCAAGGTTTCTATTTCCTCTATTGCAAAGATGTTTGCGGATAGTGTTAAGACCATCGCTCCTGCCATCGGAGTGTGTGTGTTCGGTTACATGATTGGAGCATTGTTTGGAGAGTTGAATGTGGCTGACGAAATGGGCGTGATTATTTCTGCCTGGAACTTTGGCAAGTTAGGTACTGTTACGGCTATCTGTGCTATCACTTGTTTCATGGGTATGGTAATTCCCGGATCTGCGCTGGTTGTTATCTTTGGCCCCATGTTTATTACTACCCTGGCAAATGTGGGATGTAATCCACTACTTGTAGCAGCTATGCTGCCTTGCATCTGTGGCGTTATGTGTGGCATTACACCACCTCTGGGGTTGGGTATGTATGCAGGCATGACCTTGGCCGAATCGGATTTTGATAAAACGTTTAGAAATAACCTGTGGTGGGTTGCTGCTCAATTTGTTTTGGAAGTTGTTGTGCTGATGGGCTGGCTGCCTATTTTAGGCCTGTAGGGAGGTGCCTCAATGAAGGAAATCTGCAAGAAAATATCAGCTGTACTTAAGACTATATTTGGTTATGGCATTTTGGTATGTCTATTTGCCGGTGGTCTAACATTTTTTGGCTACCTGTTAGCAATGATTGTTGGAGGAGAGACTGCTGCAGCAATTTGCAATTTTATCTATAAGACAATCACACCATACATTATCAAGATTTCTACCATCATGGTATTGTTGGGCCTTGTTGCCATGTATCTCAATGGAGAGACGGCACTGACCTCCGACAAAAAGAAGACCAGTCAACATCAGGGAGAGATGTAATATTAGATTAACAAGTTACAATGATAAACCAGTGATAGGGCACATTTCTTAAAGAAGTGTGCTTCTGTTTTATTATAGTTTGTTTGAAGAATACCCCACCAAATGGTATACTGAAAGCAAGTGTGCAGTGCACATCAATATGGAGGAAAGGAGGTAGATGATGGGATTATTTAAGAAGAAGCGCAAGAGAGCGGTCATTTTTGTGGACTATGAGCATTGGTACATTTCTATGCGAACAAAATTTGACCAACAGACAAACATCAAGAGTTGGGTTGACGACCTGCACAAGAGGGTAGACATAGAGGAAATAGTATTTTTTGGAGACTTTACCAAGTACGACATGGAGTCCGAGATACAGCGTATCAGACTGTTTACCAGCAAGATTGTGGAGACCAAGAATGCATCCGGCCATTATAAGAAGGATTTTACAGATTTCATCATGCTGGATTACATTTATCAGAAGGCATTTAATTCATCCTCCTTTGACACGGTTATTATTTTCACAGGAGACGGCCACTTCACATCTGTATGTGCATTCCTTAGAAACTGCTGCAAGAAAGAGGTTGGAGTATATGCAGTCAGAGATTGTTTCAGCAAGCAGCTTCGTGATGTGGCAGACTGGTACGTAGAGATTCCCACCGAGGACGAATTGATCAGACCCTATTACCATATGATTTTAGAGGGAGTCTTATCATACGAGGGAGACCAGGGCAAGAAACTATATCCTACATACATGAGAGTAACCAACTACGTAGTGGAGCAGTACAACGTCCCTGAAGAGACGGTTCGCGACGCTATGGACAGACTTATTTCCGCTGGATATATCACTAAGCAGGAAAAGTCTGTAGGCTTCCACAAACACATTACAGCACTGGTTACAGACTGGAAGGCGCTGGTTGAGGCAGATATTTGGGATGCTGCCAGCAGAACGGCCTTTAAGCAGAAGATGTCCGGCAAGAAGCAGGATGCTGGATCCAGAAGGTGACTATAGGTTTTAAAGATCTACACAACTTATGTTTGATTCGAAAACGAGACGGCAGGACTGTCTCGTTTTTTCGTAATAAAAAATAGTTGCAACGAGGTGTACTATCTGATATAGTACACCTATAAGACATGAGGAGGTGAATTCGTGTTTATTCTAGATAAGTTGTCTCGACAACCTATTTACGAGCAGATGATTGACCAGGTGGAGAAGATGATCCTCCAGGGCGTACTTAAGCCTGGGGACCCATTGCCATCTGTCAGACAGTTGTCCATGGAGATTTCGGTTAATCCCAACACCTTGCAAAAGGCATACGCAGAGTTGGATCGACGAGGCATATGCTTTAGCTCTCCAGGCAATGGCAGGTTTGTCAGCGAGGATGCTGAGACTGCTATTCAAAATAGTCGCAGACAGGGCCTCAATCAGCTGGAAGCCCTGGTTGGTGAATTGGCAATGGCAGGAATAGACAAGGACACGGTAATGGACGTGGTTGTTAGAGCATATAACAATCAGACCAGAGGAAAGGATGGTGTGTCACATGATTAAATGTACAGATGTAGTCAAGACATTTGATAAATTTGAGGCTTTATCCCACCTTAACTGCACTATTCCAGATGGATCTGTGTATGGCATGGTGGGTTCCAACGGAGCAGGCAAGTCCACATTGCTTCGATTACTAACAGGTATCTACAAGGCAGACGCTGGTACCATTGAGTACGATGGCCAGCCGATTTACGAAAACACTGAGCTAAAGGATGACATTGCCTTTGTGCCGGATGAGCTGTTCTTTTTGCCCCAGTCAAATATGGAACGCATGGCAAAGCTGTACGAGGCTAACTTTTCTCACTTTGATATGGATAAGTTCAACGAGTACACCAAGGCGTTCGGCCTGAATCCTAAGGCAAATATCAATACATTCTCTAAGGGCATGAGGCGTCAGGCGGCTACCATTTTGGCCCTCTCATGCAATACCAAGTATATCTTCCTGGATGAGACTTTTGACGGATTAGACCCAGTTATGCGCAACCTGGTCAAAAGGCTCATTTACGCACAGGTAGAGGATAGGGGCGCCACTGCCATTATCACCAGTCACTCACTGAGAGAGCTGGAGGACACCTGCGATCAGCTGGCATTGCTCCACAAGGGAGGCATTGTGTTTGAGAGTGACATTCAGAACCTTAAGACATCCCTCTTTAAGGTTCAGGTGGCATTTGCAGAACCCTACGACAAGTCCAAGTTCACTAGCATAGACATGCTGAATTACACTCAGAGAGGCAGTGTAGCCAATATCATCATTAAGGGTGATAGAGAAGAGACCAAGACTCTCTTTGATGCCATGAATCCGGTGCTGTTTGAGATATTGCCCCTGTCATTGGAAGAGGTGTTTGTATACGAGATGGAGGCCCTGGGCTACTCCTTCGACGAAGTGCTGACTTAAGGAGGTAACTCATGAAGAACAAGTTTTTTAGCTTAAAACTGTATATAGAGACCATGAGGCAGCTCAGATTGCCGGCATGGATCATCACAGGAATTATCTGTGTTATTACTGCAACAACGGACTTTATCATCGCAATTGATGGAGGATATGGGGAGAGGTTACCTTCTATTATGGAGTTCGCCCCTGGACTTTGGGGATTTATGTACATTGCCCCCTTGGTATTTACGATTATGTCCTTTGGCTTTTTAAATAGCAGGAGCGATAGTGACTTTTACCATAGCCTTCCCAATACCAGACAGTCTCTGTACATTTCGAGAATTGCGGCAGTTATGACAATGACATTTGGCGGTATTCTGTCCACATGCATCGTATCACTGCTCGGCAGGCTGATCTGGCAGCTGCCAATCAATATGATGTCCTACTTCTACATCATTTTGTTTAGCACCGCAGCCTCCATGGTAATTACAGGCGGTGTCGCATTGGCCATGTCCATCACGGGAACTAAGTTATCTAACGCAGTTGCCACTTTGCTTATTGTCTATTTTCCTAGGTGTATTCTGTTTATTCTCGCTGCCTTCATGGAGAACGTTGCACCAGTTCTAGTTACATCCTCCATGGGAATGCTCTTTAGTTTCAGGTACAATTTGGCCTTTGCGCCAATTGGATTGCTGGAGATGGGAGAGGATATAATGACCTTCTGGCCTGGCATCCTTTACTCCATTGTATTGAGCGTTATATATGCAGCATTGGGCCTCTGGGCATTTGTCCGCAGGCGCAGTGAGACCGCCGACAAGGCAGCTCCCAGCAAAAAGCTTCACAGAGTTTATGCCATTGCATTGGCCACACCTCTGGCCCTGTTGGCAACCAACACAATCGTGGATACAAACAATTGGGATTATGACACATTTTCACTAATTGTCGTTTTGGCCGTATTAGATTTCATCATCTACATGGTATATGAGATGATGACAATCAAAAACTTTAAGAAGGCCTTTAAGGCATTGCCTGCCTTTGTCCTGTTGTTCGTGGCATGTGTTGGTGTTTCTATTGGCACCAGGGCACTGGCAGTATCCAGTATGAATAATATTCCTGAAAAGGACCAGGTAAAGGGCATTCGTGTATCGGATACATCGGGAATATTTAGCGATATGTATTTGGGTACACCTACCTATAACCAGTTGTTGCAGGAGAGAGCACTGCTAACTAATAGCGATCTTATTGACGTAACAGTTAAGGTTCTCAGGAGAGATGTTAAGTCCATTAAGGACGGAGCACATACTGGTTATTCCGATCTTGTTGTGGAATTTGTGCTGGAAAATGGCAGGACCATCACCAGACAGATTAACATTTCTGCCCAGATGGATGAGTATAAAAAGTACCTTCTGGCAGACACTGCTTACCAAGAGGCTACATCTGCCTACCCTTCTGCAGATGAAATAAAGAGCCTGGTAGTCGGCAGATTTGATTCGGATGAGCTGATGGAGTCTCTGCTCCCAGTATTCTTAAATGAGTTGGAGAGCATGACAGATGAGGAACGATTGGAGTATTTTGGGCGTTATAGATACGATACGTTTGAATACTTGTCTGTTCGGGGATATTTGGATACAGAGGCCTTTGGCGATACTTACAATCTGGATATGTATGTTCCCAAGACTACACAGAAGTTTATGGACATGTCATACGAGAAGGATAAGGCTGATATAGACAAGTTACTAAAGGGTTATCTTGACGGCACAACTGAAAAGTATAAAAGACTCAATATTACCTGGTATGAGATCTCTGGCAAGGAAATAACTACGCTGGAAAATATGCACTATAACAATTATGAGGAAGAGTACTACTATGATGATAAGTATTACGATGAGTCTACAACATATGCACCGGAGGATATTGAGACAATCGCCTATGCTGCAAATCTCCTGCTGAACACAAACCTCCAAAAGGCAGATGTTTCCAAGGATAATATAGTTGTCTCTGTATCTATATCCGGGTTCGACTATTTGATGGATGAATACACCATAGACACTATCTGGATTCAGAGCACAGAGGAGCTTAATCAGCTGTACCTGGACCTGCAGGAACTCCGGGCGCAGCGGAACAGCATGTACTGACCTCTACCTTCCTGTACATCAGGGATAAATAATGGTAACATAACAGGTGGAATCTATATGGTTCCACTTGTTTTTATGGAGGCAAATATGGCATACGTTATTACCGGCTACGAGCCCGCCAAATTATTCAACTTCTTTGAGGATATTACAGCCATTCCCCGTGGTTCATCCAATGAGGCTGCCTGTGCGCAGTACATATTGGATTTTGCCAAGGCCAGAGGCCTGGAGGCATATACAGACCAATATCACAATGTAATTGTCAAGAAACCAGCCACTCCCGGCAAGGAATTGAGCAAGCCAATCATGCTCCAGGGCCATCTGGACATGGTGAACGAAACCGCTCCAGGATATGACCACGATTGGGACAAATACGGACCTATTATCACTATAGACGATCAGGGCATAATTTCAGCTGTGGGCACAACTCTGGGTGCAGATAATGGAGCTGCAGTAGCCATAATGCTGGCTGTGTTGGACGATACATCCGCAGTTCATCCCGATTTGGAATGCGTATTTACCGTGCAGGAGGAGACGGGTTTGACAGGCGCTAAGACAGTAGATACCACTCTGTTGAAGGCTCGCCGCATGATTAACCTGGACTCCGAGGAGGAGGGCGTTCTGACTGTTAGCTGTGCTGGCGGTGTCAGAGCAGATGTGACCTTTGATGGCCAGGTGGATGACGCAGAGATTTCCGGTATCCCTGTTGCTATTACTGTCGCAGGACTTAAGGGTGGACATTCCGGAGCAGATATACATCTGGAGCGAGGCAATGCCAACAAGATTATGGGCAGAGTCCTCCACGGAGTAGCTCAGGCGGTGCCAGGTATGAGACTGGTTTCTGTACACGGAGGATCCAAGGATAACGCAATTACCAGGGAATGTATTGCAGAGTTGTTGCTCCCCTGTGAGACATGTGCAGCCAAGGCACAGCAGGTAGTTACAGCAGTTGGCGACCAGGTTGCTCAGGAACTGGCAGAGACCGATGGCGGAGTCGTGGTGACAGCCGATGTTGGCCTTCAGGCGAACAAAAAGGTCCTCAAACAGCAGGTTGCTCAGAACCTAATTCGGTTTATGTACATGGTGCCCAACGGCCCTATGATGAGAAATCCGAGCCTCAACGACTTTGTAATTACATCATCAAACCTGGGCGTTGTAAATGCAGATTGCAATGCTGTCAAGTGTACCTGCTCGCTGCGCAGTTCCGTACTTTCTCAGTTGGAGAATGCCAAGGCAGTATTGGCAGAGATGGCTGGAATCCTTGGTATGGATGTGGCATTCAGAGAGCAATATCCCGGATGGGCCTATAACCCCAATTCCCAGCTTAGGGACATTATTTGTGCCACATATAAGGATATGTTCGAAACAGAAATGTGGGCAGAGGCAATACATGCCGGCCTGGAATGTGGCCTGTTCTGTGAGAGATTGCCCGGAATGGATCCGGTGGCCATGGGTCCTCAGCTGACTAACGTACACACACCTGACGAAACTATGGATGCCGCCTCATTCGCCAGAACATATAAACTTATACTGGAGGTTCTGTCCAGACTATGATTCACCTGTATATAATGCGTCACACGGAGACTGAATGGAACACTCTCAAAAAGATGCAGGGTAGAGGAGATTCGCCTATTACAGAGAGGGGCTATCAGCTGGCACAGGAACTGCACGACAAAATGGCAGACATAGAGTTTGCGCAGGTTTATGCCAGCCCTATGATGCGAGCACAGCGCACTGCAGAAATAGCCTTTGGAGACAGATACCCTATAACTGTGGATGACAGGTTGGCAGAGATGGATTTTGGCGATTTGGATGGAGCCCATATGCCAACTGTCAAGATTGAAATGCCGGAGTTGGCCGATGCCCTATGGGTGCACCCTGAGAACTATGTTCCCTTGGGCAATGGTGAGACATACCCCCAGGTTATGGAGAGGACTCAGGACTTCCTGAACTATATTGCTGGCCGATACAGTGACTATGCAGGCAGGGATGAACCCGATGTAAATATTGCTGCAGTGTCCCATTCCGTGTTGCTACATAGTTTTTGGACGGTAATAGAGGATTTGCCTGTTAAACTGTTCAGGGGTAGGGCTCCTGTAAAACAGTGTTCAATCACCCATGCAGTGTACGATGGACGCTGGCACCTGGTCTGTTATGGCAGATAAAAATAGGCGGTAGGCCCTGAGGCGCTACCGCTTTTCGTTTTAGTAAAACCTAATCCAAAATATCAGTTGAAGAATGACTCGATGTAGTCTCTGAATATCTCTGCAGCCAGGCCTCGGGAAACGTTGTGGTTGGCATTATCGTCCAACTCGTAATCTGCAGGAGAGTAGTCGTCGTTGCCCATGTAGTCGGCAAGGGAACTCATAAGCTTGGTCATGTTGTCATACGTAGCATGTGAGTCGGGATTGGTTGTGATGCTGTCAGTGGAGGTGATGAGCCCCTTATTCACAGCCCAATCCACAAATGCCTCGTAATATGCGTCCAGATCAACCTTGGGAGTGGGTGTTGCATCTGAGCCGCCCTCAGAGGAATCAGTAACAGGCAGATATGATACATCCAAATCCAGATCATATGCCTCTCCGGTAATACGGCACATGGCAGCCAGCACCTCGCGGTTAGTTATGGCCTCATCAGGATAGAAGAAGCCGTCTCCGGCAAGATCAAACAAGCCCCTGGCACAGCAGAATTGAATGTCGTCGCAGTGGGCAGTACCCATAATATCGCCAAAGCTGACGTTTACGTAGTATGCGGAGAAGAATCCCTCATTGTACATTACGTGATAGTACAGGTTGTTGTCCTCGGAGTCGAAGCGGGAAAGTGTAATAGGAATAATATCGTCGCCAATAGTGCATACGGCAATAATCATATCTCGATCGTATTCGCCCAGATCATACATGGGGAAGGCGGCCATATCGCCCTTGACGATAATGTTTATGCCATTTTCAAATACGTAAATCATGATAGAAGTCATCTGGCTTACGTTGGTGTCGGAGGAATAACCTACAACACCCAATCCACCCAGGCCATCTGCATATGCTACAGAACTAATATCCGCAGCCAGCTCGGCGTTGGCTTCAGATGCAGAGAGTATTAGGTTCATGTCGTCGGCGGAAAGTCCGTAGTCCAGATAGGCGGTAAGAGTGGCGGACATAAGCTGTCCAGTGGCCTGAGTTCCGTAGTCAAAGCAACAGACATTAAAGTAATCTACATATGACTTAAGCGTACCGCAACTGGTAAGCTCCAGACTGTTTCCGTCAGAGCCTACAGACACCGACAGGGTGTACTTTTCACCAGCAGCGGTAGTCTTGGCATCAAGTAAATTCTTAACAGCCTTGCACATATTCGCAAAGTTGACAGAAGTAGGTCCGCCCACATAGAGATCAATACCGTCCAGGCCTGCGGTATGGGTCAGAGAAAAGAGCTTGTTGGCGAAGCTGTTGATCCTTGAGACGTATGCAGAGGATTCAACGTAGGATTCCCATCCTGCGATACCTAAAACACAGAGATTAACGCGGAGCTTGGGATGGTCCAGCTTAAACTGTTTTGCAGCGGCCATAACCTGATCCACAGTCTTGCCGGGTACAGCTGAACTGATGGAACCATCAGAGGACACCTTGAGTACCATAAGGTTAACATCTGTAATGCCTTTGTAGGAGGCGGAGGTGTCGTCAAACGAATCGATATATGCAATGTATCGGTGTTCGCTGGAGGCCATGATATCTCTGTTGTACAGAAAAACGCCAACAACGCATAAGGCTATAACGAGTACAACTGATGTGATAATTATAATTGTGTTGCGTACCGATCTCTTCATATCAAATTACCTAATAGAATTGTACAAATCCATATACTTCTGAGCAGAGACAGTCCAGCTATAGTCAATCTGCATAGCTCGCTCCTGAAGCTTGGGCCATGTGCCGTACTGGTCATAATAGAAGCTGATAGCCCTCCACAAGGTGTTAAGCATATCGTGTGCATTAAAGTCGTGGAAGGAGAAGCCGTTGCCCGTGTCAGAAATGGGGTCGTAGGACTTGACTGTGTCATTAAGACCGCCTGTTTCGCGAACCAACGGAATTGTGCCGTATCTCAAAGCAAACAGCTGGGACAGTCCGCAGGGTTCAAACAGTGAGGGCATCATCAGAATGTCAGAACCTGCATAGATTTGACGGGACAGGGCATCGTTGTACATGAGATTTGCAGAGAATCTGCCGGGCCAGCGGCTCTCAGCATAGCGCATGAGATCCTCATACTTCTGATCGCCGGTGCCAAGAACGATAAAGCAGAGATTGGTGCCCATAATATCCTCAAGAACTCTCTCAATCAGATCCAAGCCCTTCTGTGAAGTGAGTCTTGAGATAATGGAGATAATCGGTCTGGGTCGGGTGGCGGGATCAGTATATACTGCATTGAATCGCTTAAGGGCGTCCTCGTACTTAGCCTTGCCAGCCTCGGGGCCCTGGGCAATAACAAGGGCGTCCTCGTACATCTCCTGGGAAACACCGATATCGAGTCCGTGGCTGTATGCCAAGTCGCACTTGTTGAGGAATTTCTTAATAAGTGACTGATGATCGTAATTGTACTTGATCTTGGAGTCGTTGCCGGGGTCATATGCGTCGTTGTCGATACCGTTGACAATGCCTACCAAATCCCAACTCCTGCGGCGAATAAGACCATCCAGATTCTCGCCAAAGAACTCTGTCTTGATTTCCTCTGCATAGGTGGGGCTGACGGTAGTAATCTTGTCGGCGAAGTTGAGACCACCCTTGAGGAAGTTGATATTGCCATTGAACTCAACACCTCCGTCTCTGAACCACTCCCATCCAAGGCCAAGCAGGTTGTGAATGTTTTCCTTTGGGAAGACGCCTTGGAACTTAAGGTTGTGAATAGTGAGAACAGAAGATGCGTGGTTGCACCAGATGTTGTTGCTGGCAGTGGTGCGCATGAACATAGCGGTCATAGCGGTTTGCCAGTCATTGAGGTGGATAATATCGGGAGCAAACTGTACTACAGGGAGGAAGTCCAGGATAGCCTTGGAGAAAAATGCAAAGCGCTCTCCGTCGTCAAAGTAGCCGTAGAGGCCGGGGCGCTTGAAATACTGCTCGTTATCCAGGAAATAGTAGGTAACTCCGTCCTGAATCAGGGAGAATATACCGCAGTACTGGTGTCTCCAGCCTACGTCGCTGTATGTAAATCCTACAAAATCCATGTTTTCCTGAAATCTAAGGGGGATGTCTGAATATCGGGGAAGCACTACGCGGACATCGTTACCTGCCTGGGCAAGAGCCTTAGGCAATGAACCGGCGACATCAGCCAAACCGCCTGTTTTAATAAACGGATAAACCTCAGAAGCTGCAAAGAGTATCTTCATACGCAAAACCTCCCAAAACAAGTTTGCAATAAAAATAAATAGTGCCTTGGTCACAGACAAACTACATGATATAATACAGGAACATTATACATTATATTGCGTTATGAATAAAGCACATTTTCCACTTCATAACGAAAATTTTGGGAGGTATGAAATGGCAGAATTTGAGTATAAAACCAGAGGCACGTGTGCATCCAGGATCGTCGTTGATGTAGAGGATGGTATTGTTAAGGAAGTGCGTTTTGTTGGCGGTTGTATGGGCAACACACAGGGCGTAGCAAAGTTGGCCCAGGGTATGCCTGTAGACCAGGTGATTGATAAACTTTCAGGTATTCAGTGCGGGTCTAAGGGAACCTCTTGTCCAGACCAGCTGGCCAAGGCTCTGATTTCTATGGCAGAGGCCTAAAAGTATTGATTTATCTGGGCTCACAGTGCATAAACCTTGGTTGAAATGCAATAATATTTGGTGTAAAATAAACTGTGTATTTCAGGTCACGTATGTATTTTGAAAGGAGTTCGTAATATGATTTTTGATTACTTTGAGGCAAAGAGAATAGAGAGAGAGAGACAGGCCAGGAGAGAGGCTGCTACTAACGTAGTTGCGGGTATTGCAGTGGGTGCCGTTATCGGTGCCGCTTTGGGCATTTTATTCGCACCCCAGTCCGGTGCGGAGACACGCAGCGATATCGCAGAGGCAGCAAAGGAGGCTTTGGAGACAGCTAAGGAGTCGGTAAAGAACGCAGCTGACGTAGCTAAGGACAAGGTCAGAGAGGTTTGCCAGTACACATGTGATATCGGCAACCTGGACGATATTTTTGAGGGTATCGATGAGGACGATCTCATCTGCGATGCAGAGGAAGAGTCTGATGCCGAGTAATTGACTCCTACTATTTTCGGAGGATTTTTGTATGAATAGTTATATGTTGTCCGCAGGCGTTATTACTATTGACGTCGATAGATTCATCAGCGGCTTGTGCACAGGCATCTACATTGTTGTAGGCATTGTGTTGATTGTCCTGTTAGTCAAGGTAATTGGCCTTATTGGCAAGGTTAAGAAGATTTTGGAGACCAATGAGCCCAACATTAACGGTACTCTGGGCAACCTGCCTGCCATTACAGACAATGTAAAGGATATTACAGATACTGTTAAGGACGTAAGTGACTCCGTCAAGGGCGTTGCAGAGTCTGCCTGCACGGCAGTTGCATCTGTTGCAGATACGGTAGGTACTGTTTCTAATACAGTTAACAAGGCTGCTTCGAAGACAAGCCTGATTTCTACCATCGTTTCCTTCCTGACAATGGCCAAGCCCTATATTGTCAGAGCAGTGAAGCGTACTCGTCGTAAGGCCAAGAGGGCAGCAGACGAGGAATAAGATTCATTTCCAGGAGGCAATTTCAGTATGAACGAGAATACTTCTCTGAGTGTTGTATCGGTAACAGTCAGAGGTTCTGAAAACATAGGACTCAAGGACATTTGCTATATTGACGGCAAGTGCCCGGAGCAATTTGGCAATACCAACTCAGTTATCTACGCTGACAAGTATGGTCCCGGATTTGTTTTCGCTTTCTTTGAGATGAGTGTTGCAGGTAGTTATGCGCCTGAGCTCCGCAGTTTGATTGGTATGAGGATGCGCATGCTTCACCGCAGCACTGACTTTGCCCATAGCACAGGAGAGGGTATACTCAACGATATCAACACTACAATCAACAGAGAGATTGAAAAGTACTGCGAGTACGAGAAACTGCAGCCCGGAGCTATTTCTATATTTTCCAAATGCATTATGGTCATCACCGGAGCTAAGGTCTACATTGACCGTTCTGGTGATGCCGGTACATATTATTTCTGCACATCTGAGCGTCGCATTTTGGCCAAAAACCGCGAGGAAATGGATTTGCACAGAGGCGATTGTTTTATGATTTGTTCTTCTGCAGTAAAGAAGTCAATGACTCCTGCAGATATGCAAAAGTGCCTCGACAGCAACAAGTCTGCTGAGAACAACGTCAGCATCGTTTTGGGAGAGGCTTCCGCTCGAGACAAGATTCACGATCTTACTGCAATTACAATTAAGATTCTTAACGCCAATGTACCGTACAATTCCAACACTGGATTCTATCAGGCAGTAGGTGCTCACTCTGCTGCTCAGAAGGGCGCTGTTTCCAGAGTTGTGGATACAGAGGGAGAGGAACCTCTTACGGTCACCGATATAGTTGAGGCTGATACAGGAGCATTTGAATCAGTATCTATGGATGCCACTACTGTTGTACCCGAGGTGCAGGAGAGTTCAGAACCCGAGACTGAGGATACCGTAGTTCTGCAAGCAGAGGAGGATTCCGCCAAACAGGACAAGACATTTGGAGACAGGAATACCTATGTCTTTGATTTTAACGATGTTGTAGAAAAGACCACAGCTGAGGTTCCTACAGTCAGCGACAACACTGTAACCTTTGCTATGGAGGAATCCGTTCCCAAGATTACTGCATCCGTTCCCAAACTAGAATACAAGGATGAGACTATTCCATTCTATGACGACAGTATGCAGGTTCAGCTCACAGAAATGGAGGATGAGGAGGACGTTCCCGTCACTGCCGACAATCTCTTTGAGGAGCCTGCCGAGGAGAACAAGGAGCAGCGCACAGAGAAGATCATCACAACCGTTCTGGGCGTGTTGGCAGTACTCGCGTTCCTGGTCTGTATATTTATTGTTCTGTCCAGAATTGGCGTTTTTGGCAACAAGCCGGAACCCACACCTACGGTTGAACCTACCCCGTATTCTGAGGATTCCACGCCTACACCTACACCAGAGCCTACTGCCACCCCTACAGCAGAACCTACTGCTACACCCACGCCTACACCTGAACCTACGGCTACTCCCACACCTTCTCCTGAGGAGTTGGGATATCGTATGTACACGGTCAAGGAGGGAGATACCTTCTGGGGTATTGCCTACAGAGAGTTGGGCAACGGAGACAGATGGCCTGAGATTGCAAGTCTCAACGGCATGCAGAACCAGGCATTGCAACCCGGTACAGAGCTGAAACTTCCCCTTCGATAGCAGGGATTTATAGGCGGATTGCAAAATTTATGAGATTATCAGAAAAATAGAGGGCAACCTCTATTTTTCAATGTTAAGTTCCCGGGAACATGGAAGTGAATGGGGACAGTGTAAAGGAAAACTATTGTGACACCTGACCAGTTATTGCCAGCTAAGTTTATGGAAAAATACCGCTGCCTCATGGGAAATGAGGCGGAGTCCTTTTTTGAGTCCCTTTGTCAGGAAAGGACTTATGGTGTTCGCAAAAATGACCTTAAGGTGGACACTACGACCTTTGAAGAGTTGTGGCAGAGAGAATTTGGCGTAGCGCCTGAGCCCATTCCATGGGTGCCTGGCGGATACTACTATGACGGAAACTCCATCCAACCTGGACGCAGCACCATGTACATACGGGGACTTTACTATATACAGGACCCCTCTGCCATGTTACCCGGTGCAGTTGCAGCTCCGGCCCCTGGCATGAATGTGCTGGACCTGTGCAGTGCACCTGGAGGTAAGGCCATTCAGATGGCGGCGTACATGCAGGGCAGAGGTACCCTGTACTGCAACGACATCAGCGCCTCTCGCATTAAGGCCCTAATTCGCAATCTGGAACAGTTTGGCGTTCGCAATTCCGTGGTGCTCAATGAGGAACCTGCCAAGCTGATAGACATATTCAGAGACTATTTTGACGTAATCGTAGCTGATGTGCCCTGTTCCGGTGAGGGTATGTTCCGCAAGGATCGGGGTTCTATTTCCCAGTGGGACAGCCACGGCGCAGATAAGCTATGCCATATTCAATACGATATTCTGTGCAGCGCAGCCCAGATGGTCAGAGGTGGCGGCGCTATAGTATATTCCACTTGTACCTATGCCCCTGAGGAAAATGAGCAGATTATAGAGCGCTTTTTGCAAGAGCATCCAGAGTTTGATTTGAGATATATTCCTAAGGGTTACGGCCAAGCTCCGGGACGAGGGGAGTGGACCGTACACGGCACAGATATGGATGCCTCTGTGCGTATGTGGCCTCATTTGCTGAGAGGCGAGGGCCACTATACTGCCTGCCTTGTCCGCCAGGGCGACGCATATAGAGAGCCCATTAAAGCCAAGGCCTCTGCCGACAGGAAGGTTATGCAAGCCTTCGAGAAGTTCGCATCAGACGTGTTGACACGCCCGCTGGAGGGATATTGTTACTATACAGTTGGCAATGGATTGTATGCCATGAGGGAGATGCCTGCCAAGTTGGATAGAATCAAGGTATGTAAGTTCGGATGGTACCTGGGTTGCCTGGATCACGATAAGTTCGTACCGTCTCAATCCCTGGTTTCCGCCCTGTCGTTGGAGGAGATAAAGGGGGAGGCTGTATTAAATCTTAGTTCCACAGATCCCGCAGCCCACAGCTATCTCAAGTGCGAAACCCCTGACTTTGATATGGATAGAAGAGGTTATGGAGCAGTTGCAATTGATGGTATTCCTGTGGGATGGGTCAAGTCCACGGGTTCGGTAATTAAGAATATGTATCCCAGCGGATGGCGCATGTATTAACTTTGGAGTAGTAGATGAACAGTAGTAAGACAATTAAATTTGGAGCCAAATTCAGAGAGGCAATGGGCTTTGTCACAGAGACAGGCTCTTTGGGCAAGATCACCGGAGTTATAGTGGTTTTGCTGCTGCTTTGCAAGATTTTTTACTATATGGAAGTGGGCAAGTTGATTCAAACCCTGATGAATTATACCCCTGAGAGGTTGATTCAGGCATTGATGAGTGTCGATGGTATGTCCAACATAATTAACAGCGCTGATTCACTTAGACTGGCTATTACCCAGGTGGTAAATGTTCATTTGGGATTTGGTTTGATAGGAGTCTATGCTGTTTTATATCTGTATCTCAAGAGACACCCGGGATCCAAGTTGCCCAAGGCAAGCCCCGGATATTACCTTTACATGGTGTTTAGTATCTTGATGACCACGATTATATTCTTGGTGGGATATTATCTCAGCATGGGCGTTTTTCCTCTACTAATGCTATTAATCTGGCCACTGATGGTCTATACGTTCTGCAGCAGGGCAGAATTTGGTGGCTCATCAATGTTTGCAATGAATAGGGCACACCAGGATATGAGGGAATATATTTGGAAATCCATCGGATATACCGCTCTGTTGATGCTGATTATCTATGGATTTGCCATAGCGCTGAGCACTTTGTTTGTGGCGTTGCTGCCTGCCCAGGGCGTTAAGTCAATGACAATTATTTACCTGTTGGCGGATGTTTTGTTTACACTGGTTCATACCCGTATGTTTGTGGCAATATATGCGGAAAATGTGGAGAAGCCTATAGTCCCTGAGGAGGAAGAGTAAACTATGATGGATGGAAAGGTTATTATTCTGGGCATAGAGTCCTCCTGCGACGAGACTGCAGCATCCATTACTGCCAATGGCAGGGAGATATTGTCCAATATTGTTTCCACACAGATAAAGGACCATGCACCCTTTGGTGGAGTGGTGCCTGAAATCGCTGCCCGCAAGCATGTAGAAATGGCCATTCCCGTGGTGGATGAGGCCCTTAAAGTAGCGGGCGTAACACCGGAACAGGTGGATGCAATAGCAGTTACATACGGCCCTGGTTTAGCTGGAGCACTGTTGTCAGGCATTGCCACCGCCAAGGGATTGGCCTACGGTTGGAATAAGCCCTTGATTGCAGTACATCATATATCCGGCCATATTTCGGCCAATTATCTGGATCATCAGGATCTGGAACCTCCGTTTATTTGTCTGGTCGCATCGGGGGGACACAGCAACATTGTGGCAGTTGAGGGCTATGGCCAGTACAGATTGCTTGGTCACACCAGAGACGATGCTGCAGGAGAGGCTTTTGACAAGGTAGCCAAGGTTATGGGGCTGCCCTATCCCGGAGGCATCAGGATTGACGAACTGGCCATCAAGGGAGATGCCCAGGCATACAAATTCCCTACCACCAGATTTGAAAAGGGATGTCTGGACTTTTCATTCAGCGGCATTAAGACCGCTGTTATGAACACAGTTAATAGCATACGGTCCTCAGGTCAGGAGTTGCCCCTGGAGGACATTGCAGCATCCTTCCAGGCAGCAGTGACGGGAGTTCTATGCCGTCATACATTTGAGGCGGCAGAAAGGGAAGGCTACAACACAGTTTGTGTAGCAGGTGGAGTAGGAGCCAATTCAGAATTGAGAAGGCGCATGACTGCTGCAGGAGCTGCTCGTGGCATGAGGGTGTGCCTGCCCTCCAAGCCTCTGTGTGGCGACAATGCGGCCATGATTAGTTGCGCAGGCTACTACAAGTATATTGATGGACAGTTTGCCGACATGACTCTTGATGCAGTGACCAGAGATAATTCTATATACCATTAACATTCACAGGGAGGTCCACGTGATAGCCAATCATATCAGAGAAAAAATGCAATCAGGATCCTGGATCAGAGATATGTTCGAAAAGGGTGCTGAGCTTAAGAAAATATATGGCGACGACATGGTTTTCGACCTGACACTGGGCAACCCGGATGTGCCAGCCCCAGATGAGGTAAACAGGGCCATTATTGCCAGGGCGTCCATGGGAAACAACATCCATGGATACATGTCCAATGCCGGATACCCCGAAATCCGCTCACTGATTGCGGACATGGAGGCCAAGCGCTCAGGAGTTCCTGTTACCATGGAAAATGTAACCATGTGTGTGGGAGCAGCTGGCGGTCTCAATTGCGTGTTTAAGGCAATTCTCAATCCCGGAGACGAGGTTTTGGTGCAGGCACCTTATTTTGTTCAGTATGGCGGATATGTGGACAACCACGGAGGAAAGCTGAAGGTGGTTCCGGCTAAGCTGCCGGACTTTGATCTGGATCCCCAGCTCATCGGTAGCTACATCACCCCAAAAACCAAGGCCGTTATTATTAACTCCCCCAATAATCCCACGGGAGTTGTCTATAGCAGAGAGACTTTAGAGGCATTGGAGCAGGTGCTAACAGCCAAGGAGAAGGAGTTTGGCACAGATATCTATCTGGTTTCCGACGAACCCTACAGAGAAATAGTTTACGATGGGGTGGAGGTGCCTCCGGTAATGAGCATTTTCCACAACGCCATAGTTGTATATTCCTACAGCAAGAGCTTGTCTCTAGCTGGCGAGCGTATAGGATATGTGGCAGTGAGCCCCAACTGCAGTGATGTGGAGGCCTTGTCCGCTGCGATCCCATATGCAACCAGAGAACTGGGCTATACTAATGCGCCAGGACTGTTTCAGTACATCCTCAAGGACTGCATTAACTGCCAGACAGACGTGGATGCATACAAGGTGCGCAGGGATATCCTGATGCAGGGCCTGCAGGAGCTGGGATATGAGTTCCCCGTACCTCAGGGTGCATTCTATATATTCATGAAGACCCCCACAGAAGACGAGAATGAATTTATCAACAATTACTGCTTGCCAAGAAATGTTCTTGCCGT
>JAFVXO010000105.1 GCA_017501105.1 Clostridia bacterium | reverse complement strand
CAAATCATCTTGTACATCCACCATTGGTCTGGTAATTTTGAAAACAACAGTTCTTGTGTATTCGTCTGCCTGCCAATCCCTTAGTGAAATCCTCTGGCCTCCTGCACACAGGCAATCACTAAAGTACTCTTGAGTCTCAACGGGACTGAACAAAAGCTCGGAACTTGTCCTTTGAATCGGCCTGCCATAGGTGCTGCCGGCAGAAGAAAAAACGCAAGAAACCACTAGCGCCATTGTCAGCAAATATGCAATTTTATTTCTGCGTTTCTTCATAGTTCAGAACACTCTACACCCTAATAGTTTTCCTCAACAAATACTCTGATCAGACTTGGATACTCTGTTGCATCATCTAATTGACTTAAAGAGATAGTATACGTGTCATGAGGATTAAACTCCCACTCTATCTCCTCTCCTGTCTCTGCATCATAAAACCTAAATACATAGCCTTCACCAAATATCTTATAAAGGGATGTCCTTTTATCGATTGGTTCAGGGACTGCAATATACGTATTATCCTCGGTCTCCCCTGGCTTACTCAGAGAAATCTCCAGAGCCTCCGGGTTGCTAACTCCCTGAGAAACCGCAATATATATTCTGCAGGCCTCCAACTCCTCAGACATCGTAAATTCCAGAACAGATTCCCTGTCATTAACTCGCCATTGGCTCGACCCGAAAGCCACCTGTTCCAAAGGTTTTGCAACAAATTCTTGATTAAAAACAAGCGTCTCCAGATATCTGGCATATGCAACACCGGCATAGACAATCACGAGCACCACAAGCACCAAAACAAGGATTGAGGCTATATTCCTCTTAATTGGTGATTTATTCATTTGATGCTCCCTTCACTGCACTGACGATGCCTGAAGAAGCGTCATAGGAATAACCCTCTCTCAAGAGATGTGTTACATCCGATGAATATGCCCCGCCCTTAAGGAAAACATTGGCATAAACACTATCCGGCTCAAAAACTCTTACTGCCTGAGCCTTCTTGCTGATTATGTTAGAGAATTCTCCCTCTACAGTTACATGAATTGTATTGGCGTAACCACATTCAATGTAAATACCGTCACCGGTGTCTGAAAAGCCACTGCCGAGATACGTCGGATTTTCAGGCTGCTCCGAGGTTCCCATTACGGTGCTGTCTGCAACCACCAGGTCGCCTCCTTTAATTACAACACCTGTCAGGCCAGAGACTGTACTCTCAGTAATTCTTGTAATACTATCGCCCTGAGGCTGATAAACTGCTGCGTAGTAGCCGTGAATAGTAGACTGATAGATTTGTACATCAGTTCCCCAATACCTTTGTGTGCCATTTCCAAGCACAGCCATATAATCACTGGTTAAAGTGCTGTTTTCGATAATTACCTGAGTGTATCCATCTTGCGATGAGCCATTTCCCCTCATGTACACGGCACAGCTGGATGCAGTGATTTCGCTATTGAATATTCTCACACAGGAATCCACCGAACTGCCTTGGTCTACAACATAGATAGCATCATCAGATTCTCCCGTAATATTTACTCCGCTTAATGTAAGAGAACTTCCACTGACCGTAATTACATCTTGAGTGCCATCAGTGCCTACCAGAGAACCATTCATAACCATCAGCTCTGAACCGTCGTTTATAACCAGAGTAGAATTATTTGATGGGCCCGTAATGGTGCAGCCTGCCAGATCAACCACAGCCTTTGCGCCCCCATTTACGACAATAGGCTCTGACAACTCCAGTCCATGGCTGAGCTTGATCATTCCCCCTTCATTAAGTGCCGCTATAAACTCTTCAGCTGTTGAAACCTCTTTGAAATCATTGTGGGAAACCTGTCCGGTAAATGTTAATCGGGCAAGATAGTTCTCCCTCTCCGTTCCATTTTCTATTGCCTGTGCTGCGGTCTTTCCCAATTGCGTGTCATATATGGTGGCCTGCTGTATCTCGGCCCAATTACAGATATACATCCATATGCCATATCCGTTTTCATCAACATCCACTTTGTAATATCCCTGCCACTGGCCGGGTGTTATGTCTCCGGCATAACCATCGGTCTCAGACAATTCCTTTACAAAC
Source organism: Clostridia bacterium (assembly GCA_017501105.1). Lineage (GTDB taxonomy): Bacteria > Bacillota > Clostridia > RGIG7378 > RGIG7378 > RGIG7378. The sequence continues at coordinate 39,238 of JAFVXO010000105.1, read as the reverse complement.
TGATCCAAAGGCTTGCCATTGGCCTCCGTCAAAAAGCCATCGGAAAATATAGCTGTATCCAAATCGTACTCAACAGGGCGCAGATAGTCCTCTACTGTAGGAACAACTGTAACATTCCCGGCAGAATCCGTTGTCTCCATCAAGGATCCCAGGAAATAATAGCCCTCCATATCGTATACCCACTGCCATTTGAGCATGGCATCGTTAGAGCGTTTTTCTGTTAAAACCAGTTCACTATGTGCCAACAGTGAGTAAGTGTAGCTTTTTTGTGTATTAATATATACTCTGTCCAGACTTTCTCCGTTGCTCTCTGTGGCAATATCCACATAAAAATATAGTCTCTGCTGCATTGGAACCGTCATCTGAGTCTTTGACAAATTGACGGCCACATATAGAAGGTCGTCACTGGAATTTGTCACGGTCAGGCCTACTATTCCTGTATCGCCGGGCCCAGCCTCCGTTGGAGCATCTGTTACCAATACCTTCCCGTTAAATCCCCATGCCTCTGCCTGGAACTGCAATCCTGACGTCTGCAGAACATTTGTATACCAAGCAGCACTCATACCAAATATGAGTGCTATAGTAACAATAATTGTCCACAACGCTATTCCTGCATGGATTAAAACCCTTTTATGAATAGTCTGTAATGCCTTATTCTGTTTTTGACTCCTCTGCAGTAGTCTTTGCATTACCTTCCTCAACGGTCTCCTCCAGTTCCTGTGTAACCTCGTCCTTAATACGTTGCAGCATGGCAGCATATTCCTCCGGAGAATACAGCTGTGCCTCTTTTATCTTCTTTTCTTCGTCGATTGCCTTTTCAATTTCCCTTTGCATATTCTTCATGCAGACACGCAATACAAATCCGGCAATAAACAACGTTGGAAATAGGATTAAAATCAAAAATCCAATCTTATCAGTTAACACATCAACTAACATCAACATAACATTTTTGTCCTTCTCATAGCCATAAACCTTGCCAATTAAATTTTTCTCTGTAACTGACTCCCTATCGGCTGTTAAATTGGCATCCCCCTTAGTTTCCAATTGGATCAAACCGTCATCTGCAACAGCAATACTTGCGACCCTGTGCGTGACGACCTTCCCCATTATTTGAGGATTTTCAGATAGGAAGCATACTATATCCCCCACCTCTATGTCCTCAATTTCTGTCTCACAACATAGAATTATCGAACCCTCTGGGATCGTTTCTCCCATGCTGCCTGTAACAATCTTGAACAGACTGTACCCGCCTATTTCTACATATCCATTAGTGCTCACCTGTACAATAACAGTCGCGCATATGATTATAGAAACCATCAGTGCAACTGTAGATAACCAGGAGCCTAATTTTTTCCATATATTGCTTAAACGCATTATTTCCTTTCTGTTAGTGCATATTATCTTGCATTGCTGCCTGCCAACTCTACACTGATAGCAAAACTTCCTGTAGATGCAGAATTAATACAATCCACATCCTGGCCCTCTAGCCAAACGAACATTCTGATTCGCTGCGGCACTCCGCCCGTCAACTGTGTAAGGAACACATCCTCTGTTGCGCCTCCCTGGTTAAGGTCTGCTATCTCTTCTGCCATCAAAACCTTGTCTGCACCTGCAACCTTGTAAAGATTCTCGGTATTTGAGACAAAATTGCCCTTAGCTATATATGGGTGAATCTGATACTGTAGATACTCTGTCATAAATTTGTTATTTAAGGACAAAGCCGTCTCCCCTGATATATCTCTCCCCGCCATAAAAGTTCGAAACATCTGGGTTATGAACAATTCACCATCTGCCATTATCCAACTATTTGCCAACTGAACAGTTAACCTATCTTGTATGCTGAAAGGTAATCCACCTTCGCCAAGAGGCTCTGTCTGAACATATTGGCCATTTAGTATTCGATTGCCATTAGAATCATACACCACCTCCGGATGTACATCGCCATTTGGCTCGAATATTATAAATTTTGTCTGTGCACTATTTAATGCACTGTATCCCGGCTCTGCATAAACGCCCTGTAGACTGGAATAACTGCTTTTATAATGCTGACTCTCTGTATACAGCAACATGCTGTCATCCACCAGAGTATCGTGATTCACTAAAAATCCCAATCTCATGCTGGAGGACGCCTGCTGGTTAACCTTAGTCAGCTCATATGTTACAGAATCGCCTACAGAAATCTCCTCGGGTTTCATCAGGTCTATCACATAGGTTCCGGCGGCAGACTGGTCTCCTGCAGAAACTCTGAGTTTATATCCATCAACTGGAGCAACTACCCAAAAGTCTATGTAAACATAGTTGCCCTGTTGGAGCATCTCCCCCTGGTTTGATGTCAAGTTAGAATAAAACAACATATTATCCAGGAAGAAATCACTTGTTGGTTTTATCTGTCCAGCATACGCATTTCCTTCGAGCACCTCATGATCATTCGCATCGTAATAATCAGGAATGTACCAATTTTCACCATCCACAGTAGATACTGGCACTAGTCCGGCAACATCCTTAAGGTAAGCATACCTATCCTGTTGATCAAAACTCAATTTATCTGAAAACTCCCCGGGAAAGTGAAATACCTGTCCATCCCTCTCATACGACACATCCGGTGCAACCAGAACCGTGTGGGAACCGCTGATTGTAACCTGAATGCCCTGTACCACTGGATTTTGAGATATAGTGAGCCATGCAAAGGATGTCATAACAACCATAACAGAAGCTGTGACCAAGAGGACAAGGGCAACAACCAATTTGGTATATTTCTTCATATCCTATCCCCTCTTTGATTGAGCAGATAATCTACGCTTTTCCAATGCAGCCTGCTGCCTCTGCTGCTCCATGATACGCTCTAGTTTCTGGGTTCCTCTATACTCTGCAAAACGTTCCAGCTCCAGGATAACAGGTTTGAGAGCCACCATGTCCTTTTCGCGCTGTCTCTCCATAGCTATGCGCTCCTGCTCTTCAGCCTCTGCCCTTGCACGCTCAGCCTCCTGCTCTTGACGGATACGCTCACGCTCCTCCTCTTGGCGACGCATTTCCTTTTCAATTTGGCGTTGCTTTCGGAGTCTTGCATTAGCCTCTCTGCGACGAGTTTCCTCCTCCTCAAGAAGGATGACAGCCTCTGAATAATCCAGTCTCTCCAGAATCTGCTCTTCCTTACTTTGTTGGTTTACTCTTTCCTCTAACCGCTCTCGAAGATTTTCTGCAAAATTGGCCAGGTCCTTCTTGAACAAAGCACTGCGTCTGCGCATCTCGATCTCTAACTCCATGCGCTCCTGCAGCAATCTTTGCTCTTCCTTTTCCTTTTCTATACGAAGGCGTTCCTTCTCTGCCTCCTTTTCCTGCCGGAGTCTCTCCTTCTCGGCAGCTTTTTCCTGGCGGATTCGTTCCTCCTCAGCCTTCTTTCTCTGACGCTGCTCCTCTACCAGGCGGTGTCTCTCAGCAGACTCCTCCTTCATCAAATCAGTTTTGGTCAATTCCTCGATGAGGACCTTGTGAATTTCCACATCCGGCAAATCATAGTCCTCAGTCAGTTCCTCAATTATTTCCTTGATGAACTTGGGCTTAAGCGTACGCTTTTTACCCCTTGAGGACACAGATACTTGCCTATCCTCTTCGTCCTGTAAGTACCCCTTCAGAACCAAATAGTTAAACAGGATATTGTGATAGATGTCTCTCTGCAGAGTGTCGTTTACCTCGGGATTCTGTTCAATAACATTGATGCTATAACCAATTTCGTTATAATTGTGCAAAAACTCAAAGAGTTCCACAATGTGACGGTAGTTAGGGTTCTTCTTGAGTACGTTAGTCTTAACAATAGTGCCCTTAACACGAGACAGCTTGCTCATTCTCTCTGCAAAATCCGTATTCATGAACATGCCCAAAATACGATGCATGCGGGAAATTCTGCCGAATATTTCGGAATTTCGCTCATCTGTATCTAATAAATTTTCTACCTGTTTTATATGCAGAAACATATCCAGATGAACGTGTTCTGTGGCACTATCCATATTGGACTGAACCTTAAGCTTAGCGCCAAACTCGTCGCTCATGGCAGAGAAAAGAGCATCATGTCTGATCTTTACAAACTGGTAAGCTGATTCCAGGGCTGTAAATACAATCTTGTTTTCGTAAAGCTCTGTACTATCCTCCCTGTATCTTTGCATAAGCCTGGACGGACGCACATCACCTGTATCATAATTAAAATCCTCTACAAGATTTGAATGTTGTGCCAAATGCTGCACCACCTCTGTGCCCGTCTTTTTGGCATTGGCAACATTAACAATCAGTTCCTCTTCCTTAATGACGTTACGAGGAGCGTTAATAATTGTCTGGAACGCCTCCAGCGAATCCTCTATGGTATCTACCCATGTAACATCTACAGTTTTGATCATCTTACGATTGGAAAACTGTATCTGATTGTCTGCACCGGCAATGGAACGCATGAAATAGGTGTAAAAGTCCGTGCTACCAATAGCACGGAGTATACCTTTTACAAACTTTTGATATACAGGATCCACTAAGGCCAGTGGCTCCATCATTGTCGCCTTATTCTTTTTATCTGAAGCCATAGCAGATCTCCTACGATAACAACTAGTTATTCTTTCTCAACAATTCAACATAGTTCTTGCAGATTTCCATGGTGTTCTTTCCAAACAGCTTGTCAAGATACTGGTTAAATCTTGCCAGGTCATCCTTCATAAAGCCGAGGCTCAAGGATTCAAATTTGCGCAAAACCTTCTTTGCAATAATAAAGTCAACGGCCTGAATCTCTGTTCCTCCACAAGCAATAAGACAGGGAACAAAATCTCTGATCTGCTTGATAACACGGTTACCAAATGCCAATCGGAAGTTCTTAATAAGGTATCCATTAAGCACCTCCATCTTATCCTCCATCTCCTTGCTAAGGGGATACTTTTCCTTAGCCTCTGCAAACAACTCCGATAGCCTGTCTGTAGAGATGTTAATCGGAGGCAGAGGGTCGCACTCAAAGGGTTCTGCTCTACTATCCAAGTCGATTGGAATAGCACGGTCATATACCTTATCAGCTACGGCAAATGTGGAGTCGTCGTTGTTAATAGTTCCAACAAACCACACATTGTCGGGAATCTGAACAGTACCGTTATTAATCAAACAAGGATCATTATCCCAGGTTGCAGTAACGATATCTACCTTCCACTCCTCTACAAGGGGCATTTCCAGAATAGAGAGCATTTCAGCGAAATAGTACTCTACACGAGCAATATTCATCTCGTCCAAAATCAGAATATGAGGATCTCTGTAATAATTAGCCTCATAAATGGCACGGAGGAAGTCTGTCTCGGAATACTTTTTCGTAAACTCATTGTAATACCCATACAACTCAGTACGCTCACGCCATGAGGGCTGAACAGAAACCAATGAGGTATCCTTTTGAACAAACTTACCAAAAGCATATGGCAAGCTGGTCTTACCTGTACCGGAAATACCCTGCAAAATGATGATACGAGCCGTACCCATTGCAGCAACAAAATAGCGGATCATATCTATTTCATAGTACAATCTCAGCTTAGATGCAGCAAAGGCTCTGAAGCGGACACAAAACTCCTCAAGGGTGACATCCTTCTCGTATACCGGAGGTATATAACTAGTCTTGTAGTAATTATCTACCGAGGTAAGTCTGAAGAACCTACTGGTGGATGGGTCTACAATTGGTGACTCAAATGTATTACGCTCTCCAATAGACTGGACCTCCTCGCCGGGAGTTTCTCCATTCTCGCCTTCCTCTGACTCACCGGGCTCATCAATAAGATGCTGCATGTCCTCTGTACTGCCACCCAGCTCGGCAAGACGCATGGCCAATAACTTGTCCTTTTCGTAATTTGCCCGCATCAGGTCCCTTTGCAGAGTACGAACCTGCTTAACCATATTGTCGTACTCTTTAACAGGAATACGGAACCTAAATATGCGTCTTAAAAGCTTCGTCAAGAAAATACCGGCAATAACCAGCACAACAATTAACGCTATGTTGGCAAGTAACAACAGAATCCAATCTGTTGTTGTAAAGTTCTCCTCATATGACTTAATAATCTCCATCCTCATGGGAAAATTTAGGAGATAATTAAGAAAATTGAAAATGGCAGCGAATATTTCAAAAAAAGCCCTTAATACCCGACCGAAATCTTGAAAAAAGTACTTTAAAAAATTATCCACTGCCAATCACCTTTCATTGCGTTGTGAACTATCACAAAACAACAATAATACTTAAAAATTACTCTTGGGAGACAACTTCCCCTGTCTGCTGATTTTTAGCCATATCCGCCAAGAGCTCAGCCTTTAACTGCTCCCTTAGCTGGGCCTCCAATTGGGCTCTGGCCTCGTCCTGCTGTTTTTGATGCTCCTCGATAACATCCTCAGCACGTCCTCTCTCCTCTTCGTAACGAAGACGATTCTTGACATTCTGATACTCAAACAGCACGCGGAAGAACTGTACCAGATGATATAGGAAGAACAGGAATACAGGAATAACAATAACTACAAGGAATCCTGTAGAAGTTTGCAGGTAATCAAACACCTTACCTACACGAGGAATCTTGAACAAGTACTTGCCCACAACCTGGTTCTCATGGACTGTCATTGGGTCTGCAGAGTTGCTGTTATCTCCCTTGGTCTCGAAGATTCTGATGTTACCACCGTCATAAACTGTCTCAATACGGTGAGTATTAAGTACACGCTCTCCGTTTATAACAGTCCAGTATGTAATAACGTCCTTAGCCTTAAGTTCCTTCTTGTCCTTTACCTCAATACCAATTGCCAAGTCTCCGGGTTCCAGAAATGGTGACATTGAGTCTGTCTGAATCGAGAAAAACTCAATACCAAACACGCTGGGGACTCCATTACCCGATGCTGAGACAAATGATACATAAGTGCAGATTGCAACAACTACAAGTGCAACAACAAGTAAAACGTTAACTACAATATTAGCAATCTTTCGTCCAGTACCCTTGCTGACCTTTTTCTGTTCTGTCGCTTCGGTGTTCCTCTTGCTCATTCTATTATTCCTTTCTATCGTATTATTGATAGTATCTAGTCTTAATTATATATCTGTTGTCGAATATCTGCAAATCAATCTATATCATCAGTAATCGGCTGCATTCCGGATTGACCTTCCGTGTCTGCATAAAACTGAATATTTGCCATAATTTGCGTCTCTTTTGTACCCAAATCTTTGCAATCTGCATCCTGTCCCTCCAGCCACAGATAAACATCGACCTTAACAACTTCATGTGCCTTAATACTAATAAGATTGGTATCTGTCAGGAAATCACCCATTTCCTTAATCACCACCGATCTTTCCACCACATCAGCCTCAGTCCACGTTGTGGCTGTCTGTGGAATGAGTTTGTCCGAGGGCACCAGAGTGCTGGTTCCATCAATACTGGGCGTATCCACATAGCCCTGTTCTCCTGACACATGACTGTCGCTGTTTGGTTCATATATAAAGAACTGGCTCCCTGTCGACTGCTCCTCTCCGTCTGACAAAGGTGTAAATTTAAATCCGACGCGGATTGCATTTTGGGCTCCGTTTCCACCATCGCTGTGGAGTATCTGTTCCCTATCCCATATGGGAGAACCAATCAAATATGTCCCTGCACCATCCCTGCCGTCATTAAGCTCCATGGCCTCTGTCAGCCTTACCTTCACATTGGTCTCAGCTGTGGCATACAAGGTAAACTTAATGTAGTATCCATATATGTCACTCCTGTTGGCATTTGTGTTGTCCGACAGCTTAATATATTGTCCGGTGGGTTGGCCATTTATCCCATACACAACTGCGTAAAAGCATTGGTCCTTTTCTGACCAGGTGACTGGTCTCAATGGAGTCGTCTCTCCAATCAGGTCGGCTACATTTACCTGTTGCACCCACTCTGCCCCCTCCGGCTCTGTAGATAGTGACAACCCAGCCGGCGCATTTACATGGAGTCCCATGTTGCCCACCTTAGGTGTTCTGCTGATTGAGAACCAGGTATATGTGGCCGTAACTAGTAGTGAAAACAAAGTCATTACCATCACCCAATAAACTAGAATCATAAAGGGCTTACGCTTTTTTTTAACTTGATTTTTCACTAATAATCTCCCAGCATTTCAGGTTTACTAATAGACCATCCAGGATGATCAGTTTTTCCAAAGGTCAACCAATATTGGCCCTTGAAAAAGCGGATCGCCTGGCATTGATAACACCAAGTTGCCCACTCTATCGCATCTTAATGTTATCAATTACCACGATTCCTCCACCCCACAAAATGGGGTGGAGGAACACGGCAATACACTTATAAACAAATCGAAAAAATGTTACGGCTGTACAGGCTTAGTATATATAATCTGTACGTTTGTCTTGTTGGATGCCTTAAGCTGTGAACCAGCATCTGGATTTGCAACAACCTGGATCATAAGGGAAATGTTCTCAGGAACATTATTATTCGTTCCGACAATCTCACTTACATTAATCTCTGTGGTCTCACCAGCAGTTGCATTAACTGTGTAGTCAAGAACTGTACCATATGTGATCTGGTAAGATGCTGCTTTGTCTACATTTGTGATAACCAGTTTGCCATCCTTAAACTCTACCTTGGGAGCTGCAAGCTTGTCATTTGTAAATGTGTAATCCATGGGATCGAGCTCTGCAGAGCTTGCGAACTGCAAGTTCATGGAACCAGTCATAGAGTCGCCGGAAATAGCAACATCCTTGTTCTCAACAGTATCACCATCCAAGTAAACGAGAGTAGAAACTGCCTTGGCGATATTCTGGTCAAGAGTTGTAATAACATCGGAGGAAAGTTTGTCTCCCTTTTTCAAGATACCCTCATCAGAAACCTCGAAGCCGTAGAGAGCCAACTCAGCGCGAACATAAGGAGCATCACCTTTAAATTCGATAGTGCCTGCCTTGAGCTGCTGTGCATATTTTACTTCCTCACCATTCACTGTTTCTGTTCTATAGAAGCCATGAAGTGTGGGATCGTATGTAACAGGTAGATTATCCTCGCCAAGAACATCTACCAACTCATCGCTTACGTCGAGAGCTGCTACACCAAAGATGTTGCCCTCGTCGTTAAGGAATACAACGCGGACGCTACCCATAAGGGCTGCTACCTGCTTAAGGGTAAAGTCGGGGTGACCGGACTTGAACTCCATGTAGCTGCCGTGACCCTTTGTGAGGGAATCATCGCCATAGCTCTCGTCTACACGATCAACAGCATCTGTCTGGAGCAACAAGCTGGAGCCGGCCGCGTTTGTACGGAATGCAAGGTCGATAACATAGCCATAGATATCTGTGATAACTGTCTGGGCTGTGTTCTCTTCGCCCTCTGTGCCAGAAACACTAACGCTGGACAGCTGGCTAAGAATCATAGGCAGATAGAATCCAGAGGTACCCACCACTGTTGACTCAGCAACTGCTGTTGCCATAACGATATCGACAGGCGTGTCCTTAAGGTCGATGCCGTTATACTCAACATTAACTGTCATAGATGTGGATGCGGAGAAGTTTCCAGTAAGGCTGGCAACGTCTGCATAAACGCCATCTACAATAGAGATTGTGGGAGTGCCCATCAGAATTGAAGCGGCATTCATCAAGGGCAAAGCCTTAAGAGCTTCAACTGTATATTCAGCACCGGACTTGCTGTCGATAACTCTAATATCAGTTGTTGTCATCAAGGAGCTCATTGCTGCAGATATCTGCTCCCAAGTAACTGTTTCTCCAGTAGGCAATCCATTAGATGCGCTGTCAAGAGTTGTTGTCATACCGGACACAACGTTATATGCCTCTACAAGAGCTGTCTCCAATGTCTCCAGCCCTGTCCAGGAAACAGTCTTGCCATCACCTGTGGCAGTAATTTTATCGCCATCAACAGTGATTTTACCACTTACTGCTATGTTCTGAGCAACACCAACTGCTTTAACTGCAGCATCAAGAGCACTCTCAAGCTCTGCAGCAATTGACTGCAGGTTAGCAATAGCTGTTTCAATTGTTGTAACATCTGCCTGAGAGAATGTAGGGGTTGTAGAAACATACTGGTTGATGATAATGCTGGCCAACTCTACAGAGTCAACGCGCAAAGATGTGGCTGCCTCAGTCTTGGCAGATGTAATTGTAGAGCTAACAGTCTGCTTAGCTGCACGGAGAGCCATCTCTGCGGGAGACATCTGGCTGGATGTACCAACTGCTCTGACGCCGAAAGTATTATTCAATGCAGCTTCAACAAAGCCGTTGGCACTTGGGTTATACGTACCATTAATAACATTAGCAGCATCCAGACCCTGAGGCTGACCATTAATATCATAAATGGGAGTCTGCAGATATGCTTTGCTTGCCAACTTGTATGCAGGCTGGATCAAGGACCTGTACGCTGTTGTAATCTCGTACATGTAATACGAAACACCTTCTGTAGTTCCCTCTTGCAAAGCCTTGTCTGATGCGTCATATGCTGTGTAGCTAACTCTTGTAATTTTAGCTCCATCGGGCTCATAAACTGCATCTTTTACCCATTTAGGGTTAATTGTATCAGACTTTACAGTGTATGAAGTCTCATCGCTATACTTGCTCTTCTCTGTATCGAGAGTGATATTCAATCGAGCAGGCTGCAAAGCAACGGCGCTAAGCATGTAGCTGGCATCGCTGAGATCTACCAGGTTGCCCCAGGAGTTATTTGCTGTTGGATATGTAGCGCCTATGGTCGTCTCTATATCATCCAATAATTTACCCGTACGCAAAGCCATCTCCAGGTTACCGTTAGCACCGACAGATGTGGTGATACCTGTAACCTCAGGAGCTGTAGACAATGTGAACCAGGCGTAAGATGTGGAGACCACCATGATACATGCCACCAGAACCATTGCAACTGCAGTTACCAGCTTTTTCTGAATTGATTTGTATTCAGTTGTTTGCTTGTACATTTTTTCTTCCTTTCTTGTGTATAATTTTTACCTTTCGGTTTATGTAATCCATGGTTAAAACAGAGTGAATTTTTAACCAGGAAAGCATACGTTTTCGTTAGAACTCACTGTTCTAAAATCTCAAGGAGTTCCAGATATTTTGCCAGAAGTGTTCAAAGTCCTCCTTCTCCCAGAAGTTCAGACGATCCCACAGAGTCTCCCAGAAGGTTTCCTCCTCATCCTCTTCATCCACCATGGTATATGCCATAGTGACTCCCATATGGCCTCCGATTAACTGGTCGACACATTCCGGATCATCGCCCTCCAACCACATAACAACGGTGTATTTGTGTACCTCTCCAGGATGCACCTCTGTCTGTATTCCGGACGTCACCTGGTAGGCCTCCTCAAAGGACTTTGTGATAACGCGGTTATATGTCACGCTGCCCACAGTCCTGATGGGTTGCAGGTAATCGTCTGCATTATCAGCCAGCGCCATAACGGGAATATCTATGTAGCCTCTGGAATTATCATCTAACGCCGGCAGCGTCTGCAATGTTCCGTCGGCATGAGCCTTGGCAAACAAGCTCATTTTTCCGTCCTCAATGACCATAACCCAAACGGCATCAGATAAACCCTGGCTCTCTCCCGTTATCTTTAACCGCCAAGTATAGCTGGCAGTCATATGGCCCTCGTTTCTAACATAGTGAGTGTATGCAAAGAACTCAGAACTTTCATGCAACCCCTCACCCTCATCAACGTCTCCAGGAATATCCGAAAGAGAAACACATATAACCTCTCGCGGTTCCGTAAAGAGATAACTGGTTGGATTGCTAAAATCCTCAGTCTCACTAAGCACAAACCCCTGTGTGTACATCTTGTCCGACAAGTTGATAGTAAAGTATCCTCTCATCTGGCTAACAGTGGCCATTGCGAACAATGCCAATACAGTCAAGAGTGCTGCTCCCAACAATACCCATATTCCGCGACCTCCGCTAAACAACAAAAACAGAAGTCCCTTTTTTTTATCAAAATACAGTCCGAGAGCCGAGGCCATTGCCTCAAACTCATACTTACTGTAAATTTTGCGTTCCTTCATCTCCTTACGGAGTTTTTTTCGGCCCTTACGGATTTCCTTGACCTCGGCCCGTGTCAATACTACGCCGCCCCTGGTCTTGCGAAAGAGTTTCCACCTTGGCTCTCTATCTACACCAGCCTGCTTGGGAGTACTCATTGCTGTTGCCTCATAATACCGTCTCTGATGAGTTCATCCTCCGTAATGATGTTACCTGTTATAGGTCCAGACAGCCCCGCAACGCCATTGTGGAACATCCAATCCCTCATTTCCTGGGAGTCAACACCGGTGGCCAAAATAGTAAAGCCCCATGTCTTAAGAATCTCGATGGATTCTGCTGTATCAGCATCCATTGCAACATCAGGGGATAAACGCAGATACGAAATGGCCGTCTCCTTAAGCTCCTCCGGCTCCCACGCCTCTGGGTGGAACTGGTCCATAACCAAAACTATGCCATTGCGCACATATCGTGCTATGACCTCCCTCACTCCCTTGTTGGCGTTCTTGACAAGCTGCTCCGGTATCAAAAGCAGGAGATTATCCTTTTCGATAGGTTGATCCTCAAATAACTGGTTGAATTCCTTAAGCTTACTACCTTGAGTATACAACTCATTAGGAACTTTAAGCAATACCTTATTTGTATCCAGCCTGCAATTACCCATTCTCAAAATGGTATCTGCAGCCTCGTACATAAAGTAATTGGCTACATCATTTGCTATGTCTGTGGACTTTAGCATAGATGCCACATCATCAAGCCTTTCTATCTCTCCAGGTCTATTTGCTATGCCGGAGAACCAAGGTGTCGCCTCGTAGCCCCAAATATGACCATCCATCGAATCCTGTATTGCCCTGTAAGACAACCCCATGGAGCGATCCGCAGACCTCTCCACCAGTGTAATGGTCTTTGGCAAGGTCAAGGTGTAATGGATATATTTGTTGTATACCTCGCGGCAACTTGCCTCTGCTGCCTTTAGCACCTGAATAAGTTCGGGATTCCAGAGAGTACCCTCCTGGCTGCAAAGCATGGCAAAAGCCTCATCAAAAGGAGTCTCTGATACGGTACCTGATGCCAGGACATCCAGCTCTCTGGCCAAGCCGACAATTTGAGCAATTGGGCTAATCTCCTCCGCCTTTCGTCCATCAGGATAGCCGCTGCCATCCCATCGTTCCATGTGCTGCTGACAGCTCTCGCGAATCATAAGCCAAGGAATATTTTCTGTTGGCTGCTCTTCAAAAGCTTCCTTTTTCCAAAAGCGTGACTTGGCCCCTCTAACCTGCAGCGTGGAAACTAAAATGCGTCCATCACTGGTATATTTTTTGTAGAGTTGCTCCTCCTCTTCCTTAACGTCCTCCTGCCACAGCTGGTACTCCGGTGGAACCAAAGCCTTGCCTAGCTGATGGTACATACCACACTTGTAAGCCACATCTGCGTACCTACCATGGATACGTTCTTGTCCCTCAAACTTGCGGGCAAAGGACAAACTATAGGCATGCACATACAATTCTCGTGCATAGGCAGCAACACGCACAGACTGTTGACGAACCAAAGGAACCAGTCCCTTAAAGGCTGCATCCCAGGTCTCATATTCAACTCTCTTCCACTGTTGATCCACTAGTGTTTCCTCGCTATCTTATTCAGAGATTTCCATATCTTCGTCAATGTTATAATCAACTAAAGGTGTATTATCTCTCTGGTGAAGATGTTTTTTTATGAAATAGAAAACAATCAATCCTATCAAAATCAAATTAAGTACAAGACTGATAATCATGACTATTGTGAACACTGAATGCTTGGTTTCATTACAGTACGCATAGCTGGGCAGCACCTCAACAGGCACTTCCTTTTCTACCTCAATAATCTGTTCCATGTCCTCTAAAGCAGCAATCAGAGCATCCTTTGCGGCCAACAATTCTTGTGTTGCCGCATTAACGGCCTCTTGATCTCCGCTGGTCCTCTGGCTACGAGCATTTGTCAGCGCCTGTACAAATCTTTGCCAATAAGCTGCTAACTCCTCTATGTTGTTCAGCTGCTGAGCACTGCTCAGAGCTTCCTCCAATGCTGTGTAGTCCATTGGCAGAAGTTGCGCCAAGGCCTCCCTGAGCTTGTTGGTAGCAGAGTCAACATTAGATTGGCTGTCCGATAACAACATCTGCTTTGCTACTGTAAGTGCAGATTGCACATTAGACCATGTGTCCTTTGTGTAATCATAGTACGTAAGCGACTCCGCTATCTTGATCTGCTCCTGCAGTTTGGATATGTCGGCCTTGGGGGTAGGAGTTGCCGTTGGTGCAGGAGTAGCTGTTGGAGCAGGTGTTGCTGTGGGGACATTCTCTGTACGGACCGTAATTGTAGTAGTTAATGTCTTGTACTCGCCAGGGGTGTCTTTGTCTGGATCTGTAACAGCATACTTTACGTTTACATTACAACTACTACCTCTCTCCGCAGCAGAATATACCGTAACTGTAATAATAACCTGGCCGGAAACGCCCTCTGGATTATCTGAGTATAGGAAAATGCGGCCATTCTCAACTAAACCCCTCATATTACTGCCAGCGACACTATACTGAACATCACTGACTATCGACTCCTCCGAGAAATATACATATCCGTCCACAGCACAGGCATTGGTGTATTCCAAAATAATGCTGACGGACTCTCCCGGATCCACAACTATTACAGCTGCAGAGGCAGTAATAGACAACGACATCATCAAGGCAACAACCACAAAAGTGATTATGCTCTTTCCCATGATGGATATGAAATTGTGCTTAGTCACATCTCTCATTGTCCGCCTAACGGGCTTTTATAGCTGCCCACCCTTACATATTTTTTACATATAACATCCGCATCAGCTGCTGATACTGATCCATCTCTATCCGCGTCTGCTGCAGCAATAGCCAGATCAGACAAGGAAACCTTGCCGTCGGAAGCACGCACAATTAAACTGGCATCTGCCGCATCAATACGACCATTGCCGTTAACATCTCCTACCAGTACGATGTTATATGTCCTGGTTGCAGTCGTCTTAGTATCTCTATTGTTTGCGCTGGCAATAATAGTGGATCCATTTTTAACACAATCCTTGCCATTGACATATACTGAACCATTAACCGTAAATGTAACATCATCCGCGTTGGATGCCTCCATGGAAATCAACCCGGTTAAATCGTGTATGGAGATACCATCAACAGACGCATCTAAGTAGATAACGCCGGCTGTGTCGTCGATATGGGATCCAAACAGTCCTTCCCCTGCACTAATCTGGGGAACGTTCCCCTCCAGAGATGGGGGCTGTGTAACCAGGAAATAAAGATATCCCGAGCCTCCACCGGGGCCCTCTGTATCCGTATAGTCTATTGAGCTGTAAGAATATAGAGCACCAATCCTCTTAACAGGAAGTCTGGTATCTACATATAGTGCACCATCTCCTGTCAACAAGAACTTGCCATCATCTGCAAAACGAATAAGGCTATAATTTGAAATCATAACCTCTGCATCTATAATAACATTTGTCTTGATAGTTACATTTCTGCCAATAGAGATAATGCTTCCACGCTCCGCAGCATCAAAAGCCTCCTGAATATCGTTGCCTCTATAAAGCTGTTCTCCCGTGATAGCATTGGTAACGTCATATATGTATGTGGCAGCTGTTGCATGCACAAAAACAAGGCCTACTACCATTACAAGTATGGCCGCTAATCCAAAAACGAAATATCTGATTTTACTCACAACATGGCTCATATAGTCCTCCGGTGAAGCATTGTCGACCAAAAGCCACAAAAACCTATAGTCAAATGGGTTTATATATTATCACTATCAACATGAAAACACAACCCCGAAAAATCGGAAAAATCTGCCTTGCAAACAGCACTTGCTTTCCCTTTTCTTAGGCTCGTGTTTGCTTTTACCTATAACTGCCCCCTATTAGTCTTGCTGTTCTATTCATTACCACAGCAGTCCTGTCTCCCATATATCTTACAGCCGCAGTATAATGCTTATACCCAACTTCTGTACCGTGAATATCACTTCCCAAGGCTACAACTGATCCCCGGTCAATTAAGTTGAGATATTTTTTACGGGAAAACAGCTTGACCATGGCCACCGCATTGATCTGGCAATTAATACCATAGTCAATCAAAGGCTTAACCCAGGAAATATCGTACCTGTCTATATGAGCCAATACCACATTAAATCGCGGATCGTCGTCTAGCTCTATAACTGTATCAATTAAGCTGTTGCTCCACTTGCCGGACGGCATCTCCAGAAGAAGCACATTAGTAGAATCAACACAAAGCTGTTCAAGTCCCTCCATACGCTCAAGGCCTCTGCAAACCATCACCTCGGCTCCAACCCTAATATTTACAGGGCCGTCATATGCCTCTGCCAATTTTGAATGACACTTATTACGCCTGTCCAAAAAAGACTCCAGTGTCATTTTATGTGGATAAAAGTGAGGGGTAGCCACAACCGTGCCTACTCTTGCCGCTTTTGCTAATTCTAACTGTTTAAGAGAAGTAGCTAAACTATCACTACCATGATCTGCTCTTGGTAAAATATGACTATGGAAATCAATAAGCATTACTTATCCTTGCTAATAATAAGTTCTGCGTCTTTACCATAGTAATAAGAATAGCCATATGAATTACCGGACTTATAGTACTCAGAACCCTTGCCACCAATTCCGTTAAGAACAAAGCCACAAATTCTCCCACCGACGGCCCGAATCGCACCTACTGCAGCCTGAACCTCTGGAACTCTGGATGCATTACTTTTTGCTACAATAATAAAACCTGTAGCAGCATCAGAAAGAAGAGATGCATCTGTAACAATCCCAATCGGAGGAGTATCCATCAATATATAATCAAAGTGTTCCTTAAGAAAATGAATAAGGTCATTCATTTTACTGGAAGCCAGAAGTTCAGCAGGGTTTGGTGGGATGCTTCCTGCAGCCATAAAGAACAAGTTGTCATACTTGGTTTTTCTAACATTAACTGTCTCTGAAATACCCGCCAAAAGTTCAGAAAGTCCATTTTCCCTGCGAGTATCCAGAAATTTGTGACATGTGGGGTTACGCATATCTCCGTCGATAAGCAAAACTTTTTTCCCAATTTCCGAAAAAGAAATAGCAATGTTAAGTGAGGTAAGAGTCTTGCCCTCTCCCGGGCTAGAGCTGGTTATAACGTAAATAGGGCACTTCTCTCCCTTAGACGTAAAGGATAGTCTGGTACGGATGACCTTATAGGCCTCTTGCACTGCAAAAGGAGTTGTATCGCCCAACAACTTAGTGCAAGAATCCTTAACGAACCGGGAACTGACGCTATGCCCGCTCTTGATTTTCGACTTTATATCAGCAGTCAATCTCATACTATACCTCCTTCTTAACCTCTACGACTATATTGGGCACACTACCTAATACAGGCACCTCAAATTTAGAAATCAGGTCGTTCTCATCATAGATCTTGGTATCGAAAATGGCACTACCAACAATTATAGCTACTGAAACAATAAGCCCAAGTATAAATCCTATTATCATATTGCGTGCAAGACTAGGTGATGTAGGTTGCGTAGGAATCTGGGCATAGTCTATGATTTCCACGCTGCCGGCATGAGCCTTCTCCTCCAGGAACGAGGGGGCCAACTGTGAAATAGAGCCTGCAATATCCTTTGCAAGCCCAGGGTCTGCGTGCTCAACATTAATCTTGAACACCTCAGTATTATTAACTGCAGAAGCACTAATCATCTTACGGAGTTGATTACATGACATGTCCAAGTCAAGGGAATTAATCACTTGTGTAAGCAGCGTATCGCTCTCAATCATAACTACATACGTATTTACCAAACTCTTGGAAAGCGAAAGGTCAGAAGATGTATATCCGCCCTCCTTCTCGTTATATACATAAACCATGACAGAAGATGTATACTTAGGAGTAACAAAGAACTTTGTGATTAAAAAAGAACCGATTGTGGCAATCAACGTAACAAGAGCAATCCAGATAACCTTTTGCTTAAGCACCTTAAAAATATCCACAAGAGAAATCCCTGCAGAACTATCTGTATCAGCCTTCTTGATAGAAAATTCATCTAAATTATATGACATATAAACAAAGCCTCATAACAATCAATAATATAACTATCCGCATTCTCATATTATAATACACTACCGGTGTCCACTAAAGCAACTTACAACAAATAATAGTCTTGTTTCCTCTCAAGCTCCTTAACTTTCGGAGCGAGCTCCTCAGATCTTTATGGACATAAATGAATTTGTAGTTTAATACTGTTTCCCATCAGGAGTTTCTATTCCATCACTTTTTTTGGTAGCGCCCAACTTGTCAAAAATCCTTCTTTCCTCGGAGGTGCTCTTAGCTTTCTTTATCAGACTCCTGATAGGGTTTTTAACCTTAAATCCCTTGTGTATATATCTGCATATTTGATACAGCCACGCAAATGGCTTTAAATATGAGTGGGTTTCTAATAGTTTCCAATTAACTGTTCCTCTGTACTGCAACATTCTAAAGGTGCCAAAAACATTTGACGTGGAATGTAGCACATGAGAAATCGCATTAGCATCTTTGGCTTTGCGACCAAAGTTTCCTCTCGCTAAAATTACATTCATCAGGTCTGTACACAGCTCGGGGTCCGCATCTTTGCACCATTCGATATCTTCACTTAATCCCAGATACATCTGGCACATACGGGTAACTACAACAGCCATGGTTTTGAGACCCAGCCTTTCCGTGTATGGTCCTAACATATTTTTCCACATAGTATCTGTGACATGGCGGTCTACGTACATCATCCAGTCCACTATATGTCTAAGGCCAATACCGTCCTGTAGGTGATGATCTATATGCTCCAAAAACACTAAACCATTTTCACATGTGGACAGCATGGGAAACTTATATCCCTCTATGTGTGCTTCTGTTGCTGTGGGTATCCCCTTTTGGATTAAGCCCTCCAGCAGTTCGAATTGTGCCTTATCAGTTTTGAGGGAATAATACCTGTGAACTTCTATTTCAATTCCATTATGAGAAAAAGATATGTGCCGACTTCCGGATAAGCATAACTCATAACCATTATTTTCCAGTACTTCTGATGTGTGTTTAAAATCAGCAGGATCAACTATGATATCAATATCACCCATGCTTCTGTAATAGGGCTTAGGATAATTAATACAGGCAACAGCACCTTTCAGAACCACAAATGGAATGTTGTTAGAAGACAAGAGCTCATAGAGATTCTGTTGCTCTTTCATTATTTTGTGCCATCCCATCATGCCTCGAGTGGTGTCCTGGAGACATTGGTTGCTAACAGGCGTATTTAACGAACACAATATATCTGCAACCAGACGATTAACCGTCTGGTCCTTAAGCTCTTTGTACAAATCTTCCCAATTTATATCTGCATACACTTCTAAAGGATAACGTTCTGTTCCCCAAAGACTGCTGCGTAACAATGCCAACATTTGTAAAAGTGTTTTGTCCATATATCCTCTTACAATCTACCTTTTTATAATCATAACAAGGTACTTTTTTATCGATAATGTAAATACTACTCCAATGGCCACGATAGACAGTATATCTACCAACAAATTTTTAACACAATAAAACTCTATAATTGATGCTACCAAAACAAGCGAAATAACAATAATGCTCTTAACATTGTAACTAATATTAAATAGCTTATTAGATTGAATCAATCTGATTAACATTAAAACCACAAAGGACAGACACAGCGCAATTGTAACTCCATGCAGGCCGAAAATCCTCACCGACAAATAACCCACCACAACATTAACCGCTGCGGCAATCAAGGTACTATACATAATTCCATTGGTCTTCTTCTCTGTAAGAAATAATGTCCCTACAAAATTCGCCATTATATTCATTCCGCTGCCAATGATTGTTGCCGGAACAACATACAATGCATCCCCATACTGTTCATGAATAAAAAACGGGAAAACAACTTTTACCAAAATACATATACCTGCACTACCAAGTATTACAAATTTCAAGAGCAAATCGATGCAGATGTTATATGTATCAGATCTATCGGAATCGTTGGATATAATATATGCCAGCTCATTCCACGCATATTGGAACATTGCAACCATAATTGTAATAGCTGACGCGAAACGATTGGCAACAGCAAACAAACCATTTTCCGTTGCACCAAGAACTCCTGTAATCAGCGATTTGGTATATCCGGAAAGCAGCCAAAACGAAACTGATGCCAGGCATAATGGAACGGAGAATTTAATCATTCTCTTGATTATATCCTTCTCAATATAGTCGATTTTGCAATTTGCAAATACTCCATATCTGATTTCAATAATCAATATCTGGACAACCATTCCAACAATGGGAGCAAAATACAAAGACCTGACATCCCAATTAAAGACAACTATCAGCACCACGTTCAGAATTACTGTAATGACTGTGTTTATCAGTCCCGAAACAACATAAAGCCTATTATCCAGGAACACTCTGCAAATGAAGCCATACAAATATTGAAACGAGAAAACAAGTCCATACGCAAAGATGTACAGGGAATATTCAATATGGAATACTCCTTGTACTACGAAATATATCAATGTATAAATTATCGTTCCAAACAGGCACACTGCAAACGAATTCGCAATAACCTTATACTTGTCCTTTTCTTCCGTGTATTCGAAACTCACACGAAACATACCATCCCATATCTGTAGGAATAATATGGGGGCTAACAAATTAATAAACGCAAGGACTAAATCATATATGCCATATTGGTCTGGATTAATTCGACTGGTATATAGCGGCAATAAAAAGAAGACTACTACCTTGGGAAGCACAATTCCTGCAAAATACACCAATGTCGTACTACAAAAGCGCTTTAATTTATTCATTTAACTATCATCCTCTGCCTGAACATCTTAATAATTGTTCTTTCACCAATAGTTCTTAAATAATAAAATCTATAAATTGTATTTGCTGACGCCAGATAAATTAAATTTTTTCTCGCAAAAGAGTTAAAGAATACCGCATACTCTTCGCAACTTCTCCAACAATTTATAATATTCTTTATTTCATTCTTGGAAGCACTCATCCTGAATAGATGCCTATACAGGCCATCCACTTCGCCAACGCACACCTTAATTATTTTTTTTATATTTTTTTCGGTTAAAATGTTAGAAAAGGAGTCGATCATAAAATTGTTAACAACAATAACATCCTTCATCCTATTTAAACTCGGTGTTGTTACGGCAGAGCCTTCATGAACCCTGTAATTGTACAAAACATCTGGAATAACCTTTATTTTTTTCGTTTTGCTGAAATACTCTAAATTAAAGACCACGTCTTCTCCCATTGCCAAATTCACATTGAATCCTGGCATAGATTCTTTAACATACATTTTATTCCAAATGGGATTTAACAGCTTTCCCTGATAAAGGTGCATAAGTTCAATTCCATATTCATCATCTTCAGAAGAAAGGAGGACCGGTCTTTTATAATCTTGAGAAACCTTGCTAATACCCCTGCAAATATTAAAGCCACACACAACACAATCTATATCCGAATTTAAAATCTCTCTATATAACTTTTCAATGTAGTTCAACTCAACCACATCATCAGAATCAATGAATGTTACATATCTTCCTATGGCTTCATTAATTCCAACATTTCTGGTATCAGACACCCCTGAATTTGTTTTATGAATAACCCTAATTCTACTATCCTTTATGGCAAGGGTGTCACAAATATCTGCGCTTTTATCCTTGGAACCATCATTTACCAAAATTATTTCAATATTAGAGAATGTTTGATTTATAACACTATGTACGCAGTCTTCTAAAAACTTCTCCGAATTATAAACTGGGATTATTACACTAACATCACATCCCATAACTACCCTCCAACATTAATGCTTTTGCTTTTATTAAACTGCAATTTCTTCTTTTTCATCAGGCAATCAGCAAGATAGCAAATTCCAAATACAACACCCAAAATAAGCAGTCCTCTTGTGATTGCTAACAATGAGTATAGATACCATCTTGGTACTGTAGCAACAACATATATGGTTACTGCCTTACCAAAATAGGAATTATTCCTGCCAAGTTTTCTTAAGATAGCAGCGATATAGATGCCGATAAGAATAACACCTACATACCCCAGATAATAGAACATATAAAACGGAGCAAGTCCGCCTCCACCATGCCAGGAAAAATTCCGGGTATACAGCGACAAATTAGACTCTGCAGAGCCTCCCGTTATGATTGACAACAAAAATGAACCAAACATGTTTAACTTAGTAGCGACGGGATCTACCAAAGCAGCGACAACAAAAATCTGTGATGCATAGAACGCTGCATATGCAGTGTCCAATGCAAAGGAACCATCCGCCAGCATCTCAAAGGCGTCTACTATAGACTCCAAGGAAAAATTAAACCTTCCCCTCAATTGGCCTACGGCACTAAACACAGCAAGGCCACATACACCCAATGGCAAAACCTTTAATACGTTTATTTTTTTATCAAAAAAGAAAATCAGATAACTGAGCAACAGCAACTGCAATGATGTAATGCGCCCACCGTATACCAGATCTTGTAGAACATACATAGCAAGGACTGAAAGCAAGGCTATCTTATAGCCTTTTTTATCACCACAAAAGAAAAATCCTACTAAAAACAATATAATCGAATATTCGTAATAAGATGAAATATCACCTCTGGCACCTTCAGTAGTTGCTCTATCAAATCCGAAAGTAAAGATAACAATCAGCAAAAGCAACGCTCCAATTACAATAATTGGATTGAAAAATTCCTTGTTTAAAAATTTATTTTCAACGTTACTACACTCCTTATGCGGCAGACAATTAAACAACAAAAGCAGTGAATTAAATATAAGCAAAACACAAATACTAATTCTAGAATATTCTGTATTAAATAAAGAAGCATAAATACTATTTATTGGCTTAATATATTGGGCAAAACAAATACTATAATTTGAAAACAATATAAACCCAAATACAATAAAATGGAACGGACTGCTTCTATATCTTATAAAGTTAATTACACTAACCAGCAAAGTTAATGAAGCAACAAATATAATATTTGCGTTTTTAAAACTTACGATACCTATTAAGATTAATAAAAGCGCAAATATTGTATAGAATATATCTTTTAAAGATATCTTCCTGGACATTCTTATTCCTCCATCTCCTTAGCCTTAGTATAAATCGCAACATACTTCCTAAAGCATGCGTCTCTGTCATACTTCGTCGCCGCTTCTCTGCATTCCTCGGTTGTCAGACCTCTCTTTATACATTGATTTATCTTATCGATAAACTCTTCTATCCCCTTAGAGTATACTACACAGCCATACTCATTCCCTGCTACTTCAGGGCTTCCTCCTGTGTTGCTGGTAACAACCGGAGTACCACAGGCTAATGCTTCAATGTTAACTGTGGGAAAATTATCTCCCAAAGTTGGGTTAACGAAAACATCCGCTGCCGAGTACCATTTAACCAATTCATCCACATTTTGTGTTCTGGGAATGTTAATAATCCTGTCGGGAATATTTTCTGAAGACTTTCTTCCAATCATGACCATAGCAAAGGAATCATCCAGCTCATCTGCCAGTTGATAGACAATTTGCTCCCCCTTCATGTCATTCCAAACAGAAGCAACAAACAATAGTATTTTTTTGTCCTGAAGCCCATATTCGCTTCTGATGTCACTAGCCGTTGGCTTAAAAACTTGTAGATCGATGCCATTATTGATTACTTCGCATTCGTAATCCTTAAGATAGGACTCTTGAACCAAGTTCTTCAGCCATTGAGATGGAGTTACCAATAGCATTTTCGACACACCTGTGAAGCACTGCTTCTTTTTTATAAAATTTGATTTGGAATTATCTTTAAGCCAAGCCTCTGGGTAATTACCCCTTAATGAACAATTGCCACATCCCTCTTTCCACTTCTTACAATTAATTCTTTCAAAATTAATGCAATGGCCTGTAAACTCCCAGCAATCATGTAGCGTCCATACGGTCGGAATGTTAGCTTTCTTCAAATAATTAAATAAGATCTCAACATTTATATAGTATCCAAGTAAATTGTGGATATGAACCACATCTGGTTTTACCCTATCAATTTCTTTTATGAATTTCTGGGTAGCCCAACTTGATCCAAAACCAGATATATCAAACAACCTGGATAACAATACATGAAGGTATACAGATACCCTATTCCCAATCTTTATGGATTTTATGTCCGCTGGAACATCATATCTTCCATATGCAACAACAGCCTCGTGTCCATTCTCGCACAAGTAATTATGGATATCTTTAACTACGCCGCCAGGACCACCATGGCCCCAGTTGGCACTAATCTGTAAAACCTTCATTTATCTTTTCTCTCTAATGTCGAGGCAATTCTCTTACTTTTTCCAAACCATCTTATTAATTACACCTGTATATGACTGGATAATCTTCACAATCTTTGCAGATACATTGGTATCAGTATAAGCTGGCACGTCACAGGCGTCATCGCCACTCTCGTGCATCTTAACTGCCAAATCAACGGCTTGGATAACCTTTTCGGAGGTAATAGAACCAATTATAAAAACCCCCTTATCCACTGCCTCTGGTCTCTCTGTTGATGTTCTCACAGATACTGCCGGGAACTTAAAGTAAGCACCTTCCTCCGGAACCGTCCCGCTATCAGACACCACACAAAAAGCATTCTGTTGCAGCTTGTTATAGTCAAAAAAGCCCAGAGGCTGATTCTGTCTGACTCTTGAATCGAATGCAAATCCTCTCTGCTCTATGAACTTCCTGGAACGAGGATGGCACGAATACAATATTGGCATATCGTACTTTTCTGCAAGGGCATTAACTGCATTCATCAAGCTGAAGAAGTTCTCTTCTATATCAATGTTCTCCTCGCGATGTGCTGATAAGAGAATATACTTATTGGGCTCCAGCTTTAGTTCATCAAGAATATTGCTATCATTAATCTGATCAATACATCCATTTAGCACCTCAGCCATTGGAGAACCAACAACAAAAGTATACTCTGGGCGAACGCCTGAATCTAAAATGTATCTCCTTGCATGCTCTGAATAGCATAAATTAACATCGCTGGTTACATCAACGATCCTTCTGATAACTTCCTCTGGAAGGTTCTCGTCCTTACACCTATTTCCTGCTTCCATATGGAATACTGGAATCTTTAATCTTTTTGCTGAAATAACAGACAAACATGAATTAGTATCACCAAGGACAATAATCGCATCCGGCTTGACTTTCATCATAAGTTCATATGATTTGGATATGACATTACCCATTGTCTGGCCCAGATTTTCACCAACAACACCAAGATAATAATCTGGTGCCCTCAAGCCCAAATCATTAAAGAAAACCTCATTCAACTGGTAATCATAATTCTGACCTGTGTGTACCAAAACATGGTCAAAATAGTAATCACACTTTTTGATTATTGCAGACATCTTGATAATCTCTGGTCTTGTACCAACGATTGTCATTAATTTTAGCTTGCTCATATATTAATCCTTTTTTTACAAATTATAGTGTGGATACATAGCCTTGTGGGTCGATAACCACTCAGCAGCCTCAGCAATCATTTTTTCATAGTCTGGGATAATGTAACTAAAGTCGAACTTAGTACGCTTTAGTGATTTATCTGCATTTATTCCTTCTACAGGAGAAATTTGAATCTCACTATTTCTGAAATACTGATTAAACAACTGCAGCAAATCATACTTACTAATAGAGTGATCCGGTACTGTGTTATATAAACCAGCGGCTTTCTCCCTGGCGGCTACCTCCATTGTCTTTGCTAACTGTAGTGTGGTTTGGCCTGTCCACATTGCCTTTGTAAATCCATTAATCGGACCTTCTTGCTTCATGAACCAGTTCATTAAGCCAATGCCATTAGGATTTATATCAGGACCAACAATAGAATTTCTAAGAGTGATGTTTTTATCATCTCTCAATTCGCCTAGAGCTTTGGACCTATCGTAAAAGGTCTCTCCATCCGGGAAATCATCCTCAGTGTAATTTCCTCTTCTGCCAGAGAAAACACAGTCTGTGCTCATATGAATAATCTGCGTGTCGGTATTGTCTGTTAATTCTGCAAGATAGTGAGGAAAATATGAATTCAAATATGTAGCCAAGGCCTTATTCTGTTCGGCAAACTGATTAAGAATGCCAATACAGTTTATTACTGAATCATATTTGTTTTTGCCAACAAGTTCCTTGATAGTTTCTTTGTCTGTAGCATCTCCTGCTACGCTGGAAATATATTTAGATTTCGCTCTATCAAAGCCAAATACATCGTGGCCCTGTTCCTGGAGATATGCTGAAATCATATGTCCTGCCATACCATTACAGCCCAAAACTAAAAACTTCATACTTCCTCCATCTTATGTAACTCATCTTGAATATACTGAAGACGAAGTAAGGCCTGCTTTACAGCTTCAACATCCAACAAGTCTGTATTATTTGAATTAAACTCGGTTAGTGTATTTCTCTCAGTATCTCCCTGACTGAAGTACTTGTCATAGTTAAGCCCCCTCTTATCCGCAGGAACGCGATAGAAATTGCCCATGTCGATGGCATGAGCACACTCCTCATTTGTCAGAAGAGTCTCGTACATCTTCTCACCATGGCGGATACCAATAACCTTAACGTTATCCTTGTTGCCACCAAACAACTCACATACGGCCTCTGCCAGTGTCTGAATGGAACAAGCAGGCGCCTTATGCACCAAAATATCTCCGGATTCTCCATGCTCAAAGGCAAACAAGACAAGATCTACCGCCTCGTCCAAGGACATGATGAATCTGGTCATTCTTCCATCTGTAATAGTGATGGAATCACCATTTCTGATCTGGTCAATCCAAAGAGGAATAACAGAACCGCGTGAGCACATTACATTACCATATCTGGTACAGCAAATCTTGGTCTTAGCAGGAGCTACGGTTCGCGACTTAGCTATAACAACCTTCTCCATCATAGCCTTAGAAGTACCCATAGCATTAACAGGGTAAGCTGCCTTGTCTGTAGAGAGACAAACTACATTCTTAACTCCTGCCTCAATAGCAGCAGTAAGGACATTATCTGTACCAAGTACGTTTGTTTTAACGGCTTCAATCGGGAAGAACTCGCAGGATGGCACCTGCTTAAGGGCTGCAGCATGGAATATATAATCTACGCCATACATAGCATTCTTAACGGAAGCTAAATCTCTGACATCCCCAATATAGAACTTAATCTTATCTGCCGCCTCGGGATTTTTAACCTGAAACTCATGACGCATGTCATCCTGCTTCTTTTCGTCTCTGGAAAAGATACGAATCTCTCCAATGTCAGTTCGCAAAAAACGATTCAGTACAGCATTACCAAAAGATCCCGTACCACCCGTAATCATAAGTGTTTTCCCTTTAAAGAGCGACATTTTAAACCTTCTCCATTTCGTTTATTTTATCTTCCAAAACTGACATGAATATGTGCTTCCTAAAATTGTCAACAAAATATTGTCGCGCATTTTCACCACAATCCTTGTAGTTATCATTGTTGAGAATAAAATCTCTCATTGCATTTGCCAGTCCATCAACATCTCCGGAATCCACACAGACTCCACATTTTGATTCAACAATGACATCCCGTGCAGAGCCATTAATCATACCTATAATTGGTTTTCCAGCCGCCATGTATCCCTGTACCTTAGAAGGAAGAGTTAATCCTATTTGATTCTCCATATTGAGAGATACCAAACACGCATCGGCTAGTCTATAAAATTCAGGCATCTCCTCTACAGGTCTTCTGCCATAAAACTGGACAATATGGGTCAACCCTTTTTCATCAACAAATGCTTTTGCTGCTTCAAACATAGAACCATCGCCAACAAAGTGGACTTTAAAATTAGGGATATCCTTGATCTTCTCAACCGCAGACAATACCTTAATTAAGTCCTGTGCTATGCCTAAATTCCCAAGAAAAACAAAATCTATTGTATCATCCTGAGGCGTGAAATCTTCCAGCAAATACTGTTCGTCAGCAAACGCCGGCAAGTACGCTATCTTCTCTAATGGCAATCCATGTATTTGCGAGAGGTAATCGACAAAACTTGTTGATTGAGCAAAAAGATAATCACTGGAATGATATACCCTCCTGCTTAATCTCTTGAAATATCTAAAAACAGGATTTTTTTCTGATTTCAAATATATCTTCATTGATTCCGGCCACAAATCGCAGCAATACAAAAGCATTGGTACATTGTGCTTTTTGGCATATTTGATTGCAGGCAGTCCCATCATAACCGGAGACAACTGATACACAAAAACCAGGTTACAATCACCAGGCAACTCATTAATCTTTCGAGAGGCAGACAACCAAAAGCTAATATAGTTCAGTGCTAAATGAAAAGCGCCTTTTTTTCTTCCTATTTCATGAACTCTAACAACGTGAACTCCATTGATCCATTCATCTCTGTGTCCCTTTTTATATTCCTCCGGGACCACTCCCAAGGGATAATTGGGAAGGCCTGTCAAAACAGTAACATCATATCCATCCTTAACGAGCTGTTCGCAAACAGGGGTTATCTGAAAATTTTCCGGATAGTAATATTGACACACAACTAAAATTTTCATTTAGCAACCTCTTGTGTTTCTTCCTGTTTCTTCATCTCGCCGGTGCCGCCCTCAACAACACCATCGGACTTAAGCACACTGATTATGGTGCAAAAAAAGCACTTGCAGTCAAAGCCAAAACTCATTTTCTCGACGTACTCGCCATCTAACTTAGCTTTCACATCAATCTCCAGCTCGTCACGTCCATTAATCTGGGCCCATCCTGTAAGTCCAGGTCTTACATCGTTAGCTCCGTACTTGTCACGCTCTGCAATCAAATCCTCCTGATTCCACAGAGCCGGACGCGGGCCAACTATAGACATATCCCCCATCAATATATTAAATAGCTGTGGCAATTCATCCAGACTGCTCCTGCGCAGGAACTTACCAACACTGGTAATAAACTGATCCGGATTTTCCAATAAATGTGTGGGGCAATCTTTAGGAGTAGACATCTTCATGCTCCTGAATTTATAAAGGATAAAGTGTGTCTTATGTATACCTACTCGCTTTTGTTTGAATAGAACTGGTCCAGGATCATCAATCTTCACCGCAACAGCGATAATCAGCATTGGAATCGCCAGGACAATAATACCTATAATAGAGAGTACCTCATCTATCAATCTCTTTATAAACTGCTTATACATACTGCATTATCTCCTGTAACATCCCGCATCTAACTCTTATATATCATGTCTGCTTTGATAAGCAAGGAATAATTTCTTCCAATAATCCATTTTCTATAATATCATCACATTATTACATTCTCAAGTAACCATGCTTGTGTTTTGGCTCCTTGTTCTTCTCAGGTAAAACACCCAACATGGTGAGCCTTAAAGTTCCGGTGGTGAAAACCTATCTCTACAAAAAAAAGGGCCTCCGAGGAGGCCTTAATGAAGTCTGTTAAAATGATGCAAGTCCGGGATACTTAGTCTTAAACATTTTATTGAAGATATCTTCTGTATAATATGCCTTGTTAACGTTGTAATTAACCATGCAGTCATTAACCTCCCATACCCACATTTTCCCGTACTTATTGTAATATTTTGTATCATCATACTTACCACCAAGATAGTATGAGTTAAAGTTTTCGTCCCTTGTTATCGTACCATAGTGATCAAGCATTACGTTAAACATAGACAACAAAGTATCAGTCTTAATGTTGGTCTCTGCATCATCAAGAACAATGTTGATATAGCCATTAATATTCAGTATATACTCCAAGGCAAACTTCTGTTCAGCAAATGCCTGGATAAATCCGATAGCTGTCTTAACTCTGCTAATATCACTGCCATTATACCAAGCAAGCTGTTCATCAGAAACGTCATCTGTGTAATAATAGAAGTTTCTAAATCTAAGAAGGTCAACTGCCTTAGATCCATCTAAATGTTGTATGCCTTTGTGTAGTCCAAGTGGAGGAATGTCTACAGGGACATTGTAATCAATACCACCAACAGCATCAATTAAGGTCTTAACTGTATCCCCGGTAATAACAACATAATAATTAATGTCTATACCCGTGAATCCCTTAATATAGTCGCAAAGCTTAGATACACCATACCCACAATAGATTTCGTTAATCTTGCCGTTTTCGCCATTTGGAAGTTTAACATAACAATCACGCGGAATAGACAAGGTTGTAATCCTGCCGGAATCTTGGTTGAAATTAATAACAATAATGGAATCAGTGCACCCGGAGGACCAGTCTGCAACCAAAATTAAGATGTTGTAGGAGTTGGTACTTTGCTGAGCCTTGCCGGACTTATATATCTTGTCGTATACCCAGGTGGTATTTGCCTGAGTAATATATGGATTCTTATAATAATCCTCGGGGCTAGGTGTAAGGGTTGGAGACAGATTCTCTGGTGGATCAGTAGGGCCAGGTGTTTCCTCAGGATTATCCGGTGTAGCTGTGGAATTAGGCGTGGATGGCGCAGTGGGCGTAGGAGTTTCTTCAGGCCTGACAAAAATAACATCGTCCGTCTCATCCTCTATACCATTATGAGCCAAATCACCTGTAGATATATTATCCGGAGCCGTATATGATTTGAGTATAACAACGCCTGCAATCGCTCCCATTATAAATAGGCCAACAATGATTGGCATCGCTATCAAATATATCTTTTTCATTCGAAGAAACTCTCTCCTTATAGTTTAAAGCAACCTCATCCTCACAAAATTCAGGGCACAAAAGGGGCGGAAGTTAAATTTGCAAGTAACCCTAAAAAACAGAGTTATCGGTATATCTCAGTTATTCCTTTACAATCTGGTTTGCCTTAGCTGACCTCTTGACCTTGTTGGTGGAGGTACGCTCAAAGTCCTCCTTGCGAACCACCAGGGCACGGACCTTCTTGTAGGAGGCGAGAGTCTCATTGAGAGCCTTTATCTCTGCCCAGAGCTTATCGTAAATCTGCTGTTCGTCAGTGTAGCCATTTGCGGCCAAATCCTTGTAGTTGGGGTAAATCTGCGCGGTCACCACCAGGTCTCCCGAATTGTCATCCGGCTCACCTGTTACCATTGCCTCATTTACAAATTCCATTCGCTGTATCTTGGTCTCTAACTCCTCAGGATAGATGTTTTTGCCGTTCTTGGTAACAATAACGTTCTTGCTCCTGCCGGAAATATACAAGTAGCCGTCCTTGTCCATCCATCCCAGGTCTCCTGTCAGGAACCAACCATCCCTGAACACCTTGGATGTGGCCTCGGGGTTCTTGTAATAACCAAGCATTACGTTATCTCCCTTAACGCCAATTTCTCCAATGCCGTTTTCGTTGGGATCCAGGATCGCAACCTCAACCTCCTTAAGCGGTTTGCCAACGGACTCGTACTTATTTCCCCTGGCCTCGTTAACCGCAACAATGGGGGATGTCTCTGTGAGACCGTAGCCCTGTCTGATTGTAAATCCAAACTCCTCAAATGCCTTGAGCACTGCAGGGTTGATTGCTGCAGCACCGCTGATAATCAGTCTGATTCTGCCGCCCATCTTGGCGTGGATATCCTTAAATACTGCCTTGCGAATATCCAGGCCCATTTTCTGAGCAGCATTGCAAATGCCCTTGCCCTTGTCTACCCTGGCTGCCTGCTCGGGGGTGGAGGAAATAGCCGAATCTACCTTCCTATACAGAGCCTCCAAAATAGCTGGCACCATCATAGTAAGGGTTGGCTTAAATTCCAAGAGAGCCTTAGCCATGCCCTTGATGCTTTTGCAGAAGCCAATACCTGATCCTCTGTTAATCATGGTGAGGAATCCGGCGGTACAACAGTAGGTATGATGGAGAGGCAGAATCACCAGCATAGTGTCTCTCTCATCGCACTGGAGCGAATTAAGCACTGAGTACATGTTGGAGCAGATATTCTTCTGAGAAAGCATAACTGCCTTGGAGTTTGATGTAGTACCGGAAGTGAATACCAAAACACCTAGTTTGTCAGGAGTAATCTTGCGTTGGGCATACACATCCACTCCCCTATGGTACTTCTCTACACCGTTAATTATCAGTTCAGACATGGAAATCTCGTCCTCTGTGCTGACACCAATATCCATATTAATCAGGAACTCCAGTTGGGTATCGCCAGCTGCCACCACCTCGGCAACCTTAGCTGCCATAGGGCGGGAATAGAACAGAGTTTTGACACCGCCTGCGACAATCTGATTGTGCAGATCCTCTACACCCAGTTCCTTGTCCAGAGGTACTATAACCGCGCCTCCTGCGCCGATTGTCAAGTAGGACAGACACCATTCATATCTGTTCTCGCTGAGAATGCCAACGAAGCCATCCAGCATGCCTGCCTCAGCCATGGCAGTGCCCAATCCGTATATCTGCTCCTTGAACTGAATATAGCTGACCTGTCTGCTGAAGTCACCGTCCTCCCCTGCAAGGTAAAATGCAGGAGAATGGCCAAAGTCTGTAGCAGCCTTGTCAACCAATTCTCTATAGTCGTTAACCTTAACCGCAGGAGCATACTGTCCGGGAAGATGAATTTTGTGCTGCAGATTACTCCAAGCAGAGCTCATTGCCACCTGCTTAGCTTCCTTCTTCTGCCTCACCTTTTCTCTTTGCTCCTTGAGGTTGTCAGAAACCTGATTGACTATACTAGTGAGAATTTTCATACTACCTCCATATTACAATCACATAATCTAGAACGGCCATGAGCCAAACCACTTAAGCACGTTGGTCACGTAGGTCCGCTCTACAGGATATCCCGATAATACTGGCCAGAACAGTACGAACAAAACTCCGCAGGCTGCTGCATAAATGTAACAATACCTTTTGGCCTTGGGATATGTCTCAATGAAATATTCCATCACATATACGATGGCAATTATAGCAAAAGGAACACAAGAAAAATAGTGATATATAAACACCAGACGAGATACCAGTATCCAAGGCAGATACTGAGACCAGTAAGCCGCCAATACGGGAACCATACGCCTGTCCTTCTTGTAGCAGGCAATTACGGTGGCAAAAATTATAGCCGGAACTGTCATCCACCATATGAAGGGATT
Source organism: Clostridia bacterium (assembly GCA_017501105.1). Classification (GTDB taxonomy): domain Bacteria; phylum Bacillota; class Clostridia; order RGIG7378; family RGIG7378; genus RGIG7378. Next base: position 6,120 of record JAFVXO010000105.1, on the reverse strand, counting down.
GCCCATTGTGGAGGCGCTGCCCGACAGGTTGCCCAGCATATCCGAGCCCCTGTAGAACAGTACGGGCACAACATCCAGAGGCCACTGCCACCAATCGGAAGCGAAGGGGTGTGTTGCCTCCAGTCCGGAATGGTAGTTGAACATCAAGGTCTGTGAATCCCACCAAGCCTTTAGTCCCTTGGCATGTCCCTCTGCAGCCTGAACCGGAATATAGCTCAGCATATAGATAGTCAGAGGTATTACCACAAAGAACAGGCAGCACAGCAGAATAATTCGCCAGAAGTACTTGTTCATAAATCCCTTGATGCTGCGGGAGTAGCTGTCCACCTCCTTGTACTTGCCGATAAAGAACAGGAGTGCCAATCCAAGTCCGGCGTAAATGCCAATCCATTTAGCTGCACAGCCAAGGCCGAACATAATGCCGCAAACTGCCAGATGTGCCACATATCTCTTGTATCCCATCTCCACTGCTCCGTATACAAAGCAGTCGTACATGAAGTAGAACATCAAAATGATAAAGAATACAACGTAGGTGTCTATGGTGGCTATTCTCGTCTGAGAGAAATGCATAAAGTCAACTGCCATCAGCAGGGCTGTAATAAATGCCAGATCTGTCCTCTTGAATACCTTCTTGCCAAAGGCATACATCAGAGGAACCATAGCGATGCCGAACAGTGTACCCATTATTCTCCAGCCAAAGGTATTCATACCAAAGATGAGGATACCCAGTGAGATAATTAGCTTGCCCAACGGCGGGTGTGTTGTCTCGTACTGAGAAATGCCGTGCAAATGCTCATAGGCTGTACGGGCATGGTAGATCTCGTCGAAAATCATGCCTGTCAGGATGGTGCTGGAGTAGTCCAGTGTGCCCTGCTCATCGCTAATCTCAGTAACTGCATAGCTTGTTGACTTGTCTGCAGACGTGTATGTTACAGACTGGATAGCTATAGCATCTCTGGATCCAGGAGCAGTGAGGCATATCTCGTTGATAGGTGCTCCCAGAGCCCTAACCTCAACCACAATGGTGTCGGTAGTTATCTCCCCCAGACTGTAGTTCTTCCAATCGCAATAGGTGGAATAGTCGCCGTGAATTGTTTCGGCCGTCACCAATTCTCCGGAGCTGTCCACATAGGACACTTTGTAAATATAGTCGTCATATGCCCTCTGGCGCACGCCCTCGAACATATAGAACCTATCAATTACTGTAGGCTCCTCCAGCTTGATGGTTATGGTCTCTCCCACCGCATTGGGTGTCCAGGATGTCTCGGGGCACTCTGTAGTACCAAGGTAGAACAGTGCCACAACAGCATATACGACTGTCAGCACGGACATGAGAATCCAATCCTTGGTTGTCCACTGAACCTTTACGTACTTGTGGAACGGCGTGCCGCTGGCCTTGGGCTCAGCAGGAGTTGTGGGAACTACAGGCTGTTTTGTTCCATAGTCTGCCCGGGTTACTGTTACACCGGTGTCGAGGTATACGTCGTTCATACATTTTTTGACAACGAACACCGTCAGAGCAACAAATATCAGCATATTAAACACAGAAACAATCACAACAAATGACTGCTCCTGAGATGTCTGAGGATAGGGCCAGTTGTTTACCTGCTGCAGATACAGCATGTCGTTGATGTTGGCAATAGCAGTTGCCCAAATTGCCCCTGCAAATGCATATACTGCCTTGTGGTTTATAACCAGTGCGGCAAACATGGCCACAATAGCTGCGGGGAAAATGTATCTCTCATGCATAACTGTGGCAAACATGAAATATCCAAAATTGAGGGCCAGAGCTGAAATCAACACCCTGTGGCGGCTCTTGGTCATAATGTTGTATGCCAGCACTGCCAGTGTAACAAGGCCTATAAAAATCTTGCCCCATGTATTGAATGAAAACAGCATCCATGTGTCGGCACCGCCTGCTGTATTAAAGCCCAGCATGGACCAGAAATTGCAGGCATTAAGAGATGCATAATTGTACTCTCCTGCAGTGTTGAGGAATAGTTCAAATATCCACTTGATACCACCGTTCTTGATGGAAAAAGGCAGACAAAGTCCAAAGCAAACAGCTGCTCCGATTAATACGCATATGCCTATGTCTCCAATTCTGCGCCATCTCTTATCTGCATCGCAAACCACTACTCTGCGAACAAGCTCGAATGCCAACAGGGGGAATGTAAATATAGCCTGAGGCTTAGTCATAATAGCCAGAGCCAGGAATACTGTGGTCAGGGGGAACTTGTCCTTATCCATAAAGTACACTGCCAACATGACAAACAGCATAAGAACTGAGTCCGTCTGTCCCCAAAGGCACGTATCCAGAATGAGCAAGGGATTAAGGGCTACAACGCACAGTGCGAAGAATCCATAGGTGCGACCCTTGATATCGCTGGTCCACTTGTATGCAAGCCAGGCCAGTCCCATATTTGCAATAATGCCGGGGATTTTAACCAGGAGCACCATGGCGTCATTGCCGCCTCCCAACAGGTTGTTGAGCCATGCAAGAGGTGCCCAGATATACATCATTCCCGGAGGGTAGTCGATAAAGGATGCGCTGTTGTAGATATTAAACAGATCCTGTCCGGATTGGATGGCCCAGGCCATATTGGTACCAATATCGTAGTAGTACCCTCTGAAAGCGGCGCCTATTACACACTGGGCAATAAATGCCACCACCAGAACAATGGGCATGTAGAATGACAGTTTGTTGTCATCTATGGAGAAATCCCTGCCCTTGAGTAATGTATATCCTCCAACTGCCAAAACCGCATAAACCAAAGTCCATGCGATAAATGCTGTGTTGTATTCTGCTCCTGCGGGAACCTTGCCTGTCAGCTTGCCTGTGGTCAGACCTGCAAATAGTATTGCAGCTGCCACGAACAGAGCCACTGCCAGCAGCAGGTTCTTTTCCCTCTTAACACTGGTAGGTTTAGCCTTTGCCATTTATCCCTCCAAAACCAGTAAAATGTACCAATTAATATATCATAATTTGTGTGCATTCTCAAACGTGAGAGGATTGTTCCCACTGGTCATAGAGATGACCAATATCCTCCTGGAGCTGATTGTATTCCCTGTAAAGCTCCGGATCCGAGGTCGTGGCAAACATCTCCTCAAGCTCGGCAGCCCGTGCCTCCAAGGCCATAATTTCCTTCTCGTAGTTAATAACCTGCTTAGTTTTCTTCTTGGCCTCCTGCTTGGCACGCTTCTTGTTTTGCTGCTCCAACTGCTCCCTGCGCAGGCGCTCCGCCTCGGCTTGGGCCTCCTCTTCCTCTACCAGCTCGCGGTATTCAGTGTATGATCCGTCAAAGATGCGCAGGCGGCCTCCCTCCAGGTCGAATATCCTGTCCACCGTATCCTCCAGCAACATTCTGTCGTGGGTGATTAGTATGAGCGTGCCGGTATATTGAGAAATGGCCTGTTCCAATGCACCTCTAGCGTCTATATCCAAATGGTTGGTAGGCTCGTCAAACATCAGGCAGTCCTTCTGTTCCAACAGCAGCTCGGAGAGGTACAGTCGCGCCCTCTCTCCTCCGCTGAGACTCCTGAGCTGTTTTGTACATTCGTTGCCACGGAACATAAACTTGCCCGCATAGAGCAGGGCTTCCTTTTCCGTCATACCATGCTTGTTCTCAAACAGATCCAATATAGAGATGTCTTCGTTTTCGAAGGATACCTCCTGGCGTACCACTCCGTAGTTTACCCAATCTCCGATGCGAACAACGCCGCTATATGAGGTGTCCTGACCGGTCAATATTCTAAGTAGTGTGCTCTTGCCACAGCCATTTGGGCCTATAATGCCTATCCTTTGGCCTCCCAGAATCTCAAATGAGATATCATCCAGTATTTTGCGCTCTCCGTAGGCCTTGGTCAGATGCTCTACCTTGACAATTTCTCTGGAGAGGAACCTGGCGTCCTCGAAGTTAATCTTCAGGCGTTGATGTCCTCTGATGTTGTTGTCCAACAGGGTTTCGGTAACATCCTTCCTGTACTGTTCTCTCAGCCTGTCCGCCACCTTGAGCCGGCTATTTGCAGAGGAAATTTTGCGCATAGCCTTAAGGCGTACTGCTAATTCCTCCTGTCTGCGTATCTCCTCCTTGAGTCTGGCGCCCTCTTTGGCAGCATACTCTGCTATCATCTGCTTGGACGCTATGTAGTTTGAATATGTGCATCTCTTAAACTTCAGATGGGCGTACTCCAGTTCACCTACAGCTGTGGCTGTTTTTTCAAGGAAATACCTGTCGTGGGAGACAAACAGAACTGCACCTGGGAAGTCCATCAGATATTTTTCCAGCCATTCCATGGCGCGAATATCCAGGTGGTTAGTGGGCTCGTCCAGAATCAACAGATCCGGCTCCTGTAGCAGTGCCCTGGCAAGGGCAACCCTCATCTTTTCCCCGCCGCTGAGCAGGTTTACAGGCACATCCATCAGCTCTGGTCTCAGTCCCAGACCCATGAGGATCATGCGGATCTTGGCCTCGGAAATATACCCCTCCAGCCTCTCGTATTTGTCCACCAAAATGGCGTACTTATTCAGTATGTCGTTGTAGTCCGGAGCAGTGGTGTCCTTCATCATATCCGCAAGCTCGGCTATGCGCCTCTCCATAGCTGCAGTTTCTTCGCTGTAGAGGGCATTGCAGATTCCCTCATCTGTCTCAAAGCACAAATCCGCCAGATTCTGGGACATATATCCCACCTTAAGACCTCTGCCCAGAGTAGCTTTGCCATAGTCTGGCTGTACCTTGCCTGTTATTATCTTGATCAATGTGGATTTTCCCGATCCGTTGGAACCGATCAGGGCCATTCTGTCACCTGCCTCAAGGGTAAATGACACGTCGTTGAGTATTTGCTTGGTGTCGTAATGCTTGCTGACCTGATTGACCACCAATATGCTCACGGAAAAACTTCCTCCAGAATTTGTAAAATGTTATTCAGGGCGTAGATTTGCGGGAGGCTCAGCTGAGCTCCATGCAAGTACTCTCTATATATCGCTTGGGTCAGGCTCTCACCATATATCCTGCACCTTTGGGTTGCCCTATCCCCCTCTGCAGGAACCTTCATGGAAACTATGCGGGCCATAGCTGCGGCAACAGCCTCCGAGGGGTCCTGACCCCTCATGGTCTGCAATTTGTCCCTGGTATAGCGAATCATAAACGGCAGGCCCATGCCGTCACCACCGGACAAATTCAAGCAGGGAGAAACACCCTCAAAAAGTTCTCGCACCGCATCTTCGCTACAGAGAAGTTCTGTGAGCATATAGTGCCATGTACCGGAGGGGATCACCTCTATAATGCCCCCGGGAGTCACAGACACAGCCTGTACTCTAGAATCTGCAGCAATGGCATTAATCCTGTCTATGGCTAGTTTTTCAGCCACATTCTCGTCCCCTTTGGCCTGACGCAACATTACAGAGGAGCATAAAACCAGTTGCTCCCCCCGCATGTGCAGATGAAATGCCATTCCATCAAAGGTTAACAGGGATTCAATGGTCATTGTATCAATACTTACGCTGCTTGGAGGCGAATTTGTCAAATGCCAGGTCAATGAGTTTGTCTACCAGTGCGTCAAAAGCAAGACCCTCCTGGGCCCACAGCTTGGCATACATGCTGATAACAGTAAATCCAGGCAGAGTGTTGAGCTCATTGAACACAATTTTTCCTGTGGATTTGTCGCAGAAGAAGTCAATCCTGGACAGACCGCTGCAGTCCATGACCTTGTACACCTCAATGGCATATTCTCTGATCTGCTGAGCAAGGGCAGGATTCATATTGGCAGGAATGCAGATAACTGAATCGTCTCCCCTGTTATATTTAGCATCATAGTCGTAAAAATCGTTGCAGGGCACAACCTCTCCAACGCCTGAGGCCTGGGGATTGTCATTGCCCAGCACGGCACATTCGATCTCGCTACCCTTGACGAATTCCTCCACAATAGCCTTGGAGTCGTAAATCAAAGCATTGTTCAGCGCATCAATCAATCCTTCCCTGTTCTCGGCCTTGGAAATACCTACAGAGGAACCTGCATTGGCTGGCTTGACAAAGCAGGGATAGCCCAGCTTGCCCTCGATCTCACAGCAAATAGCCTCTGCATTTGCATCCATATCTGCTCTCCTGACCTGGCAGAACT
>JAFVXO010000104.1 GCA_017501105.1 Clostridia bacterium | reverse complement strand
GCCTCCAGTTTGGCAATCTCCTGGTCAAAGTTCACCAGTTCGGCATTAATTCTGTCGATATCTCCGCTGTACAGCTGGGCATCCTCCTCTGCCTTGGAAATGGCGCCCTTGGTCTCTGCCATCCTCTGATAGCTCAGGTTGCGCTGTCCCTTGGCGGCCTCCAGTCCCAACTCCACCTCGTGCAGCTGAGCCTTGGCATTGTCCAATCTGTCCACGCAGTCCTGCTCCAGTGTTCCAAAGGAGTTGCGGCGTCCCAACAGTTCCTGCTTGGCGGCATCGCAGTCGATAATGCCCTGCTCAAGCTCGGCTACCTTTATCTGGTACTGCTGGGCCTTGTTCAGCAAAATGCGAATATTATCTACGTAGATACCAACCTCCAACTCCTGGAGCTCGTCTCTCAGTATAATGTAGCGCTTGGCCTTGTCGGCCTCCTGGGACAGCATGTCCATCTGGGACTCCAGCTCGTATATGATGTCCCTGATACGTGCCAGATTGTCATTGGCGATGTTGAGTTTCTTCTCTGCCTCCTCCTTGCGAGTGCGGAACTTGGTTATACCTGAGGCCTCCTCAAAGATGGTACGGCGATCCTCGGCCTTGGAATTAAGAATGGAGTCAATCCTCCCCTGTCCGATTACTGAGTAGCCCTCCCGGCCGATACCTGTGTCCATAAACAGTTCTCGGATATCCTTGAGTCTGCAATTTGTCTTGTTAATCTGGAATTCGCTCTCTCCGGACTTGTAAACGCGTCTGGAAACTGTGACCTCGTCGTAGTCACAGGGCAACTGTCTATCGGAATTGTCAAAAGTCAACGCAACCTCAGCATATCCCAAAGAACGCCTACCCTCACTACCTGAGAATATAACGTCGTCCATCTTGGTGCTGCGGAGCAATCTGGGGTTCTGTTCACCCAACACCCACCTGATAGCATCGGAGATATTGCTCTTGCCGCTGCCATTAGGTCCAATAAAGATTGTTATGCCATCTGCAAAATCCAGGTCCAGCTTGTCCGCAAAGGACTTAAATCCCTGTATGTATAAATGTCTGAGTTTCATTTCTCAGGCTCCCCCTTTATGGGCTTGATCAGGGCCAACAACCCCTGAGCCGCCGCTTGTTCTGCTTCCTTTTTAGTATGGCCGCTGCCAACAGCCGAATGTCCTGCCGCACGAACCTCTGCCTCAAAGCGCTTGTCGTGGTCGGGACCGGATTCGGAAATAATGGTGTACTTGATGTCTCCTAAGGCCTCTCCCTGGATGTAGTTCTGCAATGCTGACTTGTAGTCGTCCACAAAGCGACCGTTGAGCACATCCTGGATAATAGGCTGCAGCAACCTGACTGCAACTGCCCTGGCCACATCGTAACAGGAATCCATGTAGATAGCACCAAGAATAGCCTCCACCACGTCTGCCAGTACAGAGGGCTTGTTGCGTCCACCGCACATTTCCTCTCCCTTGCCCAACAGCACATACTCAGGGAGACCCAGGTTCTCCACTGCACACCTGTAGAGAGCCTTCTCGCATACGATATTGGCGCGGATTTTTGACAATGCTCCCTCAGGAGATTTAGGCAATTTCTCATACAAATAGGAGCCAATGGCTATACCCAGCAACGCGTCTCCCACAAACTCCAGCCTCTCATAGCTGGCGCAGTGATTGTGGGCAGATATTTCGTTTGCACGGGATGTATGAGTCAGGGCCTGCTGCAGCAGCGCCTTGTTGCGGAAAGTATATCCCAATGTCTTCTCTAATCCGGCCAGCCTTGAGTTCATTTTGCAAACTCCCTGGTCAGTCTCTCTACAATACGAGAGTCACTAAGCAGCATAGCCTTTTTGAGGATAACGCTGGCAAATGTAGTGTCCTTGGAATTGCCGTGGGTCTTAATAACCAGACCATTTACTCCCAAAATAGGAGCTCCGGCGCTCTCGTCGGTATTCATTGTTCTCTTCATCTCGGTCATGTCGCCCTTGATTACAACATAGGCGGCTTTATTCTTCACAGACTTCTCAAATATACCTCTCAGCATGCCGGTCAGCATCTTAGCTGTTCCCTCAATGGCCTTGATTACACAGTTGCCTGTAAAGCCGTCGCATACAACTACCTGTACATGGCCCTTGAGAATGTCGCCGGACTCGATGTTGCCTGCAAAGTTGACGTTGGCATCCATGAGTTCCTCAAAAGCCTCCTTTACCACCTGGTTGCCCTTGCTGTTTTCGGTACCCATGTTGAGCAATCCAACCTTGGGGTTAGGTGCTCCGGTCAAAACGTTGTAATATACACTGCCAATCTTGGCAAACTGCACGTAGTTGTCGGGTTTGATTACCGGATTGAGTCCGGAATCCAGCAGCAGAGTAAATCCACCTGTTCTGTTTGGAATTGATGTAGGCATTGAGGGGGAATTGATTCCCTTGATCCTGCCCAGAATAATACTGGATCCAACCAACAGTGCGCCTGTGCTGCCGGCTGAAATCATCAGGTCTCCCTGACCCTCCTTGAGCAGATCCATACACTTGAACATGGAAGCATCTCTCTTCTGTTTGAGAACTTTAACCGGGTTATCTGCCATGTCTACGTATGTGGGGGCGTCAATTATGGTAATGCGCTTGTCGTGGCAGTCCTCAGCATCCAAAATGGTATTGATGAGCTTTTTGTCGCCTACGAGAATGATATCAAAGCCCTCTTTGGCCCTGATTGCCTGCACTACGCCCTTGACTGCGGCATTGGGGCAATTATCTCCGCCCATTGCATCAACAATAAATTTCATAATCCTATCCTCTCAGATATTTTACGTTTCGGACTACATATTCCAGTCCGGAGTAAATTGTCAAAATTACTGATAACCAAAAAAGTATATCATACATGTGGAAGCTTTTGAAAACAAAAGAAAACGGGAAGTCCCTGAGCAGTGCAAAAATAACCGCCAGCATCTGGAATACGGTCTTGACCTTGCCGGACATTCCTGCCCCAATTACCTTGCCGTCAGAGGACACTGCCATCATACGAACGGCAGACACCACAAACTCCCTGGCAATAATAATTATAACGCCAACTACAGAGAACACTCCCTGTCCCACCAGAACCAGCATAGCTGACAGCACCAGAATCTTGTCAGCAATTGGATCCATAAACTTGCCGAAGTTGGTTATCTGGTTGTGTTTGCGGGCCAGATGTCCGTCGACTGCGTCGGAAATCGCAGCAACGATAAATATTGCAGCTGCAATATAGGATCCAAATTTGCCAAAAAACTCCTGACCAACGCCAAAAGGTAATCCCAGTGCAAACACCAAAAAGACGGGTATAAGACAAATTCTGAACAGCGTGATTTTGTTTGGAAGGTTCATCTGACTTCTCCTATCAACTCGTATTCCCTGTATGTCTGAATGTATACATCTACCATGTCGCCGGCCTCCAGTGGTTCGGGACTGACGAAGTATACGTAGTCGTCAATATCCGGAGCCTCTCCGTAGGTTCTGCCATAATAGAAAATGCCGTCCTCGGAAACCCCCTCTGTTATGGTGCGGTACGTCTTGCCTACTCTGGACTTGTTCTTTGCACAGACCACCTTGTGCTGGGCGCGCATAATACGGCGAGCTCTTGCCTCCTTGGTACGGCTGCGAATCTGACCTCTCATCTCACCTGCAGGTGTGCCCTCCTCTCGGGAATAGGCAAAGGCGCCCAATCTGTCAAACCACCCCTCGGACACAAACCGGATGAGTTCGGAAATCTCCTCCTCTGTCTCGGTAGGATAGCCTGCAATCAGAGATGTTCTCAGGATGATGCCGGGAACCTGGTCGCGCAGTTTGGTCAACACAGACTTAATCAGCGTCGAATCACCACGCCTGCGCATGTCCTTGAGAATGCGGTCGTTAATGTGCTGAATGGGGATGTCCAGATACTTGCATACCTTGGGATTGTCTCTGAGCACTGCAATCAGGTCATCGCCTATCTGCTCAGGATATGTATATAGCACTCGGATCCACTCTATACCCGGAATACGGGAAATGTCCTCCATCAGCTCGGCCAATCTGCGCTTGTGATACAGATCCAGTCCGTATCTGGTGGTGTCCTGAGCAACCAGAATTATCTCCTTCACTCCGTTTGCAGCCAGCCTGTGGGCCTCGGCCATAACATCCTCATACTTGCGGGATCTGTAGCGTCCCTTGAGGCTTGGAATAACGCAGTAAGAACATGCGTTGTTACAGCCGTCGGCTATCTTGAGGTAGGCATAAAATCCTGTAGAATGGATGTTTTCTCTGTTGAGATAGCTCAGATCATTGAGGTCCACAGGACCATCCTTGGCAAATATGTCTCCGACATGGACATGGGGATCCGAATAAACGCCGGAGTCCTCCCCCTCTACTGCGGAGATAATGTCATCGTATGTGCCTGTTCCAAACACATAGTCTACCCGGGGAATCTCCTCCCGAATAATCTCTCCGTACATCTGAGCCATACATCCTGCGACCACCAGTTTGGCCTCCGGCCTCATGGTCTCGGCTGCTCCCAGGATAGCCTCGATGGCCTCCTCCCTGGCACTGCCGATAAATGCACAGGTGTTGACTACAACCACGTCGGCTGTGGTCTGATTATCCGTAAGTTCGTACCTGCCTGTGGCGGCAAAATCTGAGACAATGTGCTCGGAGTCAACTATGTTTTTGGGGCAACCCAATGCAATTACGCAAACCTGCTTCATATGACCTCTTCCCTCTTGAGCTTGATTTCCCTAAGCTCCAGACCAGGGTTTCTGTCTATGGACATATCGATGGACCAGTTGTTCTCAAACAGCAGAACCGGCTTGCCCTCGTCGTCCTCAATGCGCATAACGCCGCTGGGTAACTTGAGGCTGTCCATATCCTTGACCTCGGACTCTATCCAACGGGCTGCGCTGTGGGGCATATTGGCAAAGCGAAGCTCTACGCCGTACTCTCCGCGCATCCTGTGACAGAACACCTCGAACTGCAGTTCGCCAACTGCGCCGATAATAATGGTCTCCATGCCTGTATCGGGTCTGCGGAAAACTTGAACTGCGCCCTCCTCTGCCAGCTGCTGCACGCCCTTGGTGAACTGCTTGCGCTTCATGGAGTCCTTAGGGGAAACTGTAGCAAATATCTCACAGGGGAACACAGGCAGAGGCTCAAATTGGAGCTTCTTGTTGCCGGCAGAAACTGTATCTCCTACGGTAAAGTCTCCCTGATCGAATATGCCTATAATGTCTCCTGGCCATGCATCCTCAACCATAACTCTGTCCTGAGCCATGAACTGCTGAGGCTGGGCCAGTCTGACTTGTCTGCCAGTGCGGGTCTGGGTAACCTCCATGCCCTTCTCAAAATGTCCGGAACAGATGCGCATGAAGGCAATCCTGTCTCTATGGGCAGGGTTCATATTGGCCTGAATCTTGAAAATAAACCCTGAGAAGTTGGGATCATCTGCCTCTATTCTGCCCAGGTTAGATTTGTGTGCTCCAGGGCAAGGTGCCAGCTGCAGGAACTCTCTCAGGAAGGGCTCCACGCCAAAGTTGTTCATGGCCGAGCCAAAGAACATAGGTGTAAGCTGACCGGAAATAATCTTGTCGTAATCGTAGGGATCGCCTGCCATATCCAGCAAGTCCAATTCCTCCGTGAATTTGTTGTAGTGGTAGTCGTCCAACAGCTGTCTGAAGGTCTCGTCATCTGTGGAACCTGTAACTGAGGTAACCATGGATGCGCCGTGGTCTCCGCCTGAATACAGCTGAATATGCTTCTGGCGTCTGTCGTAGATGCCCTTGAAATCGCCCTCTGTACCAATGGGCCAGTTCATGGGGTAGCACCTGATGCCCAGAACAGTCTCGATCTCGTCCATGAGTTCAAAGGGATCCTTGGCCGCACGGTCCATCTTGTTGACAAATGTGAAAATGGGAATGTTGCGGAGGCGGCAAACCTGGAACAGCTTGATAGTCTGAGGCTCAACGCCCTTGGCACCGTCAATAAGCATAACTGCGCTATCTGCGGCCATCAGTGTCCTGTATGTGTCCTCGGAGAAATCCTGGTGTCCAGGGGTATCCAGAATGTTGATACAATATCCGTCATAATTGAACTGCATGGCAGAGGAAGTAACAGAGATACCTCTCTGCTTCTCAATATCCATCCAGTCGGATGTGGCAAACTTGGCTGCACGGCGAGCCTTAACGGAACCTGCCATGTTGATGGCACCTCCGTACAGCAAAAGCTTCTCCGTCATGGTAGTCTTACCTGCGTCGGGGTGGGATATAATAGCGAAGGTTCTCCTGCTCTGAATTTCCTGTCTCATAATACCTCTGTAATATAATAAAAGGCATATTAGCCCATAATCCGTATTATTTTACCCCTTGGAGGTTATAAAAGCAAGAAATAGCGCAGCAACCACTATGGGCTACTGCGCTAAAGAATAAGGAGACCTACCCGCTGGTGCAGAAATCACCAACGAACGCTGATATTTTGTACTTTAACCTCCTGGACGGTATCCTTCATAACAACCTCTCGCAATACCGTTTTCATCGAATTCTATGAAAAACAACCACTCAGGCCATTCTTTATATAAGACAGATTCCCTCTCTTTTTTTGTGTAACCACAAACTGTGTTTCTGTACAATCCATCTTTGCCTTTTCCATCTGATCTGCTTATGCAATCAAATTTTCCATATTTTTCTTCAATCTCAAGTGATGTTAGTCCAATAACATCTTCCTCTTTAATGTCAATTAAAACCTTTCTGGAATCAATGGGAAAAAATATGGAAGCAACTAATACAGCAAAACACACCAATACGGATATAAGCACCGTTATAAAACATTGTAATATTACTTTTCTCATAGGCTCCTCCTACAGGTCATTAGTATCCTATGTGTGCTGCAACTTGATTTTGAACAATTGGGTTCATGCTCCCACAGGATAAGACATAATCTGTATTCACTTTCAAATATCTTTAGGTAACTTATACAGCCTCCTTGGGGCAATAATTACTTAGGTCATTCGCTAAGGCCAAAATAAGCTAAAAGGCAAATGCTTTACTTCCAAAGGGCCATTTGCAAATACTCTCGCACCCTTAACTTCACCATCAACGAAAACTTTTACTGGTACGCTATCGACATCATTTCTGCCACTTCCATCTTTACAGGAGGAATGGTCATATTCATACTCTATCCGTTTTTTCTATTCTGGCCATGCCTCTAGTCCGAAACAGTTGAGAAGCGTTTTGTTTACACGGGAGCTTGATACATAGTACGTAAGGAGATACTTATCTGTATACGTGTAATGATTATCTCCAATTACAATCACGTCATATTTCCTAATCGGGTTAATAACTACTGTAGCACCATCCTCATACCAAAGTGTCATTACCAGATCTGTATCCGCTGTATACCACGTACATGAGCAGACGGATTGCATGTCATGAGCTTCAGCCTTCGAGAAAATATCATAGATTAATTTGCATGTATCAGGATCATCAATCTGACTAATTAATTCTCCCTTGTATTCCAATGTAATCTTAGAAATTCCCTGATTCAACTTCAAGTTGCTAGGATAGCTTGTCAAAGTTTCGCAAAGCACAAAGTAGTCTGTGTATTCGCCTCTATATATCTGCTCCCATGTCACGTCTGCAGAATTTGTCAAAACATATCTTTCGTAATAATCATAATCTGCATCCGGCGTTTCCTTTGGTCCGTCAAACAGAATAAGATACTTGTAATCTTTGCTTTCGACAGTACCGTTTTCCATATCAACCAAGGTTCTTATAGTGTACTTTGTTCCGTCAAAAACGAAATCACGTGGAGTAAACTTATATGGTTCAGTTGTTATAGTCGTAAACCTCATTACACAACTAATACCCTGACGTATCCAACTTAATAACATTTCATAATGATTATATCCATCAGACCATACTTTTCCATCCCATACTACGAAACCTCCATCGATTATGGCATCTTCGGAGCAATATAATTTAATCTCCTCAAGAGGTTTTGGATAGTGCTCTGTCCATCCATAGTTTTTCTCATACGCCTCGTACACAAACTCTGCACTTTTTGTGAATTTCTGGCCTTTAGATGGATTCCTGTCGGTAGTTAATGCCAAACTCACTTGGTATGTCTCTCCGTCCACAAACCTTTCAGGCAGCAAAAGTTTTATTGGCACATTGAATCCTGTAAAATCTGTATATTCAAAAACCCAGTTATCAACATATACGTATGAAGGATCTATCGGTACCCATACGCCATTTACCAGGCGCTTTATCTCAAAAGCACCATTTGCAAAAACTCTATCTCCTTTAGAATTATCAACATTCTTAAGGCTTACGTGGACATATCCATCCTCTTCCACATATACACTCATATCCAGCTGCGGAACGTCATAGCTAACAGGTGTTGGTGTTGCTGTAGGCTTAGGCGTTGCTGTGGAATTAGGTGTAGCTGTAGGCGTTGCAGTGGGACTTGCTGTTGGTGTTGAGCTAGGCTCAGCCCCTGTTACCGCAGGCGGAGATGTGAGGAATGTAATAGCAATCGCAATTCCTGCCAACAGAGCAACAATCACTATCCAAAAGCTTGGCTTTTTGTAGTTCATTACGCCCTTGATGCGGTTCTTAACTCCCACCTCGCCAAAGGCAACTGGACACGCGGCAATAGCCTTACGCTTGTAGCTGCAATTGAACAATGCCACTGAATATGCCTGGCGCTCCTCCTTGGTGTACTGGCTAATCACCTTTTCGTCACAAGCAGCCTCAATATCTCTGCACAGAAGCACATAAGCCACCCATAACAGAGGGTTAAACCAGTGGATGGATAATAACAAGAAACCTAAGGGCTTCCACAGATGATCCCCTCGTCTGATATGAGCACGCTCATGGGCAACCACAAACTCCCTGTCCTCTGGACTCAAGGAGTAAGGAAGATAAATCATAGGTCTGAACACGCCAAACACAAAGGGGCTGTCCATAGAATCGTTCTGGCGGATTCCTTTCTCCAGAGGAGTAGACGTTCCTAACCTAAGTCTCAGGGCCAGTACGCTACCAATAGCATATGCTGCCATGACGCCCACACCAACCAGCCAAACCATTGATAGAATTGACAGCCAATCCATGCTATGTCCTACAATCTCATCTGCGCCTGGATTGACAGTGACGTTAGAGTTACCTGGCTGAATGACACTGTTGTTGCCTGGTTGAGTTACGGTGTTATTGCCTGGTTGGGTAACAGTGCTATTACCTGGTTGAATCACAGTACTATTTCCTGGGTTAACAGGCATTTGAACTCCAGGATGCTCTGTATTTCCTTCTACCGTGGAGGAATTACCAACCGGGTTCTGAGGAGGCGCGGTGGCAGTAACGCTTGATGTAATATCATCTATATCAGGCTGCATGCTGAGGACGCTCTCAATGGTAAAGGGAAATATCAGCCTAACCGCCACCAGACCCCACAATGCGCACATAACCCATTTAGGAGCCTTGTTGCGCAAAAGCAGGCGTAGAGCAAGTATAACAACTACAATACATGCAGCCGCAACGGAGAGCTCAATCACTCTTAGAAAAATAGCATTCATGGCCTACCTCCCAATTATTCTATTAATTTCATCTATCTCCTCTTGACTTAGGCTCTGAGATTTGCAAAATACAGCGATAAAGGCAGGTAGAGAACCCCCAAAACGCTTCTCCATCATCTCCTTCATCTCACTCTGCTGTACCTCTTCCTTAGTTACAAGAGAAGAAACAATTGTGTTCTCATTTTTGAGAACTCCTTTATCCTGTAGTCTCTTGATTACTGTATATGTAGTGGTCTTGGACCAGCCCAATTGCTCGGCACACAGCTTAGCAAGATTGGTACTCTTAATAGGTTCATGCTCCCACAGGATAAGACATAATCTGTATTCACTTTCAAAAATCCTAGGACAATCCATACTATCACCTCATTCTATTGCAGTAGTACAACTTTATTCTATCCCAATAGACCAGTTGTGTCAAGTTTTTCTTTAAACGATGAGAAGCAAGACCGTTACACATAAAAAGAGAGCAGGATTCTTAATCCTGCCCTGATGTTGTTGCTCTATGGGATATATAAAATGCCGCTTTTTAATGTGTTTTATCTGTTATTCTCTGTGAGCTCATCCCAGGCTGACTCTCAGCGTCTCCCCATCCTTGTAGTCTGGCACCTCTATCTCATACGCCATTAGCTCCTGATGCTTGTAGCCCAGCTTCTTGTTTAGCTCATAATTGCCGTACTTGCTGTCTCCTACTATGGGGCACCCCAGGGCCGCCATCTGGGCTCTGATCTGGTGTGTTCTGCCTGTATAGAGCGTCACCTCTACCTCATATACAGCTGGTGTGTCATTGACCCTGCCTACCACCTTGTAGCTGGTTATTGCCTGCAGCCTGTTGGGGCCTGGTTGGTTATACACTTTGACCATTCCCCTCTTGGCATCCTTCTCCATGTAGGATACTACCTTGTCGGACTCCTTGGGTGGTCTTCCAAACACCTTAGTCCTGTATTTCTTTGTAATATCCCTATCTCGAATCAGGGCGGTTATCCTGTCCCTCTGCTCCTCTGTCTTTGCAAATATGACAAGGCCTGCGGTGTTCCTGTCAAGTCTGTGACAAGGCTGCAACTCGCCGGGCATAATATCCACCAGCGTCAACTCGTTTTCCGGACCATCGCACACGCAGATTCCAGCCGGCTTATTCACGATGGCAATGTTGTTGTCCTC
>JAFVXO010000103.1 GCA_017501105.1 Clostridia bacterium | reverse complement strand
GCTTTGCTTCTTACCAATACCGTATTTTTGATCAAGCTATCTTTTGCATACTGTTTGGCAAGTTTCTGCTATTTCATTTACGCAGCATTTGGAAACACGGTGGAGCAAGGATTTTCTGACTATATATATGTAGATTACTTTAAGGCTCTGATCCTTCTTCCATTTAGTTCTCTCAAAGCCATTTTTCATGCGCTGTCTAATAAGAGCACAAGAAAGGGGTCTCAGTTCCTGCTGAATGCCATATTAGGCATCGGCGTCGCCATCATCCCCACCATAGTGATATTCCTATGCCTGTCCTATGATAATGGTTTTACGAAAATCCTGAATGACCTTTTCTCCTTTGACGAAGACAAATTTGCCAACACCATTCTCAGTCTGATCTGGACACTCCCCTTGGCCATGTATGGCTTTGGCATGTACGCCTCCTCTTCAAAAAAACATCTGCAAGATAAAGTAACTGTCCAGAGCTGTAATGATACATTGCGCAAAGCGCAAGTTCTGCCTCAGGTTACTGCTGCGGTGGCGGTGCTTCCTATCCTATTTCTGTACGTGGTCTTCTTTATTTCTCAATGGCAATACTATGTATCCGGGTTTACCGGCATACTTCCAGAGAATTTTAGCTATGCAGAATACGCTCGTCAGGGATTCTTTGAGCTCTGTGCAGTATCTGTGATTAACCTGCTTTTGATCATATCCATTGCACTTCTCATCAAGCGAAATAAAGAAGGAAGCCCCGTTGTTTTGAAAATTGTCACTTCCGTTTTCTGTGTGTGCACTTTGATTCTGATCAGCACAGCTGTTGCCAAGCTGGTTATGTACATTGATTACTACGGTCTGACTCCAAAGCGTATATATGCAATGTGGCTTATGGTGTTAATTGGAATTGCATTTGTGCTGGTTGCTTTGGGACAGTTCCTGCGAAAATTTAAAATCGTGGCAGTATGCTTAAGCGTTGCCATCGTTATGTTTAGCGGTCTGGCTGTGTGCAACGTAAATGCCATATGCGCCCAATACAATGCGGATAGATATTTATCCGGCAGCCTGGAGACCCTGGATGTGGAAGCTATGGAGGAATGGGGTGATTCCGCTATTCCATCCTTGGTACAAGTTGCAACCTCCATGGATGCGGAAAAGGATCCCGAACTTAAGAAGGAAATCGACACTATTTTGTCCATTAGGGCAAAAGAGTTCAAATTTACAAAGTCCTCCATCTTCTCCATCTCTGTCCCCTCGTTAAAGGCAAAGGCAGCACTGGAAGAATATATTCATGATTGAAATACGATATTAAAAAAACCTTGATGGTGCTCTGCCATCAAGGTCTTTTTGATAAATCAAATTAGTTATTTAGCTTTTCTCTTAAGCACCACAACTACAACTGTTACTGCAATTGCAACTCCAATGACGGAAGCAACAATTATTGGAACAAGATTTGGCTTGTCATCGTCTGCGGTGGGTGCATCAGTGGGCTCTGCTGTAGGTGCCTCTGTTGGCACTGGTGTGGGGGTAGCCGTTGACTCCGGTGCAGGTGTGGCTGTTGGCTCCGGTGTGGGTGTTGCCGTTGACTCTGGTGTGGGTGTGGCTGTTGGCTCCGGTGTGGGTGTTGCCGTTGGCTCCGGTGTAGGTGTAGCCGTTGGCTCTGGTGTAGGTGTGGCCGTTGGCTTAGGTGTAGCTGTTGGCTTAGGCGTGGGTGTTGCCGTTGGCTTAGGTGTAGCTGTTGGCTTAGGTGTTGGTGTGGCAATAGATGTAAAGCCCTCAATAGTTGTGCCCTTAACAATAGCTGCTCTCCTGCTAGGAATTGTTGTCTCGTCAATAATCTTAGCATCAGCATTAACCAGCTGCATTGTAATGCCCTTCTCTGTAACTGTGAATACCAGGGAACCTGTTGCTCCACCTGCAACTCGTGCTGCACACTTACTGTTCTCTGCCCCCTTAGTTACGCTGCTTACTGTATATTCTGTTACCATGGAATTAGTAACATATACTGTACCCTTGTCACCATCGGAAGCTACAACCTGATTGTTATAGAGTCGCTTGCTCCGAGAATATTCGTGGCTATCTCCACCAAGAACAAAGTCTACACCAAGCTCATCACAGGTCTTATAAAGCTTATTGTAATAAGACCAAGATGCAAAGTTGTCATCGGATCCATTGCCCATAGGATAATGCTGATAAACAACAATATACTGATACTTACCGGCCTGGGCCTTTACCACATCCTTCATCCACTGAATCTGATTGTTAAAGTTCTTCTGCGCAGATGTAAACTCCGTCATCTCAGATGCCATGGAATCAAGACAAAGGAACAATACGCCATTGTAGTTAAACCAATATACGCTCTCAAGTCCTGCGGGGCCATTGGTTGGATTGCCGAGGGATTCCACAAACCACTTGTTAGATATCTGCTTTACCTTAGTTCCGTTTCTGTCATCTGTCTCATGGTTTCCGATTGTCATGGCCAGGATGCCAGATGTTGTGAGCTTAGAATCGTTATACTGAACCCAGTTATTATATGTGGCACCTGTATATGTATGGTCACCTGTATGGATAACGAGGTCCCAGCTGCCTATACGGCTCTGGATATTATTGAGCATTTTTGTAGCTTCGGGCAAATAGATAATCTTATTGCTAGCCTTGCTCACGTGGGTATCTCCGATGGCAATAAATCTGAATGCGCTCGTTCCTGCTGTAATAAAGGAATATGCAGCAGATGAACCCATGTCATTGTATACCTTGTAGATGTACTTTGTATCCTCTGTAAGGCCTGTAATTGTATATGCGTACGTGTAGTATGTACCTGCGTCCTGGCCATAATAGTCGAGGGTACCCAAGGTTCCATCAACCTGTACCTCTGTTGCATTGGCAAAGCCTGTATCATCTGCTGTTGTATACTTGATAGTACACTTATCCACAGGTGAGTGCCATGTGATGTTGACAGAAGTCTTACAATCCTCTGTTGCATTAGTTACCAGCATATTAACTGGGTTATCATTTGATGCAATATAATCAACGCCAAATGATATTGTGAAGGCTGAAATTGCAACAGCGACAACAATTGCCACCGCGATCCATAATCTGTTTTTTTTGCTCATAATGTTCCTCCATTTTTACATTTTTACAGCTACATAAATAGGATTTTATCATGTGTTTATGGTTTTTACATTAAAAAACCTTGATGGCGATTTGCCATCAAGGTTTAGTCTATCAATCAAATTAGTTATTTAGCTTTTCTCTTAAGCACCACAACTACAACTGTTACTGCAATTGCAACTCCAATGACGGAAGCAACAATTATTGGAACAAGGTTTGGCTTGGCATCGTCTGTTGTAGGCTCATTAGTCGGCACTGCTGTTGGAGCGGGTGTTGGAGTAGGCGCCGTATTAGGAGCTGTTACCTCTGTGCCAGTTACCATAGCAGTCCTTCTGCTAGGAATTGTCGTCTCGTCAATAATCTTAGCGTCGGCGTTAACAAGCTGCATTGTGATGCCCGTCTCCGTTACTGTAAATACCAGAGAACCCGTTGCACCACCTGCAACTCGTGCTGCACACTTGCTGGCCTCTGCGCCCTTAGTAACGCTGTCGACTGTACCCTCTGTTATCATGGAGTTAGTTACATAAACTGTTCCCTTATCTCCATCGGATGCTACAACCTCGTTGTTATAAAGTCTCTTACTTCTGGAGTACTCGTGGCTATCTCCACCAAGAACAAAGTCTACGCCAAGTTCATCACATACCTTATAGAGCTTATTGTAATAGGAGTAGCTGCAGAAGTTATCATCGCTACCATTGCCCATGGGGAAGTGCTGATATACAACGATGTACTGGAACTTGCCCTCCTGAGCTGCTACAACATCCTTCATCCACTGAGTCTGGAAACCAAAGTCCTTTTCAAAAATGTCAAATTCCTTCATTTCGGGGGCCATAGAATCAAGGCAAAGGAAGAGAACTCCGTTATAATTGAACCAGTATACGCTCTCAATGCCCATGGGGCCATTAGTTGGATTGCCAAGGGCGTTAACAAACCACTTGTTTGAAATCTTCTTTGTGCCGGTTCCGTTTCTGTCATCTGTCTCATGGTTTCCGATTGTCATAGCCAGGATACCAGATGTTGTGAGAGCAGAGTCGTTATACTGTACCCAGTTATTGTATGTAGCACCTGTATATGTGTGGTCTCCTGTATGGATAGTCAGATCCCAGCTGCCGATCTCGCTCTTGATATTATTGAGCATATTAGTCATTTCGGGCAAATAGATGATTTTGTCGCTTGCTATGCTTACGTGAGAATCACCAATAGCGATGAATCTAAATGCATCTGTACCTGCTGTTACAAAGGAATACACCGCAGAGGAACCCTTGTCGTTATATACCTTGTAGATGTACTTAGTATCCTCTGTAAGGCCTGTAATTGTATATGCGTACTTGTAGTATGTGCCTGTATCCTGACCATAATAGTCAAGTGTGCCCAAGGTTCCGTCTACCTGTACTTCTACTGCATCTGCAAACTCTGTGTCGTCTGCATATGTATATACAAGAGTACACTTATCCACAGGTGAGTGCCAGGTGATGTTAACAGAAGTCTTACAATCCTCTGTTGCGTTAGTCACAAGCATGTTAACCGGGTTATCATTTGATTCGATAGCACCAAGTGCTATTACGGAGATAGAAATAGCAATAGCCACCACAATTGCCACTCCAAACCACAACCTATTCTTCCTGCTCATAATATTCCTCCTTTTCGCTTAATATTATATCGGTATGCCAAAGTGCTATCAATAATATTTAGAAGCATGAATCTAAGTAGTCTATTATCAGCGACTGTTTTGGCAAGTTGCTCCGATTTAGATATCACTAAAAAACAAAGATGAACGAGCCGTATATACATAGAACAAATGTCATTATAAATCCAACTATTATATTTTTCTTGTACCTGTAACCCTTTGATTTTAATACAAAACCAAAAATAATTGATGTGATTGGAATAGGAGTTAATAGAAAGAATAACCACATATTTTCAACAAATAGTCCATTTGCATTTGATACCGCCCCAACCAAAGCTATCGCACCCATTACCGATAAAAGAGAAGCAACGAACAATATAATTGATACAGTTCTCCACTTATTTGGAATTGGGTTTTCAACAATTTTAGAAGGATTTTTATACATATACGAATAAAATGCTGAATTTTCTTTCAAATCACTTTTGCGTATAATAAACAATTGTCCATCAAATTGTAAGAATAACCATCTTCCGAACTGTTGTATCTGTTCAATATCTGTGTAATAACATTTTGACTTTCGAACAATTTCATTTTGGCGGTATATAGTTATCTCTATATAATTTTCAAAAAGCTTGTATTCATAAGTTGAATTATAAATGCGCTCACTTCTGTTTTTCCATCCCTTGCTATATGTACGAATCCCCTTAATATAAGGAACTATGCCAATAAAAATCATTCCAGAGGCAAAACCAATCATATAGTCGGGCGCATATGAGGCGATAAAGCACACAATCAGAAAAATGCATAGCAAAACAAAACCAATAAACTTTTTATAAATGTTTCTTCTTTGCAGACAGTATATTTCATTCAATTCTTCTCTTGTAAAAGCAAACCGGTATGCTTCATCTGGATTAATTTCTGTATTTTGCTCTTTGTTGTCGGAGTCTAATATTTCATCAACTGATATGTCAAATATGTCACTCAGTCGCATTAAATTATCAATTGTCGGAACAGTTTGATCTTTTTCCCACAGACTAATTGTCTGTCGGCTTACAAGTAACTTTTGGCCAAGTTCCTCCTGTGATAAATTGAGGCTTTTTCTATATTTTTGAATTTTTTCGCCAACTGTCATAAAAGTCGCCTCCTTTTCTTAACATAATTAAAGCAAAAAAATCTGTAAAATGAAAGAATATATTACTTGATTCTGTCAAGCAGCACTTGCGATATAACTTTTTAGTTCAATTCCTCACCAAAGATCGTTTTTGAGGAAATGATATCTATTGAATTCCACTTTTAAAAAGGCATAGCAAAATACCGAAATGCCAACGACCTTGCCTCTTGTGTTTCCCGCTTCTCCTTCGCCTTCTCGGCTCGTCTCTGCGACCACTGCGCCGATCCCTGTTCGCTTCTCCTGCCACTGGCAGCGCTCTCAGGCATCGCATGTTATTCGCCTGGGCTCATAACCCTCCTTCCGGCCCCTCCACCGCCTCTGTCGGTATTCTCCTTTGCATAAAAAAACAGCCGCTGTCATCAGCGACTGTTTTTGGTACAGGTGTTCATAACGGACTTTTATGTCCACTCCTTGAATTCATGTGTAAGCAGTTCGCCAGTATTTCCTTGTTCCAGCAAGTCTGCTATTATTGCCTCAATTTCACTTTCTAAGTGGTTATGATCATCATAGAACTGCCCGGTTTGAGGATCATCAAATGCTCCACCGCAGCATTTTATAAGATATGCGCCGAAAATATATGCTAATAACACCTCAAAAGAATCGGCACTGCCACAGCGAAGCTCGATCAACCATGTGGCATCTTTAATTGCTCTATCAAAGGGTGTTTCTTGTATAGGCTTTGCTTTGAGTATTTTGTGCAAGAAACCTGTTGTCTTTTTCTGTGGCTGTAAAACATGTTGATATTTAGAAGAATAAAGTTCGAAACCGGATAAGAAGTCGTGATTTCTACTATCTCTGACGAAGCGTTCGTCAATAAGGCGAATTGGCAAAAAACCGGCATCCTCTAATAGGTTAAACGAAGGATGCAGTTCGATATGCAACCCAACAGAACTACAGTATTGTTCAAAGGATTGGGCAGAAAACGCATCCGGGTGTTTTAAATAAACGTAGTAGTCCATGCTCATATCTAATTCGCCTCCCAATGAAACTCGTAGGAAATCTAATTTTTATTTTATTATAAGCATCGTGTAAGTTCAACCATATGTAAAAATGTCCTACACTATAACGAGCAGGGAATTTGTATATACAAATTCCGCGACTTTCTGAGAAAAAGGCTCCCTTGTGTAAAGGGAGCTGTCACGCGAACAGCGTGAC
Organism: Clostridia bacterium; assembly: GCA_017501105.1. Classification (GTDB taxonomy): domain Bacteria; phylum Bacillota; class Clostridia; order RGIG7378; family RGIG7378; genus RGIG7378. The sequence goes on along the minus strand of JAFVXO010000103.1, from coordinate 92 downwards.
TGAGGGATTGTCCTTTCGGTAAGTTACAACCCCTCCGAGCCGCCATTCGGCGGCCCACCTCCCCTTACACAGGGGAGGCATTTTTAAGTTGT
>JAFVXO010000102.1 GCA_017501105.1 Clostridia bacterium | reverse complement strand
CTTTTGACTGTGGCTCTGCTGATTTCTGCAGTATGCACACCCATCATTGCCACAGCAGATACTGAAGAAAACTCTCTTGTTCGCAATGTTGTCTACATTTACAACATGTCCGCCCAGGACATTGCCAACATCGACGTGGAGGGTCTTAAGCTGACACACATCAACTACGCCTTTGTTTATGTGGCAGAGAGCGCCTTTGGCGATTTGGGCTACATTACCACCAACAAGGGCCAGTTTGACCTGTTCAACGACCACTACTATATGGGCTATGACGCCAAGGCCAAGCTCCAGGCCCTCACCGCCCTTAAGGACAAGTATCCCTGGCTGTCCATTTGTGTTTCCATCGGTGGAGGCGACATGGAGCAAAAGGCCGCTTTTGCCAAGCTGGCCACTGACGAAGCTGCCATGGAGCGTTTCGCCCAGAATGTTCGCCAGCTCCTTGTAGACTATAACCTAAACGGCGTTGACCTGGATTGGGAGGTTCCCGAGACCCGCAAGGAGATGAAGGCCTACATCCAGATGGCCCAAATCCTGCGCGAGCAGCTGGGTCCCGACGCGGTTATTACTGCAGCAGTTCCCTGTGACACTGTATTTACCGAGCTCTTCACCAAGAAGATGACTCAGGACTTTGACGCCGCTCTCTCTTTCTGGAATGTCATGACATATGACCTGGGCAATGTGGGCAACTACGATTACATCGCTCCCATGGACTTTATTGTCGAGGAGGGTGAAACCTACGCAGACCACATCAAGCTTGGCTGGGGCAGCGTCAGAGATGGCATTAAGAACCTGGCTGATATTGGCGTTCCCTATGAAAACATGGTTTTGGGACTGGCATATTTTGGCCTTATAAATACTAATATCGTGCCTGAAAACACAGAGATTCCTCACGGCGAGCGCGTCAATGGCGAATCGTCTAAGCCCTACTACGAGGATATCGCGCCATATCTTCAAGATCCCACCTGGACACGCCACTGGAATGAAATTGCCAAGTGTCCCTACCTGATTCAGACAAACAGCGAGGGCAAGATTACTGGCTACATCACCTATGACGATGCAGAGGCTATTGCTGTTAAGATGGATTTCGCCAAGGAGATGGGCCTTAGCGGCGCTATGTGCTGGACTCTCAACGGCGACGACGCAGATTACACTCTGGCCAAGGCTACAGCCAGTCACATCAGTGACGACGCACTTACCCAGGCTGCCGGCAAGATTTCTGCCAACGCACCTGTCAAGGATCCCGAGCCCACCGCAACTCCCGAGCCCCAGGCCACAGATGCCCCCACACAGGCACCCGACAACCAACCCTCCCAGACAGATCCCGCTAAGAAGCCAAACACAATCGCCATCATACTGGGCGTATGCGGAATCGTAGTTGTCGCCGCCGGAGTTGTTGTGTTTGTTGTAATGAAAAAGAAGAAGTAGTTTCCCCATTATAGGAGGACATATGAATCACGTTCAGTACCTATTTCGTCACGGCTTGACTCCGGATAAAATCCGCAGCTTGGACGTGGCCAACTTAAAGATAACCCACCTGGACTATTCCTTTATCTACCTGACTGAGGATGGTGCGCTGACTTCCGACAAGGAGCAGGCCCCTACAGAGGGAGATATATTGGTGGACGAACATGTACGCCCTGTTTTGGAGGCCCTGGCCGACTTGCGCAAAGCCAACCCTTCTCTGTCCATTATGCTGTCTCTGGGTGGAGGCGACCGCCAGCAGTCCGGCTGCTTCCGCACTGTAGTTGCCGACCTGGACAAGGTTGAGCGCCTGGGCCGCGCCTGTGGCCAGTATCTGCAGGAATTTGACTTTGACGGCATCGATGTGGATTGGGAATACCCCGAGAACGAGGAGGAGATCCTGCAGTTCATTAACCTGCTCAAGGTCATCCGCAAGAACATTGGCAACACCAAGCTGCTATCCTCAGCATTGCCTGTAGGCCAGGTTCTCGCCAACTTCTCTCCTTCCCATGTTTCTGAGATTAACGGCCTCATGGACTTCTGGAACCTGATGACCTACGACTTGGGCTTGTTCCAGAACTATTCCTTCGTGGCTCCCTACGATACAGCCAACGATGATGAGAACTACGGTTACTCCTCCCTGTATGGTGGCGTAGCGCAGATGCATGAAATCGGCGTGCCCTACGATCACATGAACGTGGGTGTTCCTTCCTATGGCAAACTGTGGAGAGAGATTCCAGACCTGACCGTTGCAGATTTGGGACACTTCTTTGGCCGCAAGTTTGAGGGTCCCAGGGCCAGGACCCTGCACTACCGCATGCTTGAGGATGTTCTCCAGGAGCCCGGTTGGAATGAGCTATGGCTGGAGACGCCCCGCTGCCCCATCTACTACAAGGTTCAGGGGGACAGGATTACTGACTTGATTGCCATGGATAACCTGCAGGCCACTGCTGAAAAGTGCCGCCTGATCCGCTCCAAGGGGTGTGCCGGAGTAATGATGTGGTGTCTCAACGGAGACAATGAAAACTACGACATCTGCCAGGTTATTGCCTCTGAGATTGACTAACTTGCCACGATTTTGACACAAAAACATAGGCCGACTTGATCCCTCAAGTCGGCCCTTGTTATATTGCAGGATTACAGTGTGTTTTTAATGCGGTCAGGAATTGCTTTGAAGAGCAACAACCCTAATATCGAGGACATCAGTCCCTTAACTATGTTAAATGTGAGTACACATGTAAGCACGAAGCTCCACAGGTTGTTTATGGAGGGGAAGATGACCTTTCCCATGCCCACAATGGCCTCTACGCTGGTGCCAAACAGGGTTGCGTACATGGGTATCAGTACAAAGTAGTTCAGCAGGCAGCTGGAGACAGCCAGACACACAGTGCCAACCACAACGCCCATTATGGCCTCCACCATGTTTTTTCTCCTGCGGTAGATTATGGTTGCAGGGATGACGAAGGAGCATCCCATGAGCAGATTGGACAGTTCACCAACTCCGGCGGTAGTGGTTCCATCAATCAGGAAGTTTATCAAAATCTTGATAATTTCAATTGCCAGAGCAGCCGGTGCGCCCAGCAGGTAACCGCCCACCAGACATACGACCTCAGACAGCTCCAACTTGTAAAAGGCAGGAGCCCATGGCACCGGAACCTTGAATAGCATAGCCACCGTTGCAAGGGCCGAAAAAACTCCAATATATGCTATTTGTTTTACTCGTTTGTTCTTCATACAAACCCTCTCATAAAAACAGCCCGCATATCACATATACGGGCATAAGTATCGAATAATGTACCTCTTCCATCCAGACTATACTGTCGGTACCGGAATTAAACCGGTTCTGCTGTGCCCTGGGACACGGCTCGCGGACTATACCGCCGGTCGGGAAATGCTCCCTGCCCTGAAGTATTTTGTTGTAAGGTGGCACTTACAGTGTGCCGAACAGTCTGTCTCCTGCGTCTCCCAACCCGGGAACGATGTAGCCGATCTCGTTGAGCTTCTCATCCACAGCGCCAACGTAAATGTCAACGTCAGGGTGCTCCTCCTGTACTCGAGCAATACCCTCAGGAGCTGCAATTATGTTGACCAGTCGGATGTTAGTGGCTCCGCGCCTCTTGATCATAGTGATGGAGTCGGCTGCGCTGCCGCCTGTGGCCAACATAGGATCCAGCAACAGAACCTGTCTCTGGGCTACGTCCGGGGGAAGCTTGCAGTAATACTCTACCGGCTGCAGGGTGTCATGATCTCTGTAAAGTCCAATGTGTCCAACTCTGGCTGCAGGGACCAGTTCCAACATGGCATCTACCATGCCCAGTCCTGCTCTCAGAATGGGAACTATAGCTACCTGCTTGTCAATAAAATGGCCAACAGTAGCTCCCATAGGCGTCTCAATGGGATGCTCCACCAAAGTCAAATCCCTGGTGCACTCGTATCCCATAAGCAAAGAAATCTCGTAGGCCAGCTTGCGAAATTCCTTGGTATCGGTGTTCTTGTCTCTCAAAATGCTAATCTTGTGCATGATGAGAGGGTGATCCATTACATGAACTGTGCTCATGGCAAAACTCTCCTTTGCTTAGCTTCAATTAATCTTACCACACCTATTTTTATATAGCAATAATCGTTGACAAACGGTGGCGTTCTTTGTAAGATGACTGTGAAATAAGTCTTTAATTCGGTGCAGAGATGCCGACAAGATTGCCTCATATTTTTCCTTGTTTTTTGGGTTAAACACGTGATCCTGTCGGTTCGACAGGGTTATTTTTTTGTTGAGGTACAGATGTTTTTTAAGTCCGAACTGATGGATGAACAGGCCGTAAATCGAGCCCTCCTTCGTATGGCTCACCAGATTATCGAGCGAAATGACGGCTGCGACAATTTGGTTATGCTTGGCATTATGACACGAGGCGTTCCCCTGGCTCAGCGCCTGGCTGACCATATTCGCTCTGTAGATGGCACAGATATTCCTGTTGGAGATTTGGACATTACCCTGTACCGCGACGACCTTTCTCCCGCCTCTCCTGACCCTGTAGTGCGCGGATCCCATTGTTCCGTTGATGTTGTTGGCAAGACAGTGGTGCTGGTAGACGATGTTCTGTACACCGGACGTACCGCCAGAGCTGCCATGGATGCCGTTTTGTCCTCCCTGGGCAGGCCCGCCAGAGTTCAGCTGGCCGTGCTGGTAGACCGAGGACATAGAGAGTTGCCTATCCGCGCCGATTATGTTGGCAAGAACGTCCCCACCTCCCGCAGCGAGTTGGTCTCTGTGAGGTTGACCGAGCTGGATGGCGAAACCCGGGTCTGTTTGCTGGACCGCTGATTTTCGATAATTTCAGCCGTTGGCTGTCATTATAAATATAAACAAATGGAGGAACATCATGAACCTTATCTATGGCGTCAAGGACAAGCCTCAGTTTAAGCACTTGCTTGTCTTTGCATTTCAGCAGGTTTTGGCCATTATGGCCGCAACCATCGCCGTGCCCGCAATCATCGGCAACGGCATGACCGCAGCAGCCGCTCTTTTCGGAGCCGGCGTAGGTACCCTCGTATACCAACTGTTTACCAAATTCCGTAGCCCCGTTTTCCTGGGCAGCTCCTTTGCCTTCCTGGGCTCCATGTTCGCAGCATTCGCAGGCGGCGTTTCTGCCAGCTTGGGATATATGGGCTTGATTATGGGCGCTGCCATGGCAGGCTTGGTTTACGTAATTATCGCAGTTATTGTCCGCCTCTGCGGTACAAACTGGGTTTCCAAGCTGATGCCCGCAGTTGTTATTGGCCCCACAGTTGCTATCATCGGTCTGTCTCTGGCAGGCAACGCTGTTGGCGACCTGGTTTCCGGCACATATGACTCCGGCCTTAGCGCATACGTATTCGATGCTTCCAGCGGTCTGCACATACTGTGCGGTCTGGTTACTCTGGCCGTCACCATGCTGTGCTCCACATATGGCAAGAAGATGTCCCGCCTGATTCCCTTTATCCTGGGTATCCTTGCAGGCTATGGCCTCGCTTCTGTCCTGACTCTGATCGGTTCTCTGAGCGGCATTGAAGTTCTCAAGCTCGTTAACTTCACTCCATTTGCAGACCTGTTCCGCGAGATTACAGTTTCCAGCTTTATCGCTGTTCCCGAGTTCACCTTCATCAAGGCCTTTGGTGCATTTGGCGAGATTAACGGCGCATACATCGGCACCATCGCAATGGCATATATCCCCGTTGCCTTCGTTGTATTTGCAGAGCACATTGCCGACCACAAGAACCTGTCCACCATTATCGACAAGGACCTGCTCCAGGATCCCGGTCTGGACAAGACCCTCTTGGGCGACGGCGTTGGCTCCATTGTTGGCGCATTCTTCGGTGGATGCCCCAACACAACATACGGTGAGTCCGTTGGCTGCGTTGCTATTACCAGAAATGCTTCAGTTATCACAATCACAACAGCAGCTGTTATGTGCATTCTCATCTCCTTCATCAGCCCCTTCGTAGCATTCCTGTCCACTATCCCCAGCTTTGTAATGGGTGGCGTTTGCATTGCCCTCTATGGATTCATCGCTGTATCCGGACTTAAGATGCTGCAGAAGGTTGACCTGGGAGACAACAAGAACCTGTTCGTCGCTTCTATTATCCTGATCACAGGTATCGGCAACCTGGCTCTCGCTTTTGGCCAGATCACACTGCGTACAGTTGCCTGCTCCTTGATCCTGGGTATCCTGACTAACCTCATGCTCTCCCGCAAGGCTAAGGAAGCTCCCGTAGACGAGACCTTCCCCGAGTAATTGGTTCTACAAGAGTCAACAAAATTCAACAACTTACAGCACACCTCTCACGGGGTGTGTTGTTTTTTGTAGAAGTGCTCCTCGAAAATAACACAGGATAATAATCGTTTATTTCCATCGGCTTCATTTTGTGATATATGTAAAAAGAATTCTTTTGAAAAGGATGGATTGGCATATGGCAGACAAAATCAGGATTGGTATATTAGGTTACGGCAACTTGGGCCGAGGCGTGGAGATGGCCGTCAGGCAGAATCCCGACATGGAGTTGGTGGCATTCTTTACCAGAAGAGACCCCCAGACTCTCAAGACTCGTAGTCCCCAGGTTCCCGTCTATCACGTGGATCAGACCGTGGATATGCAGGACGCAATCGACGTTCTCATTCTGTGCGGTGGCAGTGCAACAGACCTGCCTGTGCAGAGTCCCAAGTATGCCAAACTTTTTAATATTGTGGATAGCTTTGACACCCACGCCAAGATTCCAGAGCATTTCGCCAACTGCGACGGCGCTGCCAAAGAGGGCGGTCATGTAGCCTTGATTTCCGCCGGATGGGATCCCGGCATGTTCAGCCTCCAGCGCCTGTTGGGCAACTGCATTCTCCCCGAGGGAAAGGATTATACCTTCTGGGGCAAGGGCGTCAGCCAGGGCCATTCCGATGCAATCCGACGCATTGACGGGGTTAAGGACGGCAAGCAGTACACTGTGCCTGTAGATAGCGCTCTGGATAGAGTCAGGTCTGGCGAAAATCCCTGTCTGACCACCCGAGAGAAACACACCAGAGAGTGCTATGTTGTTGCAGAGGAGGGAGCTGACCTGGCTCGCATCGAAAACGAGATCAAGACTATGCCCAACTACTTTGCCGACTACGACACCACCGTGCACTTTATCACTCAGGAGGAGCTGGACAGAGACCACGCGGGCATCCCCCACGGCGGATTCGTTATTCGCACAGGCGTCACAGGCGAGAATCGCGACACCAAGCAGATGATCGAGTACTCCCTTACCCTGGGTTCCAACCCGGAGTTTACCGCCAGCGTTATCGTTGCCTATGCAAGGGCCACATACAGGATGGCACAGCAGGGCATGTCCGGCGCCAAGACCGTATTTGACGTTCCGCCGGCTTACCTTTCTCCCAAGTCTCCCGAGGAACTGAGGAAAGAACTGCTGTAAACAGGTAAAAGGTATGGAGGCCATGTTCCGGAGATCTGTTTTACGATCCTAGGAACATGGCCTCCTTATTTATTCTTCACTTATTTGTTCCGTACTTCTTACCTATTACTTCTTACCTATTACTTCTTACCTATTACTTTTTACCTCTCCCCTACAATCCCCTCTGCATACCTGACTGCTTCCATAGCGTCCTTGGCATACTTGTCCGCTCCAATTTTGTCTGCGTATTCCTGGGTGAGCACCGCTCCTCCCACTATCACCTTGCATTGGGGCAGACGCTCTCGCAGCTGACGGATTGTCTCCTCCATGGCAGGCACCGTGGTTGTCATCAGGGCGGACAGGCCCACAATTGGAGCGCAATGCTTGATTGCCGCCTCCACCACCGTCTCCGGTGGCACATCCTTTCCCAAATCCACCACATTAAATCCGTAGTTCTCCAGCAACAGCTTGACTATGTTCTTGCCTATGTCATGGATGTCTCCGTAGACTGTAGCCAACACAAAGGGACCCTTACCTGCGGAATTCGACTCTCCGGCCAGAGTTGCCTTGATAACTTCAAAGGCACTCTTAGCGGCTTCTGCACTCATCAAGAGCTGGGGCAGATATACCACCTTGTCTTCAAATCCTTTGCCCACAACATTGAGGGCGGGGATGATTTCCTGATTTACGATTTCCAGAGGATCCCGGCTGCCAATTAGCTCTCGGGTAATCTCTCCTGCCTTGTCCTTGAGACCCTTAATTATCACTCGCTGCAGTTCCGATGCATATTGCTCCGGTGTTCCTGCTGTGGACACCTTGGCAGTTGTCGCCGTGACAAAATTCTCGGCCTCAGCAATGTATTGGGCACAATTGGGGTCCATTCCTCTGAGAGCCCTGTATGCATAGTAGGTCTTCATCATCTCCGTAGAATAAGGATTCATGATGGCGGCGCTCAGGCCGTTTTCCAGTGCCATGGCGAAGAACATTCCGTTAATCGCATCGCGATTTGGCAATCCAAAGGATATGTTGGAAACACCCAGCGACGTATGGCAACCCATCTGCTCCTTGATATATTTAAGCGCTCCCAAAGTTGTAGCGGCCGCACTATTGTCTGCACTGATGGTCATGGCCAACGTGTCAAACACAATGTCCCTCTTGTCTATGCCATATTCTGCAGCCGTGGACAGGATTTTCTGGGCTATTGCAGTTCTGCCCTCTATGGTGTCCGGTATTCCCGTCTCGTCCAGAGTCAGAGCAACCACCAGTCCTCCGTACTTTTTAACCAAGGGGAATATAGCCTCCATGGTTTCTCTCTTTCCGTTAACCGAGTTAATCATGGCCTTG
>JAFVXO010000101.1 GCA_017501105.1 Clostridia bacterium | reverse complement strand
GTGGCCATATCAAAGGCTACTGTGCCAAAGGGAACTCTGATCTCGCAGTTGGCGCCGCTCTTTCCCGTTTTCTTGCAATCTCCGCCATTCCCGCCGTTGCCTGCGCAGAACTTCTTGTGGTAGGAGAAATCGATAAGTGTGCTGGTGTTATCATCTCCAACCAACACTACATCTCCGCCTCTGCCACCGTTACCCCCATCGGGGCCTCCTGCAGCTACAAACTTCTCGCGATGAAATGAAACTGCTCCGTTGCCGCCGTTGCCTGCCTTAACAATAATCTTAGCTCTATCTACGAACATACTCTATCCTTTGCAGAAAAAAGGCACATCAAATGATGTGCCCGTAAAGTCGTTGTGTGTCAATTATTCCTCAACAAGGATGCTGACCTGCTTCTTGTCTCTGCCAAGCCTGGAGAAATGGACCTTTCCGTTGGCCTTTGCAAAGAGAGTATCGTCCTTACCGATACCAACATTCTCTCCGGGATGGATCTTGGTGCCACGCTGTCTGACAAGGATGTTGCCTGCCAAAACGAACTGACCGTCGCCTCTCTTAACGCCAAGACGCTTAGACTCACTGTCTCTGCCGTTCTTGGTGGAGCCCATACCCTTCTTATGAGCGAATAACTGCAAATTTATTCTTAACATGGTTTACACCTCCTCATATTCTATTCGCGCGAACTGGCTATACGAGCCGACTATCTGCTGAAAGCCCACCTCCATAGTTGCGAATATGCAACTGATGACATCCGGTGTGCCCTGGGGATATTGCCCCGGTAGCCTGAACTCCATTAGCCCATCGCTAATCACTGCGCCGGAAATATCGACCTCTGCCAATTGTTCCAGCGAACCTAAAATGGTATATGCAACAGCTGATATTGCGGCACATACCACATCATTGCCCTCGGTGCCTGCTCCCGCATGTCCGGAAACTCGAAACCCGAGAACGTCGTCGTTACCGTCTACAAAAATACGAATAACTGTCATTAGGCCTTGATTGTCTCAATCTGAACCTTGGTCAAAGGCTGTCTGTGACCCTGCTTCTTGCGGTAGCCCTTCTTAGGCTTGTACTTGAAGACGATGATCTTCTTGCCCTTAACGTTGTCCATAACCTTAGCTGTAACTGCAGCACCCTCAACATAGGGAGCGCCAACCTTGCTGTCGGAATCTGTGCCAACAAAAAGAACCTTGTCAAATGTGACCTGCTCACCAGCCTCAACGCCGAGCTTCTCCATGTAAACTACGTCGCCCTCTCTGACTGTGTACTGCTTGCCACATGCCTCAATAATTGCGTACATACTTGCTTAACCTCCTTAACTTTAAGACTCGCCATAGGGGCGGCTGCCATAAAAATGCAACACTTAAAAAGCCCATTCTGAGCGGTAGCCGATATATATTATCACTAAGGGGTGTGGGTGTCAACGGATTTTTTGTGTGAGTGACGAGGGAAAAAGCGCCAAGTAATTGATGAAGATTAAGTGGTCCACCTCTCACCTCTTACCTTTTACTTCTTACTTCTCACCTCTCACCTCTTACCTCTTACCTTTTACTTCTCCCCTCTCCCCTCTTACTTCTCCCCTCTCCCCTACCATTCATACTCTTTTTCTGCCTGGCATAAACTTTCCCGTAACTCTAAAAGGGGAGCATATTACGTGAGTACATTGAAAACCAAGGGTCTCAGCACCCAGGAAGTATCCATCAGGACCATATACGACGGTCCAAATCGCCTGGCAGAGGCCAAGAAGCGAAATCTGCTGCTGGTGCTACTGTCCCAATTTTGTGACGTAATGATAATCATTTTAATGATTTCCGCCGGCATTTCAATATACCTGGGGGATAGAGTGCAGGGCTTCATTATTCTGGGCATCGTCACCGTAAATGCCCTGTTTGGCTTTATTCAGGAATTTCGTACAGAAAAGGCCCTGGATGCCCTCAAGGCCATGGCTACTCCCACCGCAAAAGTAATCAGAGAAGGGCAACTGCATAATATCAGCGCCGAAGAAATTGTCCGGGGCGATGTGGTTATGTTGGGAGCAGGGGACCGAGTTCCTGCAGATGGCGTTATTTTGGAGTGTACCGGAGCTGCGGCCGACGAATCCCTGCTAAGCGGAGAATCCATGTCTGTAGATAAGGACGTGGGGCATACCCTGTATATGGGAACCACTCTGCTCGCCGGGCATGCAATCATGGAGGTAACTGGCATCGGCATGTCCACAGAGATGGGCAAAATTGCAGGCATGTTGAGAGACATAGACAGAGAAACCACACCCCTCCAGCAAAAGCTCAACAAGCTGGGCAAGGTGGTAGCTACCATTTGTATCGCAGTGTGCGCCATGGTAACAGTTTTGGGCATTATCACCGGCAAGTCTGCCTACACCATGTTTGTATCGGGAGTTAGTCTGGCTGTTGCTGCAATACCGGAAGGATTGCCAGCCATTGTCACTGCATCACTGGCAATGGGTGTTGGACGAATGGCAAAACGAAAGGCCCTGGTGCGCAAGCTCCCAGCTGTGGAAACCCTGGGTTGTGCCACTGTAATATGCACGGACAAAACCGGCACACTGACTCAGAATCGCATGTCCGTATCGGACACCTGGTTTGTTCCGGAAATGGAGTCCCGGGCCATGGATGTTATGGTGTCCTGCGTCAACATAAGCTATGGAGAAAACGGAGAGATACAAGGCACACCTACAGAGACGGCACTGTACAGATATGCCTCCTCTACAGGCATTCAGCCCTTGACAATATTAGATGAAATTCCTTTTGATTCTACTAAGAAGTATATGGCCGTAAAGTGCTCCAAAGGGGCCGGCACTATAGTCCTGGCCAAAGGAGCTCCCGAAGTCATTATGCCCCTATGTAGAAGGTCTGCGGCGGACCTGTACACAGCTGAGGTCCAGTTGCGGCGCATGGCCGAGGGCGGTCTCCGAGTCATCGCACTGGCCTACGGGCGATGCCCCGCTGGCGGCAGGTTGAACATAGCTGCTGCCGACCTGCAGCTGGTGGGGCTGGTGGGATTGATGGACCCGCCCCGACCCGAGTCTGCCGAGGCGGTGCGCAAATGTCACAACGCCGGCATCAAGACCATAATGATCACCGGCGACAGCAAGAGCACCGCCATGGCCATTGGCCGCAGACTGGACCTGCTCCGCCCCGGAGATGGAGCATTGACCGGTGCAGATATAGACGATATGACCCCTGAGGAGCTGGCCGTAGCCGCCAAGACCACCAGAGTGTTTGCCAGAGTCACGCCGGCCCACAAGCTGGCCATAGTGCGAAGTCTAAAACAATCCGGAGAAATCGTGGCCATGACAGGCGACGGCGTCAACGATTCACCTGCCGTCAAGGAGGCCCACATCGGCGTCAGCATGGGTAAGGGAGGCAGTGATGTCACCAGGGAGGCCTCTGCAATTAGCCTCATGGACGATAATTTTGCCACCCTGGTCCACGCCATTGAGGAAGGCCGCCTGATATACAGCAATATCCTGCGCTTTGTCAGATACATGCTGGCCGGAAACTTGGGAGAGGTACTTACAATGGTTATTGCCATTATGTTGAATCTCCCCCTGCCCTTGCTGCCTACACAGCTCCTGTTAGTCAATGTAGTTACAGATGGATTGCCTGCTATGGCCCTGGGATTTTCGCCTACATATAACGAGCTGATGCAGGTACCTCCCAGAGTCCCCAACAGCCAGATAATCAACAAAAAAACAGCCCTTCAGATTGCCTTGAGAGGTCTGCTGATTGGCTGCAGTACTGTTGGTATATTTGTGCTTACGGACTACATGGGAGGGAATCTGTCCATCTGCCGCGGATCAGCCCTGTCCATGCTGATCGTGTCCCAGTTGGTATACGTATTTGGTTGTAACAGAGATGGACGGCGCTTCTCACTGAGAAATATCTTTGACAACAAGATGTTAGTGGCGGCGGCGCTGATTTCGGTATCTGTCTTAGCAGTCTGCCTCTACTTCCCTCCCCTGGCGGCGATGTTGGAAGTCACTCCTCCTACGTTGCCTCTGTGGCTGTTGATTGCTGGCATATCCCTCAGCGGAATACTGTTCTGATTTGCAAGTAGTTTCCCTAGTTGATTGACTCCTGACTATCCATGGGAACAATTGATACCCATGTCTGGCCTGGGTTAAGCAGTACTGTCTCTCCTGAGAGAGTCTTGATCTGAAGGGCACCATCTCGGGATGCCTTGCTCCAGAGGATCTGCTGTGCCTTGCCCTCGGTAATGTACCATCCGATGCCATTGCCAGTCATATTGACCTCCTGCATTCCATTGGGGTCTCCAGTTATTAGGTTGCTCTCCATCTTGAGGACCAAAATGTTAGCCGTGGCCAATTGCTGCCCCGTGGCCATGTCGTATTGGGGAACGTCGTTTCTCCACCTGAGGTACAAATGGCTGTCCGGGTCCCAGGTAAAGCTGACTGTATAGTTTTTGTCGTAGTTGAGCAGCACCTCATAGGCCTGCTTGCCGGATGAAGGAGCCTCGCTGCTTACCAGATATTGGAACACCTGATTAGGTGTATCCAGAACTGTACCGATATTGTTAGTAGCCATAACCGACATTGCTCCCCTGGAACTGAGCAAGGTCTTGCCTCCAGCAGCTGTAAATGCAAGAGATTGGCCCTGGGCTGCATCAAACCACTTGATTCCAAATAGATTCTGCTCTACCTCTGCCTGTGCATATACACTGGTGCCATTGCCATATACTACGGCCTGATGTTCTGCTGCAATATTGAGCATATAGTGTCTGAGTCCACCCACATTGCCTACTGATAAGCTATCAGGCATGTTCCAGTATATGGACATCAATGTAGTAGCACCCTTCTCGCCAACCATTTCGTATACCAATTGGGCCTCTCTGATGCCATTGAGATACTGGGCGGCATTCCCCTGGTTATCCACTACCACGGCAATAGGCCTTGTACTAAAATCAGGCATATTGAAATACGTATCGTAGACTATAGGTGTGGGTGTAGGGGTAGGGGTAGGGGTAGCCTCCTGGGTAGGAGCAGGACTGGATGTAGGATCCTCAGTAGGTGCCTCTGTAGCCTCCGGAGTAGGTGTCGCTGTGGGAGTTGATGTAGGAGTTGAGGTGGCTGTCGCTGTGGACGTGGGTGTAGCCGTGGAGTCCTCTGTCATGTCATCAGGTCCGGTGAATGATTGAAGGATAATCATGGTCAAAATAATCATAACCAAAATAGCCACTATCAGGCACAGGATCCTGACGGGGCGTGGCATCTTGAGAATAGCTCTTACAAATATGTTATATTCTGAACCTTTTTTGTTAGAAGACATACTTTACTCCTAAAATAATTACTGAAAGTTTACTACATGGCTTTACCATAGTCAAACACACAGGGCCATGCAAAGTGGTCCCTGTGTGTATAGACGAAGTTACATCGAGTTTTGTTTTGTAATATGTTATCCTTTGGAAATAATTTGCTTTCCGGGCAAGAAAATTCTGGTAGGAATTGTATTTCCGTCGATGCCGTTCAGCGCCTTAAGTTCCTCCACCGTTACCATATATCTGGCAGCCACATCCCACAGGGTTTCACCTTTTTCGGGATAGTATACTACCATTCCGCAGGAGAAGTTTGCCGGAAATCCTCGCGAATCGGTTAAAAAGTCACACACCTGTTGAATTCCTTCCCTGCTACAGGTGTATATCTCCATCCCCACTGAAAATCTAAGTCCTAATCTGACTGGACTGTTTACTGCACAGGAAATGTTCTTGATGCTCCCGATCACATCGCACACACGACATCCCTCGCATCTGCTCATATCCCAGGCGGTATTTACCGGAACAGAAAAACTCGCTCCCATGAGGCCCTTGTTTCCCTGTTCGGTGTATAGCACATTTACAGACAAATTTCCCTTGACTGCTGCGGTGTTTTCGTGATTGGTTCCTTCCAAATTGTCCAGGTGCGCCCATACACCCACAATTTCTCCCACCTGCGCCTCCGGCAACATCAATTCTTCGGTAAAGCTAACAGTTTCGGTGCTATGCCAGATCCCCGACATAAAGGATATGGGCTGTTTCTCCGCACTGAGTGGCAGTTCTATGGAATAGCCATCTTTAATGTAGTCCACAGTGCGAAGTGTTCCCGCCAGACCCTCGACACACAGAGTGGCTCCCAGTTCAATAACCGTGGGCTCCCCGTCGCTGTCATTTACTATCTGAGCATATGGAGATTCCAGCGTAATTACAGTCCTGAGTAGCGTTTCGGGCAACAACCCCTTGCTGTCCTCCTGAACTTCAAAGGGAACTTCCCTTTCCAACAGCATAATAGTATTGCTGTCTGTCCCAGTATATAGCACTGACATACGCATATTGCCTGCAATTGTAATCCTGTCGTAGTCGACTGTACGAGATATGTCAGTGGGAGACATGTCAAAATGCAGGATTTTTCCGATCATATCTCCTCCCTGGGGCGCTTCCAGAGTGGATACCAAGTCCTTGCAGAAATGCAGATGTCCGGCACTTTCCAAAATCTGGGTTTGTTCCGTGACAATTTCCATGCTGTTGTCGCTATTAACCCCTGTGAAAAGTTGAATCTCCTCACTGCCCATAATCTCAACGCTCAATTCCACCATGGTTTTCAGGTTAATCTTTCGGCTGTTAATTATTCCACACTCTGTACTAACAGTTGTTCCATTGAGGAGACAAATACTATCGGGAGATGCCCCCTGAACCCATACCGTTGTGGTAAAGTCTCCAGGGACGGCCATACTGTCATAGCCCCCATTCTCATCTGCGTAAATTACTCTGTAAGTTATTTGGCCACTGATTACTACCCTGTCGGTGTAGGGTCTCGCGTTCATTTGGGTCACCGAACTGGTAGCCAGAACAATTTCGGCAACGTCGGGCTTTACATCTGGCACTATGCAGTCATTTTCCACCTTTGCCTGCAAGGTTTCCCTGCCTATTTCCCTGTACGAATTAAATGTTTCTTTGATTATTTCCATCTATGTATCCTCCAATGTCTGATATTCCAACTAAGCAGGCCCTCTATTAGATATGCATCCCCGAGAAAAATATGACTACCGCAATGGCTAATAGTTTTCACAGAAATTTGTCGGCAGAATAGATTAATGTATATTTCAAATAAAGGAGTGTAATTCGGTGCAAAGAGTCAGTATCAGAGACTTTGATCTAAGCTACCAGACCCCTGACCGGGAGGTTCGGGCAATAACGGGTGTGAATATAGATATAGAAGATCGGGAGTTTGTGTCCATAATCGGCCCATCAGGTTGCGGCAAATCCACTCTACTGTCGGCCATCTCCGGCATGAATCAAAACGGCGTAGGGCAAATGGTCATAAATGGCAACGTGGGCTATATGCCTCAGCAGGACTGCCTGTTCCCCTGGCGAAGAGTTATGGACAACGTGCTGTTGGGTCCTGAACTTCACCACAAAGTAGACGGAGCCACCAGAGCCTACGCTTCAAGATTGCTGGACACCTATGGTCTTGGAGACAGCAAAAACAAATATCCACAACAGTTGTCCGGTGGGATGCGTCAACGGGTTGCCCTGATCCGCACTCTTGTGTTCGGTTCTGACATTCTGCTATTGGACGAGGCCTTTTCGGCTCTGGACTATCAGACCCGACTCAAGGTTGTTGATGACATATATTCCATTATTCGCAGGGAGAAGAAGACGGCCTTACTGGTCACCCACGATATCTCTGAGGCCATCAGCGTTTCCGACCAGGTATATGTAATGACGGGACATCCTGGCAAAGTTACGGCATCCGTGCGTATTGAGTATCCCAGGGAGTTAATCCCTTCGGAGCGCAGGCAGGACCCTGGATTCCAGGATTATTTTCACAAACTAAGAGAGGAGCTGGAACATGAGAAAACAAGTTGAATCTGTCTCTTCGGAAAGGCGGTCATATCTGAGCGCCATTCGACGCAGGCGTAGCCTGATAATTATCTGCAAAATAGCAATTATTATAGCCTTTCTGGGACTGTGGCAGCTAGGTGGCACCATGGGATGGATTAACAGCTTTATCCTGAGCAGTCCCCTTCGAATGATGGACAGCATCTTTTCTCTGGCTATGGACGGTGAACTGTGGTACCACATTTGGGTCACCACATACGAAGTGGTGTTGGGATTCCTGTTGGGGACGGCACTGGGTGTTTTTATTGCCATTTGCCTATGGGCATGGCCATTTGCCAGACAGGTATTAGAACCCTATCTGGTAGTGCTGAACAGCCTGCCCAAAATTGCCTTGGGTCCTGTGTTCATTGTGTGGTTTGGCGCTGGGCCCACATCTATAATTGCCATTACAATTGCCATCTCCGTTGTAGTCACCATTATGGAAGTACTAAATGGCTTTATCCATACCGACGAGGCCACTCTGACGTTGCTGCGCTCTATGGGCGCAACCAAGATGGGGCTGCTGACCAAGGTGGTTATTCCGGCCAATATTCCTACCATAGTGAACTCCCTGAAGGTCAGCGTGGGTATGTCCTGGGTAGGTGTAATAGTAGGTGAATTCCTGGTATCCCGGGCGGGCCTTGGATATCTGGTAGTGTACGGCAGTCAGGTGTTTAAGATGGATCTGGTCATGGGGACAGTGCTTATCCTGGCCATAGAATGTACAATAATGTACTTGCTGGTTTCTCTGCTGGAAAAACGAGTAAGAGTAGAAGAATAACATAAAATAAAGGAGAACGTATTACGCTCTCCTTTGTTTTAATTCGTATGTATACGAGTGTGTTCAGACAGGTGTTACATTGACTGCTTTCTGCCCACGGGCATCGCTCTCTACATCAAATGTAACTGCCTGACCCTCGTTGAGAGTCTTGAAGCCATCTACGTTGATAGAAGAGAAATGCACAAAAACGTCTGTGCCCTCATCGGAAGTAATAAATCCGTAGCCCTTTTCTGCATTAAACCACTTTACCTTACCTGTACTCATTTGTCCCTCCATAAGTATGACTGTGTTTTCAATACCTAGGCTATTTTAGCACCATCGAAGGAAAGTGTAAACAATTTATTAAGAAAAAGTGACGAAATATGTACAAATATTTAAAAGCCATGTCCTCTAATTGCCCTTCATACACAGGTGGAAAGTGGGTCGCGTTTTATGTCTGGATGTGCCAAAGGCAAACATAAACAAAATAAAAAAGCACCTGCAATCGCAAGTGCTTTTCTGGTGGGAACAACAGGGCTCGAACCTGTGACCCCCTGCTTGTAAGGCAGGTGCTCTCCCAGCTGAGCTATACTCCCTCAAAACCAGCTCGCTTATCTTACAATATAAATTGGGGTTCGTCAAGTAGTATTTTGAAACTTGTTTTGCAAGTTATTTCTCCAGCATCTCTCTCAGAGAAGACATCCTTTCAGATTTGGACTTGTTTCTCACCATGGTGGCCATTGTTTCCTGAAGGCCCACCACCACTAACAATTTACGAGCTCTGGTAACTGCCGTGTACAGCAAATTGCGGTTCTGCAGCATACGAGGCCCACCAAACAGAACCAGCACAACGCAGGGAAACTCACTGCCCTGGCTCTTGTGCACCGTCGTAGCAAAGGCCTGCTCCAACTCCTCTATATTGGAATGATCATAGGAGCAGAATCTCCCATCGGTTAACTCCACTGTAATAGTTCCGGAGGCGTTATTTATCTCCCTTATAGTACCCAGATCTCCGTTATATACTCCGTACTCCGCCTCGATTTGGCCAACCCTGTAGCACTCCATGTCGTAGTTATTTTTGTTCTGCATAACCCGGTCACCAACACGGAATACCACGTCTCCCATTTTTCGTTCGGTCTTGTGGAGTGCCTTGGGGTTCAGGGCCTGCTGGAGCACCTTGTTCAGCTCTGCTACACCGGCATCCCCTCTCCTGGTAGGAGTAATTATCTGAATATCCGTAGCTGGGTTAAAGCCAAAGGTGGCCGGCAGCTTGTCCTTGCATAGCGTAATTATCTTTCCGTAAAGCGTCTCCGAACTGTGGGCAGGTATGTAGTAAAAGTCCTTGTCCTTCACGTTACATATGGGCATTTCTCCCTGGTTTATTCGGTGGGCATTGGTAATAATCATGCTTTCTGCAGCCTGACGATACACCTGAGTCAGATAAACCACAGGGCATATGCCAGAGTCCATTATATCCTGCAAAACCTTGCCCGGACCAACTGAGGGCAGCTGGTCGGCATCTCCTACCAAAACCAGACGACAGCCGGGCTTAATGGCCACCAATAGTGCCTCCATCAGCTGGATGTCCATCATCGACATCTCGTCGACTATTACAACATCTGCATCCAACGGATTGTTGCGATCTCTGTTAAATACAAACCTTGTCTTAGTTTGATCTGTATAGCTGATTTCCAGCATGCGATGAACTGTTTTTGCCTCTGCTCCTGATGTTTCAGTCATTCTCTTGGCTGCTCGTCCAGTAGGTGCAGCCAGTGACACCACCAGACCACTACCCTCGAACAGCTCTACCATGCAGCGAATAGTTGTTGTTTTGCCTGTTCCCGGGCCGCCGGTAATGACCGTAACGCCACGGCAGATGGCACTCTCCACTGCCGACAGCTGTTCATCGGATAGTTCTGCACCACACAGGAATGAGTTGCCCACCATACGGCCCAATCTACGTTCCAGTATCTCAGTGTCGGGAAATTCAGCAGGCACCAGTTCCAGCAGACGCTTGGCCACACCCATCTCTGCGTTGTACAGATCTGGCAAATATATACGTCGATGTCCATCTATATCAAGACCAATTAGCTTGCGCGCAGACAACATGTTCTCCAGCACAGGCAGCAGGCATTCAGGATCTGCATTCAGCATGTCTGCTGTTGTGTTTATAAGGCTGTGATCCTCCAAGCAGGTGTGGCCGTTCATGGACATGGCGGACAGGCAGTTACGAAGTGCCGCCTCCATACGGTTTGGGGAATCCATATCGTACCCAATCTGAGCCGCAATTTGATCCACGTGCCTAAATCCTATTTTGTATTCGGGATTTGCCAATATATAGGGGTTGGTCTGAACCAACGGCAGGCAAAGTGCACCCAGGCTGTTATACACTTTGTAGGCCACGTTGGCGCTGAGCCCTATCTGGGCAAAGTAAGTTACTACCTCCTGCATGGCTCTCTGGGCCACAAAGCTCTCTGAAATTTCCCTGGCCTTGCTCAGACTGATGCCTTTGACCTCTGCCAGCCTATCAGGCTGTTCCACTATCACGTCCATGGTATGTTCGCCAAATTGGCGGACTATTCTGCGGGCCAGTGCCTTGCCTACGCCCTTGACCACTCCCGAGGAAAGATATACCAATACGTCATCTTCCGACTGTGGAAGGGTCTTTTCATAGGATTGGACCTTAAACTGACGGCCGTAAACCGGGTGCTCAACCCAATTACCTGTAGCCTCGATGTATTCTCCGCAATTGATTAAAGGCATGGTGCCTGTCAGCACACATGCCTCTCCTGATTCGGCAAAAATACGGATTATTGCATATCCCGTATCCTCACCCTGAAAAACTATATCGACTATGCGTCCCTTGAGGGAGTCCATCACTGTTCTCCGATACTCATGCGGTTAACCAGCAACAGATATCCAACTTTGAGCAAGCCATCCAGAATATAAATCTCCGGCATAACGTTTGCCCTGGCCAGCTGTACCGAGAATGCGGAGCATACCCACAGCAACACTGCCCTGATAATCACGTAAATAACCGTTAATATGAGGTAATCCGTGTACCTGCGCATGAAAGAGGTGTTGACGGAATTAATAGATTTACGTATAAACTTGTTGGAATACATTACCATACCCTTGTAGAGGCCGATAATGTATATCTTGATCAATACAAATACCAGCAGAACTACCCACACACTGATCAACGCCAAAATGGATGACAGGATGAGCTGGAACCCCTTGATGCTGCCACTCCTGGAAATAACGGTCACCGTAGGTATAATTGCCAGAACAGACATAGCCATAAATGCTATCAGAGTACCTGCTGACATCATAGTAACTGCCAATGCTCGGGGATAGATGCGAGCCGCCCCCACCCAGAAGTTGGTCAATTCGGGTCTCTTGACGCCCACAATTCCCCCAAGGGACTGGGTGTTCTTGTTTTTATCGTAGGTCTTGATCTTGACAATGTCCGAATTTCTCTTAAAGTATCCACCGATAAAAAATGCAGCCACGGCAAGAATCACC
Source organism: Clostridia bacterium (assembly GCA_017501105.1). GTDB lineage: Bacteria > Bacillota > Clostridia > RGIG7378 > RGIG7378 > RGIG7378. The sequence continues at coordinate 24,974 of JAFVXO010000101.1, read as the reverse complement.
AACACACCTATTGCTGCCAACAGGCCAATAGGAAGTTTGATAGAACCAATGCTCCTGGACAGTAGATTGCCAGCCAACTTGATCAGCTCAGAGAATACCTTGAGAGGATCCTCTACTCCCATAGTTACGCATATGCCAACCAAAATGACCAAGGCCATATCGACTGCCACCAACACGACAGCCGTCAATAAACCTAAGATGTATAGGGGGAGTAGATTCTTGTGTTTATTCATGTTGTTACATTACCAATCCTGTGCTGCAATATATGAGGCCGCCTGCTTGATGCATGCCTGATGCAACTTGCAAACCAAGCCTGTACCATGGGTAGTACTATTCTTAAAGTGTATGCAGAACACGCCGTTTAAATTATTGCCCTTGATCCTGTCAAGATTTGTTCCTGCACCATAATCTCCACTTCTCCAGCTGACCCATGCGCCATCCTTTGCAGAATCGCTTCCTGCATGGGCATAGCCATTCATGGAGGCTGCCATGGTTGTGCCGTTAACTACTACAACAATAGCCCTGCGCTCCCAGCTGTCTCTGCCGCCATAGCAAGAACGGAACTTAGCGGTATCGGATGCAGAAACTGTCTCTACATCGGCGTGGTTAGAACCATAAGTCCTCATAACTGTAAACTTAATCCCGGTGGCGACGTCAGTAACAACGGCTCTGTCTCCAATGCCAAATATGTACTGTGCCTCACTCCACCAGTCGTAAATATACATGCTGCCGGTTGGGTCGCTGCGGCTGGCTACGATCTTGCGCATAGAGGAAAGTGTGTTTCGTCCTACTATGCCATCCACCGTGAGGTTGTATTTCTTCTGATACCGTCTGGCGGCATCGATAGTAATCTCGCCGTAGTAGCCGGTAGGCTCTACAGACAGGAATCCCAAATCGTACAGCAGCTGCTGTATTTCGAGAATCTCAGCCCTGGTATATATACCCTGGACTATCTCCAATGTTTCTATAAATGAATCGGCTGTGAGGCTGGCCAGCAACCTATAGGTATCGTTGCCTACAATACCATCTGCAGACAGGTTGTATTCGGTCTGGAAGGCTTTAACTGCCGCCTCGGTAACAGCACCAAAATATCCGGTACACTCCGAGTCAAAATAACCCAAGGCCTTAAGCTTCTGCTGAAGGTCTAAAACATCGTCACCCTCCATGCCCACCTTGAGCACTGGAGTTGCTGCTGAGACAATAGGTGCCGAAGTTATCATAAGAGCCATGCTAACAACCACTAGCAAAACAGCAACTAGCTTAGAAAAACGTCGCATCGTACCTCCTCCCCCATTTGCAGGGGTAAACATTAATAACCAGTGTTATTATAGCACCAAACCTGCAATCAGGACAAGCCATGCAAAACCCCGACCTCAAAGTAGATCGGGGCGAGTTTTCAATATGGTATGTGACGTTTGGAAAAGTCAGTCTGTAAACTCCAAGACAATGATTTGTCCGTAGGCCTCATCTGCCACTATTCCGATGCCCAATTTGTTGTAGCTGTCGCTGACGATGTTGCGAATATGCTCCTCCGAACTGGTCCAGGACTCAAACGCTTGGTCCACTGATGAATTTCCGGCAATATTTTCGCCGGCAGCTCCAAAGTGGATGCCATATGCAGTCATCATCTCAAATGGGTTACCGTAGGTCTCAGATATGTGTCCAAAATAGTTGTTATCAGCCATATCCCTGGCCTTGAGCTGAGCAATGTGACAAAGGCTCTCGTCCAGAGTTAAATCAGGCAGACCGGCCTGGTTTCGCACCTCATTTACCAGGGATAACAATTTTAGCTCTTCCTCCCCAGGCTTAAATTCAGTTTCCTGATCATCTCCCGAGGTATTTACCCCAGTATCAACATAGGTTTGCTCCACTGTACCCACCATACCTGTCTCAGGCACATAGACCATTAGCCAACCCTTGCTTTCCCCCAGCACCTGCACAATACTGCCCTGATTCAATGTGCCGATTACATCGAAGTTCATTCCACAGCCGTTTCTGATATTGAGCACATCTGCGGTTACAACTGCAGTATTGTCCTCGGTATCATTCTGCACCTCTGCCACAGCGGTTGCGCTCATAATTAACGCCACTGATACTGCCAATGTAGACAAAACTATTGCCAAATATTTCTTCATATAAAAACTACCTCCTGTACTATTCAGAGGTAGTTTTAGTAAAAATCGTCGATTTATTCTGCAGTGTGCACTAATATGCTCTGCCCCAGACAACCATCTTAGCAGCAGGCTTGCCGCAACATACGCAAGTGTCGCCTACGTGCTCCTGCTGGAAGGGGATGCACCTGGATGTGGCGCCTGTCATTTCCTTAATTTTGTCCTCGCAGGCTCTGTCTCCACACCACATCGCCTTGACAAATCCGGGATGTGTGCTGATGATGTCATTCATCTGATTCATATCTGTGGCGGAGAAGGTGTGCTCCTCCATATGGGCCAGTGCCTTGGCATACATACCGTCGTGAACCTGGGCCAGTGTCTTGGCTACTGTCTCTGCCAGATTGTCCAGAGAAACACTCTGTTTCTCTCCGTTGTCTCTGCGGACAATGACGCAACAATTATTTTCTATATCTCTGGGACCAATCTCAATCCTAAGAGGTACGCCCTTCATCTCATACTCGGAGAACTTCCAACCAGGCATCTTATCGCTAAGGTCAGTACGAACTCTATAGCCTGCAGCCTTGAGTGTGGCCTCCAGCTCCTTGGCCTTGTCTGCCACGCCCGGCTTCTGCATCTGGATGGGCACAATAGCCACCTGAATGGGAGCAACTGCAGGAGGCAGTACCAAACCGTTGTTGTCGCCGTGAACCATAATAATTGCTCCGATAATACGGGTAGACATTCCCCAGGATGTCTGATGAACGTACTTCTGCTGGTTATCCTTGTCTGCGAACTGAATGTTAAATGCCTTGGCAAAACCATCGCCAAAGTCATGGGATGTACCTGACTGCAGCGCCTGACCATCGTGCATCAGAGCCTCAATGGTGTATGTGGCTCTGGCGCCGGCAAACTTCTCCTTGTCGGTCTTTTGTCCCTTGATAACGGGGATAGCCAGAGCATCTCTGCAGAAGTCTGCATAGACATTGAGCATGCGCTGTGTCTCTGCCTCGGCCTCCTCTGCAGATGCGTGGGCAGTGTGTCCCTCCTGCCAGTAGAACTCGCGAGTTCTCAGGAAGGGGCGGGTATTCTTCTCCCAGCGAACAACGGAAACCCATTGATTATAAAGCTTAGGAAGATCTCTATATGAGTGGATAATCTCTGCATAGTGGTCGCAGAATAGTGTCTCAGATGTGGGACGGACACACAGTCTCTCCTGGAGCTTATCTGAACCGCCATGGGTAACCCATGCTACCTCAGGGGCAAATCCCTCAACGTGATCCTTCTCCTTGTCGAGCAGGCTCTCGGGGATAAACATAGGCATAGCTACATTCTCATGGCCCAACTCCTTGAACTTGGCATCCAGAATGCGCTGGATATTCTCCCATACAGCGTAGCCATAAGGTCTCAGAATGACGCACCCCTTGACATTGGAATAGCTGACCATCTCGGACTTAACCACCACGTCTGTATACCACTGGGCAAAATCAGTATTCATGCCCGTAATCTGGTCGTTTTTCTTAAACTCTGCCATAATATTTTCCTCTATTATCTCAGTATTAACCACAAAAATTATCAGTAGATTTTAGCATAAGAGCCTAGCTGTTGCAACAACCAGCACCTCTATGCCCAGGCCTCTGCCGCAATCTGTCAGGCCCTCTCCGGTAGTCGCAGTAATGCCAATGCGTTCCGTGGGCAATCCTGTCAGTTCTGACAGTCGTTGCTTCATATCGGTAATATAAGGCGACAACTTGGGTCTCAGACATTCAACAGACATGGAAATAGATACCAGCTCTGCCTTGTCCATGTGTTCCAGTGCGGCCTTGAGGTATACGCTGCTGTCCTTGATGCCCTGCTCTAAACAGAGTTTGTCAGCCTTGGCTCCCAAAATATTTACTCCGGTAATACCTGAAATCGCATTGGTCACTGCGTGGAGAATTACATCTCCATCGCTATTTGCCTCCATGGGCGTATGATCGGGAATAGTAACACCGCAGAGAACCAATTCTCCCTGAGTCCCCTCTGAAGCGAACCTATGGCTGTCCTGTCCAAAACCACAGCAATATATCCTGCCGTCATCTCCGGGAAATATCCTCAGATCCTCTGGAGTTGTGAGCTTAATATTGGAATACTCTCCAGGTGTAATCAGCACCTGGGCGCCGGCCCTTTCTGCCAAAGTCACATCGTCGGTGGCAGCGGCGTCAAAGCATGTACCATATGCCAGAGCAGCAACCTCTGCCCTCATGCCCTGAGGTGTCTGAGCAGCCATAAGTGTGCTACGGTCAGGAGTACCGACTACATAGCCCTCTGGGCCCATTATCTTAATAGTGTCCTTGACAGCCACACAGGGAACAGCTGCTCCCGCCCTGTCCAGGCCCTCCAACACGTTGCTGATCAATTCCTGGGAAACAAAAGGTCTGGCCCCGTCGTGAACCAGCACCTTGGTGGGCTGCAGTTCTGCTGCAGCCAAATAACCGTTGCGAACAGACTCCTGGCGAGTAGCGCCTCCCGGAACTACCTTAACCAGTTTTGTGATATTGTATTGATGCGCCAGGGAAATGATATGTTCCTTGCGGTCGACTGCTGTGGTAACCACAATGGCGTCGATACCCAGATTGTCCTGAAATGCCTGCATTGACATGGCCACTACCGGCTTGCCTGCCAGAGTCATCAGCTGCTTATCGCAGCCCATACGGGTTCCGCTGCCACCGGCTGCAATTATCGCAACAACCATACTGTCTGCCACCTCAATCTGCAGCCTTGATAGAGTCAACCAGACGTTCCTCAAGGGACCGAACGTCCTCATCGAGTACAAAGGATAGCTCGCTGACCAGTATGTGACGTGCTGTTCCCAGCATCTTGCGCTCACCTGTAGACAAGCTCTTGCGGCGGTCTCTAAGGGTCAGAGCCTTGACAATATTGGCCACCTGGCAAATATCCCCAGTGCCAATTCTGTCCATATTTTCCTTGTATCTTTTGCTCCAGTTAGCAGATGTATCCTCTTCCACACTGCCACTGCGCATAAACTCAAACACTGCATCAGCCGTAGCTTTGTCCACAGTATAGCGAATACCAATCCGCTCTGCGTTGGCCGTAGGAACGCGAACAGTCAAGTTGCCCACGAGAATGTTGATAACGTAGTAATCCTGAGCGGTGCCCATTACCTCCATATTCTCAATCCCCACAACTGTACCGGCGCCGTGGAGAGGATATACAACGTGGTCTCCAATATTAAACATAAGTTTTCCTTTCTTTCGACCTACCAATAAGCCAATCTCCAGGCGGTTCAGCGTTCCAACCGCACCTCAAATCTATCTATCCTCAAATCGTCCGAATCTATAAACTGATCTCTATCAAAAATAACTGCAGCAATGGCAGACAACTGTACGGTGTTTTTCTTCATCCAAATGGGTGTAGTTAGGTGTAGAATCCGACAAAGTTCCAAGAGGCCGCGCTCTAATTGGTCATGAAATGACAAATCCGGGTCATCAACCACAACTGTAGCGCTATCTACAATATGGCTGTCTTTAATGCAGTTGCCGGTAAGAGTCATATATCCTCACAAAAGCCACAGTATTGGTATTTAATATAATATCACAAAGTAGTCATTTTGGGCAGGACTATTTTAACGGAAAATTACTATGTTTTGGATGTTGACACTATCCTCTATATGTCTTATGATATCAGCACTATATCATCTGGTATTGGAGACTATATTATGTCGAGAACGAGATTGTCTGATCGAATTTTGCCAAATTATTCCAAAGGCGAGGAAATATTTAACATGGTAACCCATATCGTGGGGGGAGCTTTTGGCATATTGGCCTGCGTTCTGTGCGTGGTCTTCTCAGCTGTTCACCATAACCCCTGGGCGGTGGTGGGTAGTTCTATCTACGGGGCCAGCATGATCATCCTGTATACTATGTCCAGTATTTACCACGGGTTGCGCCCCGGCACTGCAAAAAAAGTAATGCAAATTTTGGATCATTGCACCATATATTTGCTCATTGCAGGCACCTACACACCCATTCTATTGGCAGGCATTCGTCCCGCCCACCCTGTACTGGCATGGGTGCTCTTTGGCCTAATCTGGGGCATCTCTGCGGTAGCTGTTACATTGAATGCTATTGACCTAAAGTCCTTCAAGGTATTCTCTATGGTCTGCTATATTTCACTGGGGTGGATGATTATTGTGGCCCTAAAAGCAACATTGGAGGCCGTTACTGTACCCGGCATGTGGTTCCTGTTCCTGGGAGGTGTTTCCTACACCATAGGCGCAGTGCTGTATAACGTGGGTAAGAAAAAGAAGTTTATGCACTCTGTATTCCATATCTTTGTAGTGCTTGGCTCGTTGCTGCAGTTTTTTACAATCCTGTTGTACGTAGTTTGAGCATTGGCCATTAAAATCAGGGCCCTGCCCTACATAAAAAAACCGACCAGGCTATTAGCCTAGTCGGTCTCTTTTTATGTATCAGCGTTTATGTTGGATTATTCGTCCTTTACTAACTCATAGGAGTTGCCGCTCAGAATCAGCTGATAGATATCGTCGCTGCTATTATCAAGGGTGGCTATAAACTGAACATAGGTGGTACCGAAGTAGTTCAGGTAGCCCTTCCAGGAAGTGATGCCGTAGTTCTTCTCGTAGGAACCCTGAGTATCTTTTTCAATTTCGTCCTTAGCGTACTGCTTGATATCTGCGTCGGTTGCTACCAGACCCTCTCTGTCTGCTATGTCAAAGAGGATGAAGTTCATCTTCCAGTTGTGGTTGATGTACTCCTGGAATGCTGCCCAGTCGTATGCTGTACCCACAAGATAATAATAGGTATAGAACTGACAAGCTGCGTCGAAGGAATCAATTCCCATACTCTCATAGGAGGAGTACTGAGTATAGATGGACTGAATCTGTGTCTCGTAGTAGTCAATGTACTCATCGACAAATGCCTGTCCATCAGCGGAAAGTTCGTAATCTGCCACAATCTCGTCCAGAACAGCAGAGAGGTACATCTCCTTGACAACGTAGTCCTTGAGTTCCTGAACTGTGGAAACTCCCAGGTAGTCCTTCAAATACTTCTTAACATTCTCGTCTGTAGTGGGAACGCTGACTCTGCCCTTGATTGTAACCTTAAATGTTACATCCTTACCAGCCAGGTCCTTGGAGCTATAGTCATCGGGGAACTTGAGCTTGAGTTCGAACTCCTCGCCCAACTTCTGTCCATTCATGCCGGTATCAAATCCGTCGATGAATGTGTAGCTGCCCATAACGTAGACGTAGTCCTTGGCTGTGCCGCCGTCAAAGGTCTTGCCATCTATATAGCCGGTGAAGTCCATGGTGATAATGTCATCCATGGTTACTGTCAATTCCTCGTCTGTGTAGGTGGTCTTATCCTTAGCATCAGCAGCCTTAGTGGAATCCGCATCGGTTGTGGCGTCCGTTGTCACATCTGCAGTAGCATCTGTTGTAACATCCGCTGTAGCGTCTGTTGTAACGTCCGTAGTAACGTCCTTAGTTTTGTCCTCTGTCTTCTCCTCTTCAATCTTGATCCATTCAAGCTTGTTGGTGGTAGAGGCGTTAGCATAAGAGCCCAACTGGTATCGCATGGTGTGCTCTGCCAGAGTCTCGTCTACTGTAACAGCGTGGCCGGTATATGAGCCTGCTGTCTTAATGTAGCCATCTGTATAGTATTTTGCCTGGCCGCATCCTGCAAAGGATACAAGCATTGCAAGGCACAAAATAACGCAAGTAAGCTTCTTCATTTGGTGTTCCTTTCATCTCTGTGATGTCGTACAGGACGACTATCGCAGTATTTTATCATAATTATATTTAAAAATAAATACTCAAAGTGCTCGGACTAACGGAGTATTATTTCTGACCTTGGAGGGTGTTGTTTTCCTCAAGAAAATCCCACAGAGCTGACATATTCATGTACTCGATAATGTAATCTGTACCGTATTCCTCCAGGAATTCCTCTGCAGATGAATATCCGTATTCGGAGAAGTTTTCCTTGGCAAACTGCTTTGCTTCCCTCTTGGTATGCTGAATATCCTCTGCCTGAATGATGTAGTAGTATACCACATCCTCTCTCACTGTCTCCTCTGCATTCTTGACACAATACTCCTTGAACTCAGCATCCGAGGAAAATCCCATGTATGACAGCATATTCAAATATGTTACTCCGTACTGTTGTGCTCCAGCCTCTGCCTCTGCCACCAGTGCATCCACATATGCGTCCACTGCATCTCCGGGCAGGCCCGACAACTCAAAGTTGTCCACAACCTTGGCCCACAGTTCCTCCAGCTGTGCCTCCTGGGCACTCAACAGTTTGTCTGCTTCCAACTGATCTCTGAAGTACTGCTTCATCCCGACAACGGTTGAGAATTCGGCGGCCTTAAGTCCCGCTACGAACTCGTCGGTAAGCTCAGGAAATGTGGTAACTCTCTTGACTTTAATCACAACATCCAAGGTCAGAGTTTTGCCTGCCAGACCGGCGTCGTAATAGTCCTCCGGCAACTCGACATTGACTGCAAATCTCTCCCCTATGGTCTTGCCATACAGGCTATCGTCAATGCCAGTCAGCAGAGTGCCACTGCCCAGCTTGTATACATAGTCCTTGGCCACAGTATTATCGTAGACTTGTCCATCCACAGAACCGGAAAAGTCCATAACCACAGTATCTCCAGACGCTACTGTGCCCTCTGTCACATCCTCTGTCTCTGCAAAGTCAGACAGGGCGGAGTATATGGCCTCCTCCACCTCTTCGTCCGTAACAGTTGTGTCGCCGAGAGCGACCACAAGGCCGGTATATTCACCGACCTTGGTAATATAGTCCTGTGGTTTGTAGCTGAGCCCTCCTGTGGAACAACCTGCAAGCACAGCTGCTATCAGGGTTCCAATGACAACAAGTGCCGAAATGGCCTTAATTCTCTTCACCTGTAACCTCTGTATCCTCTTTTTCGTTCTTTGCAGCCTCATCCTCGGCAACTGTATCAGTATTCTCTGCATTATCCTCAGTCTCGGGTTGCTTTGCAGCAGCATCTCTGGCTGCCTGCTTGGCCTCCTTGACCCGGTTGTAGTACTCCATACCCTGGGAGAAGATGGCCTCGAACTCCTCGGCATCCACCTTTTCGTTCTCAATCAGAACTCCGGCCAGTGCGTGGAGCTTATCGATATTCTGTTCAAGCAACTCCAGGACCTCACCATATACCCTGTGAATAATGTCCTTGATCTCGTTGTCCAGGATGCGGGCGGTCTCCTCGCTGTAGTTCCTGACGGTTCCAAAGTCCTTGCCGATAAACACCTCGTCTCCCTCGGAGCCGAAAATCATATTCTCGAAGTTCTCGCTCATGCCGTATTTGAAAATCAAATTGCGGACCATGCTGTTTACCTGCTTGAGGTCGTTGCCTGCACCGGTGGAAACCTCCCCCAGTACCAGTTGCTCGGCAGCTCTGCCTCCCAAGGCAACCTTAATAGACTCCATGAAATCGCTGTATGTGTAGTAGTCCTTCTCCTCCTCAGGTCGGAAAGAGGTGTAGCCTCCTGCCATTCCTGCGGGAATAATAGTAACTCTGTCTACCTTCTGATAGGAAGAAACCATCTTAACAATGAGGGCGTGGCCTGCCTCGTGATAGGCAGTGAGCCTCTTGGCCTTGTCACTGACTACACGGCTCTTCTTCTCGGGGCCCATCATAACCTTGTAGATGGCCTCCTTTACGTCCTCCATAGTAATAAACTTACGGTTGTTGCGAACAGCCAGCAGTGCGGACTCATTGAGCAGATTCTCCAGATCTGCTCCCGTAAAGCCCTGGGTGTTCTTTGCAATCTCTTCCAAATCTACATCGGAGCCCAGTCGTTTATTTCTGGCATGAACAGCCAGAATTTCCTCACGGCCCTTGACGTCGGGGTATCCAACCACCACTCGGCGGTCAAATCTACCGGGGCGCAACAGAGCAGGGTCAAGTATGTCAGGGCGGTTTGTGGCTGCCATTACAATGACTCCCTCGTTCTGCTCAAATCCATCCATCTCAACCAGCATCTGGTTAAGAGTCTGTTCTCTCTCGTCATGTCCGCCACCAAGTCCGGCACCTCTGTGTCTGCCAATGGCGTCAATTTCGTCTATAAAAATAATGCTGGGAGCAGCCTTCTTGGCCTGGTTGAACAAATCCCTGACACGGGAAGCTCCAACACCCACAAACATTTCCATAAAGTCGGAACCGCTGATTGAGAAGAAGGGCACATCTGCCTCTCCTGCTACGGCCTTTGCCAGCAGAGTCTTACCTGTTCCGGGAGGGCCCACCAACAGGAATCCCTTGGGGATCCTGGCTCCCATCTCCGTATACTTGGCAGGATTTTTGAGGAACTCTACAGCCTCTGCCAGTTCCTCCTTCTCCTCATTGGCTCCTGCTACGCTGTCAAAGGTAACCTTCTTCTTAAGGTCCTTGGCCATACGGGCAGTACTGCGGCCAAAGTCCATGGCGCTCTTGGTGCCGGATCCGGCGCTCTGGCGCATGAAGAACATCATCAGCAGGAACAGTCCCACTGCAAATACTGCGGGCACAACATATGAAACCCACTCAGGTATAGTATTCAGTCTCTTGACTGCAAAATATTGAATCTTGCCATCCTCGTGCAGCTGCTGTACTCTCTGAGAACCGGTGGTAAGGTCTGCAGGTATAGCTGCAGTCCAATACTTGATCCCTCCATCCTGCTCTACTGACAGCTCGGCAATAATGATTGCCTTCTCACTATCGAGAAGTACACCTACGATCTCGCCTTTGTTTGCTGCATCGATGATATCAGAATACTTAACATCGGAGGACTCTGACGCTCCAGGCATAAATGCCATTACCAGCAGTGCTACTGCAAAGAGAATCATCAGATAGAAGCCAATGCCTCCTAGTTTCTTTTTGTTCTTCAATTTATCTCTCCTCCAAAACTATTCGTAAATCTCTGATTTCAAAACGCACAACTCCGGTACGTTTCTGTATTTTTCTGCATAATCGAGTCCGTATCCCACAACGAATTCGTTGGGCACCTCAGCGCCTACGTAATCACACTCCATGGGAACTCTGCGTCCCGAAGGCTTGTCAAATGCAGAAGCCACCTTGAGTGATGCAGGGTTGCGGAGCTTAAGTACATCCTTAAGCTTATTCATAGTAAGCCCAGAATCGATAATGTCCTCTACCAACAAAACGTGGCGGCCCTCCATCTTGGCGGTTACATCCCGGAGAATCTTTATCTCTCCCGAGGTTGCGCTCATATTGCCGTAACTGGAGACAACCATAAAGTCTATGGACAAAGGCAAGTCTATATACTTAATCAAGTCCATCATAAAAACCGATGCACCCTTGAGGATACCTACCACAAGTAATTCCTTGCCTGAATAATCCTGTGTAATCTGTTGGCCAATACCTTTGACCATATCGGCAATCTGTTCCTCTGTCATCAATACCTTGCAAATATCCTTTTTCCAATACATGGTATCTCTCCTATATATGCGCGATAATTTTTTATTTTATCATGCGGGTTATTTCTAATCAATTCGCAGAACTAAAACTTTTTTTGAGTCAGGGGAGGGTGCAAACCCACCAAAAGCTCTGTATTGTGGAGCTCCAAGTACAGTGGATCCACAGGCAATGACCCACACGCCGTCCCGAAGACCGGCAGGGATCTTGCTGTCTATCATCCAATCCTTGAGTTTCTTGGTTCCTCCATTGTCCAGCCTTATTCTGTCACCGGTGAGACGATATCTGAGCACCGGAGGTTCGCCTAGCCGGTTCACCGCATCTGCATCAAAGCACATGGTATGCATGTATTGGCCGGGCATGGGTCTGCTGTTTAGTTTTTTGTATAGTCTGGCATTACCGCCGCTGTAGTCCAAGGTTTCCTGTGTCATCTGCGGCAACGGGAGCTGTTGGTGACACTCCTGCATGTCACCATAACAAATGGTTATTCTGTTATAGGCTGTTGTGACCACTAATCCATGAGGCAGAGGCACCTGCTTGCCCGTCTTGTCTGCAATGCTGAGTATAGCCTCCACATGACTGTGGGCTATATCTACCAAGTCTCCCTTGACTGTGCCAATAGCCCTGCGTATAGCTCTCTTGGCAAGGGCAGTATCTGCTTCTCCAATAATCTTGGCGTCCAGCACCACCTTACTGCCGTGTGATTTCTCCACCAAAGCCTTCCGGAACACTTCCTCTGCCATGCGCTCCAGGCAGTCCGAATCCTCCCGGGCCAAGTCTGCCAAGGAGTTGAGCCTGTCCACCAGGTCTACTCCGTAGTTGTCTTCCACGTAGGCAAACAGGTTATTGCGCACTGCATTTCTCCTGTATGCATTGTCTGTGTTGGTACTGTCGGTAACATAAGGAATGTTGTGCTCGTGGACATATTCCATGATCTGGGTCCGAGTCACGTCTAGCAGAGGGCGCAGAATGTCTCCCGAGACGTAATCAATGCCTCTCAGGCCACGCAATCCAGTGCCTCTCAGTATATTCATTAAGACCGTTTCTGCCCTGTCGTTGGAGTGATGAGCACAGGCTATGAACTTATATCCCCTGCGATGCGCCTCCCGTCTCAGTTCCTCATACCGAGCCATTCTGCCGGCCTCTTCAAGGGATATACTTTTGTCCTGTGCCTCTGTGGGAATATCTCTGGTGACTGCGTTACAGGAAATGCCGTGCTGCCTGCAGTATTCCAGAACATGTTCCTGGTCTGCCAGGGCCTCAGCTCCCCTGATGTTGTGATTTACATGTAACACATGGAGCTTATCCCGCTCCTCTGTCTGCATCAGCACATGCAGCAAAAACATGGAGTCCGCGCCGCCTGAGACACCTAAAACCAAACCGCTGCCGTCGTAGCTACAGCGATGGTACAAGTTGTGTCTGATGTGGTCAATATTTATCATTGCTGATAATCCAGTTCGTCAAATCTGGTGTATTTACCTGTCCATGCCAGTTTAACGGAACCAAGGGAACCGCTCCTGTGCTTAGCTAAAACAATTTCTACCGGGTATGTGTCGGGGATAGCCTGGTCTGTAACGTCGGCGCCCTTTTTCTTAGTATCGTTGGCAATGAACATAACGATATCGGCGTCCTGCTCGATTGATCCGGACTCTCTCAAATCAGACAGGGCAGGTCTATCTCTATCCTCGGCTGCACGGTTCAACTGTGACAACAACAAAATAGGCACGCCCATGTCCTTGGCCAGGATCTTGAGAGCTCTGGTAATTTCGCCGATAGCTTGTGCTCTGTTATCACTCCTGGATGTGGTCTGCATCAACTGTAGATAGTCGATGACAATCATACCCAGACCACCCTTTTGCATCTTGAGCTTCTGACACTTGGCTCTGATGTCGGATACGGTAACGTTTGCCGTATCGTCCAGATACAGAGGAGCCTTAGCGATGCGGGTCATGGTGGAAGCATAGCTATCCCAATCCTCGTCGGAAAAGTCGCCTGTTTTGAACTTCTTAGAATCAATCATAGCCTCGCAGCTGACAATTCTGTTTACAAGTTCCTCCTTGGACATTTCCAAACTAAATACCGCAACAGGCAGGTTTGCCTTGAGCGCGGCGTGAGTTGCAATATTGAGTGCCAGAGCGGACTTACCTACACCTGGTCTGGCAGCCAACAGTATAAGGTTACCCTTCTGGAATCCGGCAGTCATGTTGTCTAAGCAGCGGAATCCGGAGGGAACGCCGGACAGCTTGCCCTTAGCCTTGTACCTCTCCTCCAGCTGCTGCAGAGACCTGACTGTAGCGGTTTCGATATGCTCCAGATCCTTGCCTCCGTCGGATGCATCCATATCAAAGAGCATCTGTCGGGCCTGTTCCTTTACCATTGATGGGTCGTCCTGTCTGGCATAGCACTGTTTTGTAATAGTTCCGGCAATGGCAATAAGCTTGCGCAAGTCCGAATGTCCCTTGACAATTCGGGAGTAATGCATGACGTTTTCCACAGTAGGGACCCCTGTTGCCAGGTCGGCCAGATAGGAAATTCCGCCCACCTTGTCCAGCGTACCATCCTGCTCCATTCGCCCTGCAACTGTGATGATGTCCACAGGATTGCCTCCGTTGTACTGGTCGGAAACCGCACGGAAGATATCCCTGTGAGTCTGCATGTAGAAATCATCCTCCCGGAGATCCACAATTATCTCAGGGATGCACTGGGCAGAAATCAGCATGGATCCCAGCACCGATCTCTCAGCCTCGGGGCTGTGGGGCAGCGCCATAGCTGCAGCTCCTGTCATGTTGAATGTGTTTTCGCCTGATTGCCTGGAATTGCTCATTTTATACCTCTACGGTAACGTTAATTGTAATCTTTGCGGAAATCTGAGGGTACAGCTTGATTATCGCGGTGTGCTTACCTGCGCCCTTGATTGCCTCCTCAAGTTCGATTTTCTTTTTGTCGATATCTAAATTGTGCTGTATTCGGAGCGCCTCGGATATTTCCTTGTTAGTAACGGATCCGAAGAGCTTGCCATTGGCACCACCCTTAACTGTAAATGACAACTGAATGGTGGACAGGGCCTTCTGCTGGTCAAGTGCCGCAGCCCTCTCTCGGGCGATACGGGCTCTCTCCGCATCGCTCTTGGCATTCATCTCGTTGACGTTTGCCCTGGTAGCCTCTACTGCCAGCCCCTTGGGCAACAAAAAATTCCTGGCGTAACCATCGCTGGCCTTGACCAACTGGTTCTTCTTGCCTAATCCCTTAACATCTTGGGTCAAAATTACTTCCATATTACCTCCGCTATTGCGCTGTTATTCTGTATTTGATGGATGAGATGAGCTTGTCCCGGGCCTCCTCCACTGTGACACCCTTAATCTGTGCGCCTGCCATGGTCTGGTGTCCGCCACCGCCCAAATCCTCCATAATCATCTGTACGTTGACTCTGCCTGTAGATCTGCTGCTGATCGCCACCCGATCTCCTGCCTCGGCCAAAACAAAGGTTGCCTCATTGCCCGACAGGGTCAACAGAGTATCCGCCACCTGAGCAGCCACCTCACTGCTATCCGGCACGCCACCGGGCACCACCGCAATAACACATTCGCCGCCCACATCCTGGGCCTCTGCTACTATGGATGCTATCAGATTGAACCTATCTCTTGTCTTGGCAGTAAATCTATGGGCCATATCCAGGTTGGCTCCGCTCCTCTTAAGGAAAGCTGCGGCCTCAAAGGTCCTGACCCCAGTCTTGAATGTAAAGTCCTTAGTGTCTACCACTATGCCCATGTACATAGCTGTGGCCTCGTCAGCTGTGATAGTGCCCTTCTCCTCCTGGTACTGCAATATCTCTGCCACCATTTCGCTGGCGGAGGATGCGGCCAATTCCTGGAATAGCGGCCGGGCATAATCGATGTAATCGTAGCCTCGCCTGTGGTGATCAACAACTGCCACCCTGCCAACGGTTTCCAGGATCTCCTGAGACTCCAGCATGCTACCCTTGTTGGCGTCAACTACCACCAGACAGCACTCCGAATCCGCCATGGCTACCGCGTCAGCTGCAGAAACAAATACGCCTGTGTATTCGGAAGACCTCTTGAGCTCGTCCAGATATGTCCTGATGCTGCTGTTGATATCGTCCATGATGATGTATGCCTGAACATTCAGGATAATACACATTCTGTAGACTCCCAGAGCCGCTCCCAAACAGTCAAAGTCTGCGTTCTTGTGGCCAATTATGTACACTCTTTTAGACCCCTCAATAGTGGCTCTCAGGGCGTTAGAGTTGATTCTGGCCTTGACTTTAGACTCTCTCTCAATCTCCCTGACATGTCCTCCATAGAAGGATTTATCGCCACCAATAGACAGAACTACCTGCTCTCCGCCTCTTCCCAATGCGATATCGATGCACCTCTGAGCCTCTGCGAAATTGTCGGTAAGCTTGCCGCATTCAACTGCCAGACCTATGCTGACAGTAACAGGAGACTCTGTACCTGCTGAGATATCCTTTATATACGTGAGAACCTTAAATCCCCCGGCAACATACTTGGGCAACATGCCCTTCTCAAACATAATAATGTACTTGTCCCTGTCATACCTGCGAACATACCCCGAGGCGTCCTTGGTCCATGCGGTGAGGCACTTCTCCACCTCAGATCTGACCACATACACAGATTCATCTGTCATACCGGCCAGTATGTCATCGTAGTTGTCTATAATAACTATGCCGCAGCACAGTTTCTCATAATCGTATGTCTTGCACAGAGCCTTGTGCTCCGTAATGTCAATGAATATGACGATATTCTCCGGGGCCTGTCCCTTGCGCACTGTAAATTCGCTGCCCAGGCACTGATATGTCTTACCGCCAAACTCCGTTTCCAACTGCCATCCGGGCTCATCCGAATCAGCCTGCTGCCGAATCTCACGGATAAAAGAATCAACGGCCTTGTCCGTCTTCGAAACCATTACGTTGAACTCCTTGGAGAAGCAATTGTTAAACCACAGAATGGAGCCCTCCTCGTCGATGATAGCCATAGGGAGTTGCATATTGAGCAGGTTACCCCTGGCCTTCTCGTTAAGGCGGTTTACCATGTTGTTCAGCCTGTTTGATATGCGGCGGACCATAATCTCGGTGACACTGAGGACAGCTACGTTGAGCAGTAACCAGATAACAAAGAATACTACTGCGGGAATAACCCTGCCAACAGCAAAGAAGGTGACAATCATAGCAAGGCACAGCAAATTAAACACCATACCTCTGGAATAGACGATGGCGTAGAAATTCTTGCGCAATTCGATCCTGCTCTGCATTACAACCTCCAACTCGATATAAAAACCCAGTTTCGTGTATTGTAACATATTAAAGGGTATTGCTAAAGAGTAAAATTGTCGACTGGGACGAATCGAATAATGGGTTATATTGTCCCACGATATATTTTCACGGCTGACTTTTCTATTGCTAAACCCATACTAAACTCGTAAAATCAACTAGAGGTATATTATATGAAAGTTTTGCGCTATTTGCGGCCCTACAGGCTTACCGCCTGTTTTGCACTGTTTATCAAGTTCTCTGCCAGTGTAGCTGAGCTTCTGTTACCCTATATCCTGTCCTACATAATTGACGATCTGGTACCACTTAAGGATTCGTCGTTGATATTCACATACGGCGGCATTATGCTTGTATGCTCTTTCATTGCTCTGGCGGGCAACATTTTTGCCAACCGGCTGTCAGCAGTGGTATCAGGCAAGATGACCCACGACCTGAGATACGACCTGTTTCACAAGGTTTCACACCTCAACAGCAATCAGATAGACAGATTCACTCTCCCCTCACTGATTTCCAGGCTTTCCAGCGATTCCTACAACATCAACTCCACCGTGGCCCGCATGATGCGAATGGGTGTCCGCGCCCCCATATTGCTTGTGGGCGGCATTGTCATCACCCTGGCACTGGATGTCAGTCTGGCCATGGTTCTGCTGGCTATGATTCCTGTCATTGGCCTGGTTGTTTTCCTGGTTACCAGGCGCAGCATTCCCGCATTTTTGACAGTACAGAGCGGCGTAGATCAGATGGTTCTCAGGGCCAGAGAGAACATTACTGGAATACGGGTCATCAAGGCACTTTCCAAGACCGATTACGAGCGGGATCGATTCCACAACACCACTCAGGAACTATTCTCCAGGGAACTTACCACCGATAAGATTAACTCCATAACAAGCCCTCTCACCACACTGATTCTCAACATTGGATTGGTTCTGGTCATTGTAGTTGGAGCTATCAAGCACAGCGAGGCCGGCATTATTCTTGCATTCTTGTCCTACTTTACGATTATTCTCAACGCAGTTATTGGCGTTACCCGTATATTCACCATCCTATCCAAGGGGTTGGCGTCCTCCAAGAGAGTTATGGAGGTATTGGATACAGACACAGACCTTCCCGTTTTGGCAGAGGCAGATACCGAACCCGGCAATCCCCAGGCAGCCATTCAGTTCAGCCACGTCCACTTCTCATACAATAAGGTCGCGGACGATTTGGCCGATGTAGACTTTGTCCTCTACCCTGGTCAGACTCTGGGCATTATTGGAACTACCGGTTCCGGCAAGACTACTCTGGTCAACTTAATAATGCGCATGTACGACCCGGATTCCGGCAACATCTACGTGGGAGGTAGGGACATTCGCACCTATGATCCCAAGGAGCTACGCAGCATGTTTGGCGTAGCCTTCCAAAACGATTTTCTCATGGCAGACTCTATCTACGAAAACGTCAGTTATGGTCGTAACTTGTCGGAGGACAAGGTATGGCAGGCCCTGGAGCACTCCCAGGCCCGAGAGTTTGTGGAACAGTTGTCCGAGGGCATTAAGCACAAGATTTCTCAGAAGGGCAGTAACCTGTCCGGAGGTCAAAAGCAGCGGGTTATCCTGGCACGAGCACTGGCCGGAGATCCTCAGTACCTGATTTTGGACGATTCCTCCTCTGCTCTTGACTACAAAACTGACACCTTGCTTCGCAATGCTCTGAGGGAGCATTTTGCCACTACTACCAAGATTATTATCTCTCAGCGTATCAGTTCCATTGAAGATTCTGATCTGATACTGGTAATGGACGACGGCAAGGTTATCGGCGCAGGCTCCCACGAGGAACTGCTGACGTCCTGTCCCGACTACGCCTCTATTTGTAAGATTCAGGGAGGTGCCATATGAGACAGCCACGAATCAGCCCTAACGAGCTCAAAAACGGCACTGTCAAGCGCATGACACTTAGACAGTTACTTTCTCGCATTACTGTATATCTGGCTCCCCACTACCTGAAAATCGGCGGCGTCTTTGCCCTGACAATTATCAGCACCCTGTTGTCCCTGGTAGGCCCCAAACTGTGCGGTCAGGCCATTGACTCAATTACAGCAGACAATTCTGGCCTGCCCAACGTTCTGGGCTATGCACTGGTGTTGCTGGCCGTATATTTGTTGTCTGCAGTTTTGGCCTACGTAGGTACCATAGCGATGTGTGCCGTCACCAGAGCCATCGTTCGCAAGATGCGCAACGATGTGTTTGACCACCTGACCTCTCTGCCTGTTTCCTTCTTCGATACCCGTCAGGCCGGAGATTTGCTGTCTATCATGTCCTACGACGTGGACACATTAGCCGAGTGTCTCGCCAACGACCTGGTAACCTGTCTCAAGAGTGCCGTTATGGTGGTTGGTTCACTGGCAATGATGTTATCCATTGCTCCTCCCCTTGTGGTTGTATTTGCAGTCACCGTTCCATTGGCTGCCTTTATGACCAGGTTCATAACTACCCGCTCCAGACCCCTGTTCCGCAAGCGTTCTGCCAAGTTGGGCGAGCTGAATGGATATATGGAGGAAATGATTTCAGGACAGAAGACCACCAAGGCATACACCGTAGAGGATAAGATACAGCAGCGCTTTGAGGCACTTAACCAGGATGCAGTGGCAGCCTATACCTCTGCAGAGAGCATCGGAACGGTTTCCGGCCCCTCTGTTATGTTCGTCAACAACCTGTCTCTGACCCTGATCAGCATACTGGGTGCCCTGATGTACATGATTGGCTACAGGGGCATTACCGCCGGCGACATTTCCTCGTTTGTGCTGTATTCCCGCAGGTTCTCAGGCCCCATCAACGAGGTGGCAAACATTATCGGCGACCTGCAGTCCGCCATGGCCGCCGCAGACAGAATATTCAGGCTGTTGGATGAGCCCTCCGAAGCTCCGGACGCTCCCGACGCAGTAGTTCTTTCCGATGTTAAGGGAGATGTGAATATCTCTAATCTTGACTTTGGCTATGTTCCCGGAGTCAAGGTCATCCAGGACATGAATATGCACGCAAAGCAAGGCCAAATTATCGCCTTTGTAGGTCACACCGGTGCCGGCAAAACCACCATAATCAACCTGCTGATGCGCTTCTACGAACAATACTCAGGCACCATTTGCATAGATGGTCAGGACATTTCTCTGGCCACAAGGGACAGCCTGCGACATGCATTCTCCATGGTGCTTCAGGACACCTGGTTGTTTACCGGAACCGTTTATGAAAATATCGCTTATGGTCGCAGCGGAGTTACACGCGAAGACGTGGAGCGTGTCTGCAAGGAGGCAATGATTCACTCATTTATTACCCACCTGCCCCAGGGCTACGATACCGTCCTGGAGGATGGAGCCATCAACATTTCCAAGGGCCAAAAACAGTTGCTGACCATTGCCAGAGCCATGCTATCCGACGCACCTATTCTGATTCTCGACGAGGCTACCAGCAACGTAGATACACGCACAGAGATTCGCATTCAGCAGGCCATGAACAAACTAATGGCCGGCAAGACCTGCTTTATCATCGCCCACCGCCTGTCCACAATCAGAAACGCCGACCAAATACTGGTCATGCAGCATGGTGCTGTGGTAGAACAGGGCACACATGAAAGTCTGATGGCCATTCCGGGCGGCGTATATGCTGAGCTTTGCAGTATGGATTTCAAGAGAGGCAGCGAAGACCTCTAAATCCATCAGGCAAACTTCTTGTAAAAATTATCGGTAAATTCTCGGTGGAGCTCCCTTTCTGCAAGGGTCTCCTCCATTTTTTTGAGGTGGCTTTTCTCCACCCATCCTCGCTTGCTGTTATAGTAGGCGTTGGCCGTTCGCCAAAATTTCTGTGGAAATTCTAAAATTGCTGCGGTAACCTTGAGCTCCTCGGGTGTCAAGGGACAGATGCGGCCATACTCCGCAAGCATCTCTCCGCAGACGTCTATGTTCCAATCGCACTTTCGCATCTTTCGGCGAATAAAATTCACCAGATCGTACTCCAGGATGTCTATGCCCATGTTCTCCATGTTCATAATAATTCCGTTTCCATGGTCAGAGATTCGTACGTTGTAGTGGGTGAAGTCGTTGTGGCTGACCTGGCCCTCTCGCTCTGCCTTGGCGCACAGGCGATTGTACGCTGAACTTTCCAAAACCGACAGAGCGTTGTTCCCCTGACGAATGTAATAGTCCACGTTTTTCATATAGCACTTGTCAAATTCGTCCCGACCTTTTTCTGCCAGTTTTCGCATCTTGCTGAGGCCCGCCAGGCGTTTTCTGTAGGTATCCGGCAATTTGTACAGGTCCTTTCTGAAGGTCACTGACTCTGCCGGTATAAATCCCCTGGATGCGCGGTGAAATTCAGCCAAGGCCCTTGCAGCCACCTTCACGTCCTGCATATTGTCAAAATCGCAATCTCTGCCTTTGATAGCTTCTGTCAAAACAAAGCGATTGTCGTCCACCTCACATAGCAGAGTTCCCTCTGCTGTTGGGATATACCGTTCCTCTCCGTGGAAGCCCTGGCGGTACAGATATTCCTTGCACTCAGAAATGCCGCGAATCCTATTCTCTTCCAGGGTTACATGTTTGAGAATGTATTTTTGATGGCCGCAGGTCAACATAAACCCATCCCTATAGGGTTCAGCACTGTCAAAGGTAATATCGTATTTGGGTAATATTTCATCGATGTACCATCTCATGAATTTTCGCTCCTCATTTCGTAAGTAGCTAATGTATATGCAAAAACGCACGAAATAATTATTGGCCGATACACTGTAATATTATTCAGTATTGCACAAAAAAGGAGCCCTGGCGGACTCCCTAATGCTTCACTCTTAGCTCTTAGCTTTTAACTCCTAACTTTTAACTTCTTACTTTTCACTTCTAACTTTTAATTTCCCCTAGTCTCTCTGCTATAGCCTTGGCTGCAATTTTGCCTGCTCCCATGGCGGAAATAACAGTGGCAGCGCCTGTTACTGCGTCGCCTCCTGCGTATACACAATCTCTTGTAGTGGCTCCTGTGCCCTCCTCAACGATAATGCCGCCTCTCTTATTCACGTCCAGGCCTGTTGTGGTTGACTTGATCAAGGGGTTGGGAGAAGTTCCGATGGACATAACAACTGTGTCCACATCCAGCACGAATTCGTTGCCCTCTACAGGCACAGGTCTGCGGCGGCCTCTCTCATCGGGCTCACCCAACTCCATGCGAATACACCTCATGCCTGTTACTGTACCGTTCCTGGGATCGCGTTTGTCGTCAGGGTTGTTGTACCCCAATATCTCTACAGGGTTGTTGAGCAGCATGAACTGGATACCCTCCTCCATTGCATGCTCCACCTCTTCGCGACGAGCAGGCAGCTCCTCCATGGAACGACGGTATACGATGTAGACATTTTCCGCACCCAGACGCAAAGCTGTTCTGGCCGCGTCCATAGCCACGTTGCCGCCGCCTACTACAGCCACATTGCCACCTTTCATAATAGGTGTAACGGGATTGTCTCTATAGGCCTTCATGAGATTGGATCTGGTAAGGAACTCGTTGGCGGAATATACGCCCTTGAGGGATTCGCCGGGAATGCCCATGAAGTTAGGAAGGCCGGCTCCGGAACCGATAAACACTGCCTCGTATCCCTGCTCAAACAGGTCGTCGATGGTGAGTGTCTTGCCGATAATCATATTAGTTTCTATATCCACTCCCATAGCCTTGAGGTTGTCTACCTCCTGCTGAACAATCGCCTTTGGCAGACGGAACTCGGGTATACCATATACCAAAACGCCGCCTGCGGTATGGAGTGCCTCAAACACAGTAACCTTAAAACCAGCCTTGGCCAGATCTCCTGCGCAGGTAAGGCCCGAGGGACCGGAGCCTACTACTGCAACTCTATGGCCATTGGATGGGGCCGTCTTGGGTGTCTCAGAGCTGTGCATGTTATGCCAATCTGCCACAAAACGCTCCAGCCTGCCGATGCCTACAGGTTCACCCTTGATTCCGCGTACGCACTTGCTCTCGCACTGGGTCTCCTGGGGACAAACTCTGCCACAAACTGCAGGCAGAGAAGAAGATCTGTTGATTACCTGATATGCTCCCTCAAAATTTCCCTCCTTAACCAAGGAAATAAACTCGGGAATGTGTACATTAACCGGACAACCAGCTACACAGGGCATATTTTTACAATTGAGACAGCGCAATGCCTCATTAATGGCCATTTCCTCAGTATAGCCTGTGGTTACTTCCTGGAAATTGTGTGCCCTGACCTCCGGCTTCTGCTCTGGCATGGGGGTCTTCTGTAAACTCATATTTGCCATATTAGTTAGCCTCCTTATTAAAGAGGTTGCATGCCTCCTCGTAGGCGTGTCTCTCAAAATCTCGGTACATTGTGCCTCTGGACATGGCCTCGTCAAAGTCCACCTGGTATCCGTCAAAATCTGGGCCGTCCACACATGCAAACTTGGTCACTCTCTGGCCATCCACGTTGAGTGTAAGTCTGCAGCCGCCGCACATGCCTGTTCCGTCAATCATTATAGGGTTCATGGAAACGGTGCAGGGTATACCGGTAGGCTTTGCCGTCATAACTACGAACTTCATCATAATCAGGGGCCCTATGGTAATAATGCGGTCAAATGTCCTGCCTGCCTCAAACATCTCCGTAAGGGGCACGCAGACATTACCCTGACGTCCGTAGCTGCCGTCGTCTGTCATAACGTAGAACTCGTCGGAGGCCGCCTTGAACTCGTCCTCCAGAATCAGCAGATCCTTGGACCTGAAACCCACAACAGATGTGACCTTGACTCCCATATCATGGAGCTTTTGTGCAATGGGAAGGGCAATGGCGCAACCTACGCCACCACCTACTATACATACGTTTTTAAGGCCCTCAAGCTCTGTAGCCACCCCAAGAGGTCCTGCAAAATCCTGTAGGCTATCTCCTACATTCTTGTGATTGAGTTTCTCCGTGGTTGCACCCACAATTTGGAAAATGATGCGGACTGTACCTGCAACTCTGTCGTACCCGGCAATAGTAAGGGGAATACGCTCCCCATCCTCATCTACCCTCAGGATGATAAATTGTCCTGGTTCTGCCTTGGCAGCTACGTAGGGCGCATGAATGTCCATCATGGTAACTGTGGGATTAAGGCTGACCTTATTAACAATATCGTACATATTGCATCTCTCCTCAAATCAAAACTATCTGTTCAGTTTACGGCGAAACTTATAAAGTGTAAAGCATGATTTTTATCAAAATTTTGCCCAAAATATGTTTTATCCTATAGGTTTTTACGAAATTACTAGACATTAAAAGACGGTACCTTTAAGTACCGCCCCTAAATCGAATCATGTGGTTGGTTGTGCTGGTATTTCACCATTTGGTCCTACCCACCCTACTGGCACCCTGTATACCTCTTCTACATCCTCATACGTGCTCCAATAGAGCATGTAATCCTCCTCAGCAACGCCGTTGACAATCTTGTACCTGTGTGTAATGGTTGTATATCCTGTGTAGCCGGAGGACTTGAGGACAGGCTTAGAATCGGGAGCCAATGTGGCATCCTCAACATACTTGAATCCAAAGGGTGTCTCAGATGTATCGACGCCAACATACATATATGTCACGCCCTCATTGGAACCATCGTCTGTACCCATAACGCTGACCGTCATCTTAGACTTGTTGCCTGCAGAGTCTACCTTCTCAATCTTAATCATAATCTTAACAGGAGTATCTGTGTCGTTACGGATGATAAGGTCTGTCTTGGAGTCATAGTCTACTGTGGCATCCAATCCCCTGTCCTGATAGGAAACTGTCATCTGGTGGCTGAACCTGCGGATGGCGAACATAGCATCGTCCTCAGGTGACACAAGATTCTTGTCCATGGACGTAATCTTGCCGCAATTCATGAACGCATTGAAGATAACTGTGCTGACCTGGCAAATACCGCCGCCGTAGGCCTCTACTACCTCTCCATACTCATACGCATTGGCAATCTTGAATCCTCTCTCAGGAGTCCTCTCTCCAACTACTCCGTTATAGGAGAACATCTCGCCTGGCATCAAGGTATACTCATGACAGAAGCTGGCTGCCAGCTTGATGTTAGAAGCTCTATTAGCAGCGTACTTGTCGCT
>JAFVXO010000100.1 GCA_017501105.1 Clostridia bacterium | reverse complement strand
TTTAATATCTGCCATTATTTTCTCACAGTTCCTCAATTTTGTGTTTGATAATTATCTTTAGTATATCACGATTCCGACCACCCTCAACTACTTTCGACAAGAACCGACGCTTAATCCCCCACACAAAAAGGAACCCGCTTTTTCCAAAGTGCCAATTTGGCACTTTGGATGGCACTTTGGAATCCTTAATGATACTTTAGGTCCACTTTCGACAAAAACCGACGCGCACACCCCGCTCAATAAAAGCCACTGGTACTTCCAAAGTATCAAATTGATACTTTGGCGCCTCAAATTGATACTTTGGGAATTGTTTCCACCACACACCCCACGTGCATGAATCTGTTCCTCAGCTCGTGGTCGGCATCCGCAGAAGATTGCCCAAACCCCGCGCTCACTGTTTTCCCCCCGCGACGCATAATTTGCGTTCCCCTGCATAAACTAACAAAAATCTGTTTTCGAGAATGCTATGAAGAATCATAAGCTCAAATTGTTGTTCTTTATTGCCGTCCCATTGTTGGTGGGAGGACTGTCGGCCCTGGTAACAATGGGTGAAATGGAGAAATACTCTTCACTCAACCAGCCGCCCATGTCGCCCCCCAGTTCCCTGTTCCCCATTGTGTGGACGATACTGTTCATCCTAATGGGAATTGCATCCTATCTGGTGTGGAAGACTGAACCGGATTCTCCCAGAGTGGGAGCGGCCCTAAGGATATATGCTATCCAACTGGTATTTAACTTCGTATGGAGCATATTGTTCTTTAACTTTGGACTGTTTTACCTGGCTTTTGCCTGGCTGCTGGTGCTCTGGGTGCTGATTTTGTCCACAACCGCCCAGTTCTGCAGGATCAACAAAACTGCCGGCTGGCTCATGGTGCCCTATATCCTGTGGGTAACCTATGCAGCCTATTTGAATTTTGCGGTTGCGGTTCTGAACTGATTGACGAACAACAATAAAAGGCTCAAAAAAACCACTTTCCTTGGGAGAAAGTGGTTTTGTCTGTTACATAGCTGTGAATCAGGCCTGATTCTTCTTGGAGGCGACCTTGGTCATGCAGTAAACAATCAGTGAGATAATGACCATTACCAGGAAGATGCCCAGCATGCCCAGACCCATGATTTTAAGGGAAGCAATTAATTCCGGACTCATATTAACCTCCTATTGCCTTTAACATATCGGGCAGCAGATTGAGAATCATACCACCGGCCAGAACAGATGCAATCTGTCCGGAAACGTTTGCACCAACTGCGTGCATCAGCAGGAAGTTCTGGTTGTCCTCTGCCTGACCCAGCTTCTGGATAACTCTGGCGGACATGGGGAATGCGGAAATACCTGCAGCGCCAACCATGGGGTTGACCTTGTTCTTGGAGAACAGGTTCATCAGCTTGGCGAACATAACGCCGGCAACTGTGTCAAAGACGAATGCTACCAGGCCAAGGCCCATGATGAGCAATGTCTCCCACTTTACAAAGTTCTCCGCCACCATGCTAAAGGAAATGGTGATACCCAAAACAACTGTAATAAGGTTTGCCAGAGATGTCTGTGCAGTCTCGGACAGGGAGTTCAGGTTGCCGCACTCTCTCAGCAGGTTGCCAAACATCAGGAAGCCCAGCAGAGAAACGGATGAGGGAGCAATGAGTCCCGCGATAACAGTTACGATGATGGGGAAGGCAATTCTCATTCCCTTGGAAACGCCGGCAGGATTGTATGTCATGCGGATGCGGCGCTCCTTCTTGGTGGTAACGGTCTTAATAACAGCGGGCTGTATGATCGGAACCAGAGCCATGTAGGAATAGGCAGCAACGGCGATGGGGCCAATGTAGTTGGACTTGAGCACCTGAGATACCAAAATAGCTGTTGGGCCGTCAGCAGCACCGATAATACCTATGGATGCGGCGTCCTTGAGGTCGAAACCGCAGAGAACAGCAACAGTAAGTACAGCAAAGATACCAAACTGTGCAGCAGCACCGAACAGGAACATCTTGGGGTTGGACAGCAGTGGGCCAAAGTCAATCATGGCGCCTATGCCGATGAACAACAGCAGGGGCAGGGCCTCGGAAGCCTCAATACCAATGTCGAACATCCATTCGATAATTCCTCGAACCTCACCAATACCCTCCATGGTCTGATTGAGAGCGCCGGAGAAGGGCAGGTTGACCAAAATGGCACCAAAGCCCATGGGCATCAACAGTGATGGCTCGTAATCCTTTTTAATCGCAAGGTAGATGAGCAGAATACCTACAGCATACATGACGAGTTGCTTCCATGTAATTGCCAGGATTCCCTCCAACAAAAAGCTCATAGATCCTCCTAATTGAGAAAATACACTTTTATAAAATGTCAGCCCCTATAATACTCTCAAATTCGACTTGAGTCTATATACAAAAGGGCATAGCTCATTATACTCCGTAGATTTCGCCGAACTTGTCCTCCAAATACCGGACAAAATAGGATGGATCAAAGGGTGCGCCAACAGCACGCTCCAGCAATTCGCCGGGATCGTACATACATCCGTGTCTCCATACATGCTCCTCCAGCCAATCGGTAATGGGCGTCAGGTTGCCTTCGGCTACGCAGTCCTCCACAGGGATGGATTCCTTCATCTTGGCCAGCATCTGTGCGCCGTAGGCAGAGCCCAGTGCGTAAGAGGGGAAGTAGCCTATGGAACCTCCGCTCCAGTGGGAATCCTGCAGGCATCCGTGGGTGTCGTCGGGAACGTCTACCCCCAGATACTCCTTGTACTTGCGGTTCCACTCCTGGGGAATGTCTGCCACCTGCATTTCGCCGGCGATAACTGCCTTTTCAATCTCGTAGCGGATCATAACGTGGATAGCGTAGGTGAGCTCGTCCGCCTCGGTGCGGATCAGGGAGGGTTCAACCTTGTTTACAGCCCGGTAGAACTCCTCTGCAGTAACATCTCCGAGCACATCCGGGAATAACTCCTGGCACTTGGGGAAGATAAGTGTGGTGAATTGACGGCTCCTGCCGATAATGTTCTCAAAGAATCTGCTCTGACTTTCGTGGATGCCCATGCTAACGCCGCCGGAGAGGAAGGTTCCCTCGTATTCGTCGCCGCTGTGCAACTCGTACAGAGCATGTCCACCCTCATGGATAACGGAATACATGGAGCTGACCAGTGCGTCCTCGTGATAGTGTGTGGTGATGCGCACGTCCTTCTTGTTAAAGTTGGTGGTAAAGGGGTGTTCTGTTTCGCCAATGCCGCAGTAGCGCCTGTCGATGGTGATTGCCTCCATGAGGTAGTCAGAGAAGGTGCGCTGGGTGGCGATGTCGGCGTGGCGGCTCAGGAAGTCGTCCCTCACCTGGGGAGCCTGCATGCACTTGTTCAGCAGTGGAACGATGTGGCTGCGCAGGTCGGAGAAGAACTGGTCCGCCTGCTCCATGGTGAGCCCCTTTTCGTACATGTCCAGCATGGTGTCGTAGGGCTTGTTGTCCGGCTTGTAGTACAGGGCAAAACGGCGGTTTGTATCGAAAATCTGCTGCAAATAGGGCAGGAAGGATGCAAAATCGTTTTCCTGCTTGGCCCGGTGCCATACGTCCTCGGCCTCGTTAATCAGAACGGTGTAGTCTACGTACTCCTGCATGGGAATGGAGGAGACGAACTCGTTGGACTTGTTAAACTCGGAGACCTCTCGCAGCTGTGCGGGGGTAAGCTGATCTTTGTTTTCCAACAAATAGGCCACAGCCTCGTTGACTTCGGGAGCGGTCTGAATGCTGTAGGACATCTCGGATATGATGCCCATGGTTTTGCCACGGCCCTCAGCTGAGCCCCTGGGGGCAACGGTGGCGGCGTCATACTGCACAACTCCCAGCGCGTGGGAAATGGCATGCAGCTTGTCGTGCATTGTTCGGAAGGTGTTCCAGGCTTGTTCAAAATTCATGTTGTGTCCTCCGGATATAGTGAAAAGTGAGAAGTAAGAAGTAAGAAGTAAGAGGTAAGAGGTAAGAAGTTTTGGTAGATATGTCCTTACGGTCGTTTGGGAAAGGTTATCACTAAACTTTTACTTCTAATTTCCTATTATAACATATACTGTCTCCGGTGACGGTACAGTCTACGGCGTACAGTTTAACGCCTCGCCGTTCCGCCTCCCCAAGGGCCGCAGCAAAGGCCGGGTCTGTAGTATAGTTGGGCCTGACAACAGAGACATTTCCCATGGCCACAACGAACAGCAATGCAGCGCCATAGCCCTGTTCTGCTGCATCGATCAGCCCGCGGATGTGCTTGACGCCTCTGTCTGTGGGAGCATCGGGGAAGCGGGCCTCCTCTCCAACCTTGAGAGTAACCCCCTTAACCTCCACGTATGTGGGCAACCTGTTGGGCCGCTCAACCATCAGGTCAAAGCGGGAGTCTCCAAAGGTAACCTCCCGGCGAATGTTGGTAGCGTCAGGGAACAGCTGCCTGCAGTACTCCCAGGCAATCTGATTGGGAACCTGGCTGTCGATGTTGATCACCTGACCTGCAGATTCCACAGAAATCAAATCCCAGCGAGTCTTGCGGTGGGCGGCGTCGCTCTCCTGCAGCCATATGCGGGCCCCGGGCAACAGCAATTCCCTGCATCGGCCGGTGTTCTTCACATGGGCAATGGCAGGCTGTCCGTCAATCAGGACGTGGGCAATAAATCTGTTGGGGCGGGAAACAAAAACTCCCTCTGTAACCCTGTCGTATGTCATATGGACCTCCTTTTCTAATATATCCCAGGTTGTTTTCTCTGGCAATGCATCCCAGGAGGGACAAATGTGTTATACTGTTGTCATATATGTTCAGGAGGTGCCTCGTGGCCGAACTCAAGCTGTTAAAAAACGACGTAGTATCTATTAATTTTTCCAAGAATCCTCAGCCGGGAATTAAGCTGAACGTGATGACCAGCATTAGCTACAACGTGAAGTTTGTATCCAGCCAGAACAAGTGCCTGGGAGATGCCCTGATCCTGCTGCAGGACCCGGAGCACAAGGACGTATTCAGCCTGGAAC
Organism: Clostridia bacterium; assembly: GCA_017501105.1. Classification (GTDB taxonomy): domain Bacteria; phylum Bacillota; class Clostridia; order RGIG7378; family RGIG7378; genus RGIG7378. Next base: position 19,066 of record JAFVXO010000100.1, on the reverse strand, counting down.
TGCACATGGTGGGCATTTTTGACCACAATTACCCCGAGATGAACACGGACACCAAGCGCATAGTCCATGTGGAGACAGCCAAGATTCTGTACCCCTTCTGGAACACAGTGCTGGGCAACGTGCTCACAACAATCGGAGCGCCGCCTATGGTGCTGCAACCCATGAACATCAATCCCGAGGACGTTTTGATCAGGGAATGAAGGGACTCAGTTGAACCTGCAAGAGCAGAACTCAAAAGTAAAGCAATTAAACAGTTAAATATAACGTCACAGAATCTGGTTTCTCGTTGTTTTTAGCCCGGCATGACAGATGCCGCAGTTGGCGTTTATTTGGTGATTTTATCACAGAAGGACAAGCAATCTTTGGGCATAATAAAGCCACAGAAGAAAACAAGGAGGACTTGAAAATGTCAACTATCAATATTAACAAAAACAATTTTCAGAACGAAGTTATGAATTCGGACAAGCCGGTCCTGCTGGACTTTTGGGCACCCTGGTGCGGACCTTGCCGCATGGTACTTCCCGTTGTTGAGGAGATTGCTGGAGAGCGCAGCGACATCAAGGTGGGCAAGATAAATGTAGATGAGCAACCAGAATTGGCCGATCGGTTCGGCGTGGTGAGCATCCCCACTCTGGTTGTCATGAGGAATGGAAAAATTGTCAACCAGGCAATGGGAGCAAGATCCAAGGACGCAATTCTGGCCATGATCTGAGGAGGTGTGAATATGGGATTATTTACTTTTATCAAACAACCTGACATTAACCAGGGTGTAAGGGATTACCAAAAGGCTCCCAGGGCCGTTCTGCTGGACGTGCGAACACCCCAGGAATACAGGAGCGGACATATCCCCGAGAGCAAAAACGTTCCGCTGCAAATCATTGATATGGTGGGATCCGTGGCGAACAGTAAAGATACGGCGCTGTATGTATATTGCCAGTCTGGGGCGCGGAGCCGTCAAGCAGCAAGCCAGCTAAAGCGCAGGGGCTATACAAACGTAAACGACATTGGCGGAATTGCCAGTTACACAGGAAAGGTGGAGAGATAGTATGAAAGTTGTGATTGTGGGAGGCGTGGCAGGTGGAGCTACTGCTGCAGCAAGAATTCGCAGACTGGACGAACATGCTGAGATTGTTGTGTTCGAGCGTTCCGGATATATTTCCTACGCAAACTGTGGTCTGCCCTATTACATTGGCGATGTCATACGGGACCCGGAGGACCTGACTCTCCAGACCCCAGAGAGCTTCCTTTCCCGGTTCCGTATTCAGATGAAGGTGCACCATGAGGTCACTGCAATTCACCCTGACAGGAAAACTGTTTCGGTGAAGAATCTGGAAACTGGTAAAGAGTTCCAGGAGAGCTATGACAAGCTGCTGCTTTCTCCCGGCGCAAAGCCTGTATGGCCCAACTGGCCAGGCATGGACAATGATAGGCTGTTCACCCTACGCAGCGTAGAGGATGCCTTCCGGATCAAGAAGTTCATCAACGAGAACGGTCCCAAGTCTGCCGTTATGGTAGGAGGCGGATTTATCGGACTGGAAATGGCAGAAAACCTGTGGGAGCTGGGGATGGATGTGACAATTGTTCAGCAGCCCAGGCAGCTGATGACTGCCTTTGATGGCGACATGGCTTCCTTTATCCACGCAGAAATGCGCAAGCACGGCGTTAAACTGGCCCTGGGATACAGTGTAGAGGGTTTTGAGGAGAATAACGGAGGTATAGACGTACTGCTTAAGGACAACAAGCCTATCCACACAGACATGGTGATACTGGCTATTGGCGTCAGTCCCGAAACCACACTTGCCGGAGATGCCGGCCTGGCTCTTGGAATTAAGGGCAGCATACTGGTAAATGATCGCATGGAAACTTCAGTTCCCGACATATATGCAGTGGGTGATGCGGTGCAGGTAAAGCACTACGTTACCGGGGAAAATGCGCTTATCGCCTTGGCAGGCCCCGCAAACAAACAGGGACGAATTGCCGCAGACAATATTTGCGGCGGAGACAGCCATTACCTTGGCAGCCAGGGAAGCTCTATTATCAAGATTTTTGGTATGACCGCAGCCACCACGGGCATCAATGAAACCAATGCCCGAAAATCCGGATTGGACGTGGACACAGTTATCCTTTCTCCTATGAGTCGTGCAGGCTACTATCCCGGAGGCAAGCTCATGACCTTAAAGGTGGTATTTGAAAAGGGAACATATCGCCTGTTGGGCGCACAGATCCTTGGATATGAGGGTGTGGACAAGCGCATCGATGTTCTGGCCACTGCTATTCGCGCGGGACTTAAGGCAACGCAACTCAAGGATTTGGATCTGACCTATGCTCCCCCTTATTCATCTGCCAAAGATCCTGTGAACATGGCAGGTTTTATGATCGACAATATCGCCAAAGGAACCCTCAAACAGTGGCATCTGGAGGACGCAGCCAAGCTCCCTCGCGACGGCAGCGTTACCCTGTTGGACACCAGAACGGTTGGCGAATACAGCAGCGGCCACATCGAGGGATTCAAAAACATCCCGGTGGACGAACTGCGGGAACGCCTGGACGAGGTGGAAAAAGGCAAGCCGGTCTATGTAATATGCCAGAGTGGTCTGCGTAGCTACATTGCCAGCCGTATTCTGGAGGGCAACGGCTACGAGGCCTATAACTTCTCCGGCGGGTTCCGGTTCTATGATGCAGTGATGAACGATCGAGCCTTGATTGAAACGGCGTATTCCTGCGGTATGGACAAGTAATCGAAGGGGACCGGCTGAAAATTCCACAAGAAGGAGGAACAAATATGCACAAGGAACATTTTGATATAACAGGTATGACGTGCTCTGCTTGCTCCGCCAGAGTGGAACAATGTGTAAGAAAACTGCCGGGAGTAAAGGATGTGTCTGTGAACCTGCTGAAAAACAGCATGATGGTGTCCTATGATCAACAGGCTTTGGACACAGCAGGTATCGTGGATGCTGTAGAGAATACAGGATACGGCGCGATTCCGAAGACGGCCCCACAGCACAAGAGTGAAGCAGAGCCGAAAATCAGCCCTGCACGGGCAGAATACAAGGCCATAAAACAAAGATTGTTCCTCTCGGCTCTGTTTACCGTTCCTTTGTTTTATATCTCCATGGGACACATGATGAGCTGGCCTCTGCCCCGCTGGCTACTTGGCAACGAAAACGCCATGACATTCGCGTTTACCCAGTTTCTCCTGCTGCTCCCTGTATTGGTCATCAACAGTAAATACTTTAAGGGAGGCTTTCGCTCCCTGCTTCGTGGAGCGCCTAACATGGACTCTCTGATTGCCATTGGATCCGGCGCGGCCACCATCTATGGCATTTATGCGATTTACAAGATGGGCATTGGCTTGGGTCAGGGCGATATGGAACTGGTTCACACCTTCATGATGGACTTGTACTTTGAGTCTGCAGGTATGATTTTGACCTTGATTACTTTGGGAAAAACCCTGGAGGCTCGCGCAAAGGAAAAGACCTCTGACGCCATTACCAAGCTGATGAATCTGGCCCCCAAGGCGGCTACTGTAGAACGGGATGGCCTGGAGATTGAAATTCCGGTGGAAGATGTGCAGCAGGGAGACATCATTATTGTCAAAGCCGGCGAGTCTATTCCCGTAGACGGCACGGTACTGGAGGGGTTCTCCTCTGTGGACGAATCTGCATTGACTGGCGAAAGTATCCCGGTGGAAAAGCAGATTGGAGACAAAGTCTTTGGCGCTACCATCAATAAGTCAGGCTATATTAAGCTGCGGGCAACCAAGGTGGGCGACGATACTACACTGGCACAAATTATTCGCCTTGTGGACGAAGCTACCAGCTCTAAGGCTCCTATCGCAAAGCTTGCAGATAAAGTCAGTGGAGTCTTTGTCCCAATCGTTATTGGTATTGCATTGATTGCTGCTGTGGCATGGTTGCTGGCGGGCTACGGTTTGGAATTTGCCCTTTCCATCGGCATTTCCGTGCTGGTCATCTCATGTCCCTGCGCTCTGGGGCTGGCTACGCCTACCGCCATTATGGTTGGAACCGGCAAGGGTGCCACAAATGGCATCCTGATCAAGTCGGCGGAAGCTCTGGAAACGGCCCATAACATTGACACGGTGGTTCTGGACAAAACCGGCACCATCACCCAGGGAACTCCTGTGGTAACGAATATCCTACGGGCAGAGGGGGTTGAAGAAAACGAACTTTTGCAGGTGGCAGCGTCCCTGGAAAAATTGTCCGAACATCCCCTGGCAGAGGCCATTGTTACTAAGGCAGAAGAGGCAGGACTGCCCTACCTGGCAGTCAGTGACTTTGCACAGCTTCCTGGACAGGGGGTTTCCGGCCAGATCCATGGTGAGCTTTGTCTTGCAGGTAATCGCAGATTAATGGAGAACCATAATGTTTCCGGCACAGAGTTGGTGACACAGGGCGAAGAACTGGCTGTGAACGGCAAGACCCCTCTGTTTTTTGCCCGGGCAGGGCGGCTGATTGGCGTAATTGCTGTGGCCGATGTGGTGAAACCCACCAGCAAGCAGGCGGTGCAGGAGCTGGCCAATATGGGGATTCAGGTGGTCATGCTCACCGGAGACAACGCCAAAACCGCCGAGGCAATCCGCCGCCAGGTGGGTGTTGACCGAGTGGTAGCAGAGGTGTTTCCTCAGGACAAGGAGCAGGAAATTCGTCGCCTGCAGCGCGAAGGGAAAAAGGTTGCTATGGTGGGAGATGGCATCAATGACGCCCCGGCCCTGGCAAGAGCCGATGTAGGTATTGCGATTGGCGCAGGCACGGATGTGGCCATTGAATCCGCAGACATAGTCCTGATGAAGAGCGATCTGCTCGATGTGCCTACTGCAATTCGGCTGAGCAAGGCAGTCATTCGCAACATCAAGCAGAACCTGTTCTGGGCGTTCATATACAATATCATTGGCATTCCGGTGGCTGCGGGAGCGTTTTTCATCCCCTTTGCACTAAAGCTGAACCCTATGATCGGCGCGCTTGCCATGAGCTTCAGTTCAGTGTTTGTGGTAACCAATGCCCTGAGACTCAGGTGGTTCAAGCCCAGGAGTATTATTATCAACAAAAATAGCGCCTCCGGGATATCTGTGGCGCAGGAACATAAGGAGGTAGAAATCAGTATGGAAAAGACATTAACTATTGAAGGCATGATGTGCAACCACTGCGTTATGCACGTTGAGAAGGCCCTGGCTGCTATCCCTGGCGTTCAGGAGGTATTCGTAAGTCTGGAGGCCAAGTCGGCCCGGGTAAATCTGAATCAAAATGTGGCGGAGGAAGCCTTTAAGTCTGCCATCGATAATGCCGGCTATCATCTGGTTAATATTAAGTAACCTGCAAAAATGTCCGCCCTGCAGTTTGCATAGGCGGACATTGGTTTAGTTATCACAAAGGCTTTCAAGTTTATGGGTGTCGGTAATTTCGACTGTGCCGCGAGACAGGTTTACCATGCCTTCGCTCTGAAAATAGCGCAGCATACGAGTAATTACTTCCCTGTGAGACCCCAAATGATTGGCAATGGCCTCGTGGGTAATCTTCAAAGTGTTGGTACCTTCAATGGAGGTTTCCTCCAACAGGAAGGCAGCGACTCGCTTGTCCAAGCTCTTCCACATGATCTGTTCAACAAGCCACATCACGTCAGAGAACCGGGTGGCCATTAGCTCGTTTGTATAATTCGCCACGGGAGCGGATTCCGCCATTATGCCCTGATAGAGGTCTGCAGGAATAATCCATATTACAGTGTCCTTTTCCGCTTCAATAGTCACATCGAACTGAATGGATCGCATAATACAGGATGCCGAGAACAGGCACATATCCCGGTCAAACAGACGATAAATAGTTATCTCACGGCCCTCGTCGGAGAGTATATATGCTCGCAGCTGACCGGTTTTTACCAACAGCAGTCCGGTGCAATCCATGTTGCCATTGTGAAGTACGGTGCCCTTGCTGACATTGCGCTCCATCAGGCCGCCAAGAAGTTGCTCCTGCTGCGAAGTAGTCAGTTTGGTCCAAATGGGGAAATAGTTCTGAAAATCCATGATGTAACCCCCTTCTAGCAAATAAGTATATGAAAACTGTACGGCAATCGCAAGACAAAACCCGTTCTATGAGAGTTGAAGATCTGTCCGATTCACAACTTCCTTCGTCGCAGACTCAGGGCGTTCAGTACCACAGATACGGAGCTAAGGCTCATGGCAGCAGCCGCTATAGACGGATTGAGGCTGATGCCCAGCGGCACCAACAGCACGCCCGCGGCCAGCGGAATGCACACGGCGTTATAAAACAGTGCCCAGAACAGCCCTCGTTTTATAACGCTGACGGTGCGGCGGCTCAGGTCGTACCCACGGACAAAATCCGACAGGCTGCTGTGCAGCAGCACCATGTCCGCAGACTCTACTGCAATGTCGGAGCCGCCTCCTATGGCGACGCCTACAGTGGCCGACGAAAGGGCTGGGCTGTCGTTGATGCCATCGCCCACCATAGCTACCCGGTGTCCCTGTGCCACCAGCTCGGACACCAAACTCTCCTTGTGGGTGGGCAACACCTCGGCCACCACCCGGTCTACGCCGACCAGCCCGCCGATGTGTTCGCCGGCCTCTCGGTTGTCGCCGGTTACCATGATCACCTGCAGGCCGCGGGCGTGCATGTCCTGTACAGCTTGTACGCTGGAGCTTCGGACCGTGTCAGAAATGTCGAAAACCAGTGTCACATGGCGGTCCTCGCTCATATACACCCTGGCGCCGGGCACAGCCATGGCAGGCAACTGGGGCAGAGCCACGCCGCAAATTTCCATCAGGGCGGCGTTGCCTATGGATATGTTTTTGCCGGAGATTTGGGCAGATACGCCCATTCCCGGCAGGTTTTCAAAGTCGGTTATCTCCTCGGGCAACAGTTCCAGCATGTGGCAATAGTCCACAATAGCTGTGGCCAAAGGGTGTTTGATCAGTCGCTCTACGCCCATTGCAAGAGCCAGGGACTGGGGAACGGGAGCACCCTCGGAGATTAGTTGGTCTACGGGTTTATACATATCGCCACAGAGGACGTGGACGGTGTTGACAGAGGGGGTTCCTGAGGTTATGGTGCCGGTCTTGTCCAACAGCACCGTGTCTACAGTGCCGGTGAGTTCCATGGCTTCGGCAGAGCGGAACAGTATGCCCTCGGATGCACCCATGCCGGTGGCAACCATAATGGCGGTGGGAGTAGCCAGGCCCAATGCGCAGGGGCAGGATATGACCAACACGGAAATGGCCAGATTGGCGGCCAGGGACCAGTCCTTGGAGAAGGTGGTCCACAGCACAAAGGTCAGTAGGGCAACAGCCATTACGCCGGGGACAAAATAGCGGCTGACTCTGTCGGCAATGCGGGCGATAGGGGCCTTGGAGCCGGCAGCGGTCTCCACCATATGAATCATCTGGCTGATGGTAGTATCTGCGCCAACTTTGTCTGCCCGGATGATCAGGGAGCCATTGCAGTTCATGGTGCCGGAGGTCACTACGTCTCCTACAACCTTGTCCACAGGAAGGCTCTCGCCGGTGATGGCGCTCTCGTCTACGGAGGAAATGCCCTGAACAATCGTACCATCCAGGGGAATGCGTTCTCCCGGGCCAATGCGAATCAGCTGTCCAACCTGTACGGACTGGGTAGGAACAGAAATTTCCACGCCCTCTTCGTCCATCAAGGTAATTGTGTCGGGAATCATGTCCCGGAGTAATTTCAGGGCTTGTCCTGTTTTGCGCTTGGCCCGAAACTCCAGATATTTGCCCAGAGTTACCAGGGTGAGAATCATGGCGGCAGACTCAAAATACAGAGACATGTGGCCGCTGCCAGAATGGGTTAACAGGGAAATTACGCCTGATATGACAGAGGCGGCTGAACCAATAGACACCAGAGAATCCATGGTGGGATCCAGTCGAAACAGGGCCGAAAAGCCACGGATAAAAAACACGCGATTGACCCACAGCACAGGCAGGCATAGCACAAATTGGCCCCAGCCCAGGCCCATAGTTCCTCCGGGGAACCAGCTGAAGTCTATGCCCCACATAGGGCCCATGGACATGAGCATCAGGGGCAGCAACAGGCCGAAGGACCAGATCAGTCTGGAAACAAAGTTGTCATCATCTTCATTATCAGAGGTGGAGGCAGAAGCTACGGCGGATTCAGTTCGCACCATAGCATCAAATCCGATATCCTCTACGGCAGAGCATATCTGGGCATCGGAAACCAGGTTCTCGTCGTAGAGAACCTTCATGGTGGAGGTCAGCAGGTTGACCTCGGCGGTGGATACCCCCTCCAGGCCGGCAACAACTCTCTCGACAGAGCCGCTGCAGGCAGAGCAGGTCATGCCATTAACGGTAAAATATTTGGAAATCACAGTTCAAAACCTATTTTTGCGATGGCGGACTTAATATCTGCCTCCGTGAGAATAGAAGGATTGTAGTCTACAGTAACCACCTTGGTGGAAGCATTTCCCGAAACCGAGGAGATGCCCTCGCGCTTGGCCAAAACTCTCTCAATGCGCCCTGTACAACCGGTGCAGTGAATGCCGGACACGTAAATTTCTGCGATCATTGGATCCTCCCGAATGTGTGATATAGGTAGCCTAACACGGTGTTAGGCAGAACAAACTCATTGTGTCGACAGTATACCAAATTAATGTGTTTCTTCCAACGAAATTATACTCAAGGAGCCCTAAAGGAGGAGGAAAAGATAAGTTTGTCCTAAAAAATAAAGCCATTCGACAGAATTTTCGTGAATCTTTTGGTCCTTGCCACTGCTGTCTCCCTGATATATAATGTTTCTGTTTATAATTATTTGTTATTGAAAGGCGGATTTTATTATGGTTAGAGTGCTCTACGCTAACAATTACGACCATATGAGTGCAATGGCAGCAAACATTATTGCAGCTCAGATGACACTTAAGCCCGACTCGGTGCTCGGTCTTGCTACCGGCAGCACCCCCATCGGCACATACAAGAAGCTTATCGAGAAGAACAAGGCCGGCGAGATCGACTTTGCTCCTATCAAGACAGTAAACCTTGACGAGTACTGCGGTCTGGATGAGTCCAACGACCAGAGCTACCGTTACTTCATGAACGACAACCTGTTCAACCACGTAAACATTGACAAGGCAAACACATACGTTCCCAACGGCAAGGCTGAGGACTTCGCCAAGGAGGGCGCAGAGTATGACGCTCTGGTTGCTTCTCTCGGCGGACAGGACATTCAGTTGCTGGGTCTGGGTCTTGATGGACACATCGGATTCAATGAGCCCTGCCCTGAGTTCATTGGCCCCACACACGAGGTTGAGCTTGATCCCTCCACCATTGAGGCAAATGCCAGATTCTTTGCATCCAAGGACGACGTTCCTACCACAGCTATTACAATGGGTATCGGTACCATCATGAAGGCTAAGAAGATTCTGTTGATCGCTTCCGGCAAGAACAAGAAGGAGATCTTTGAGAAGACTTTCTTTGGCCCGGTTACTCCCGAGGTTCCTGCATCTATCCTGCAGTTCCACCCCGACGTAGTTGCTATCTACACAGAGGGATAATAGCTGACAAAACCACAGCAAACACAAGAGCTACCGCAATTGCGATAGCTCTTTTTGATGCGTGGAGAAATCACGAATTGGTTTGAGACCATGTTGCGTATTTGATCTGCGGTAAACAAATAATTAACTCCGACAGATGTTCGAGGTCTGTCGGAGTTCGTTATTCGATAAATTGGATATTATTGAGCTTAATAAGGAATTTTATTTGACACCTCGCATTATCATAGTCACAGATAAGTTTGTGTCCCATTGTTTGATACCTTTGTTATATAATTCAATCCGCTTATCATATTTTGAGTTAACAATGTGTTTCAGTTTTTCAATCTCCGAACCACTCACAATTCCATTACCAATTTGTCTTAAGCTCTCAATATTATCTACTGCACACTTTCTGTTTGCATTTATCATAGCATATGCCATTTCTTTTGGGTAAATTGGATTATCAGGCGTTAAATTAATGGTAATGTAGTCCACTGTTACATTCCTAAATCCATACTGTTCCATACATAATGGCATTTCCATCTCACTTTGTGGATATGCACATACGGCATATTTTTCATGGATTTCTTTGAAATATTTATCAACTCGTTTCCATATCTCTTTTTCTAAATTCGATTCTTCCCTTATGCACTGAGCTGATATATTAATCCCTTTTCTGGCAGATAAAACTATACAGACTCCATTTTCTTTTAAAACACGATATTGTTCACCGTAAAATTTCGCTGGCTCAATATGTTCTGCAACTGTATTTGAAATTGTTACATCGAATGTATTGCTTTTGAATGGCAATTCTGTAGCATCGCCTTCCGAGAATTCAATATGTGGTGCTGTTTTTCTTGCAAACTCGATAAAATTAGAATCCCTATCTATGCCATGTATTTGTAAACAGGGATACCACCTTGCCAGAGACTCCGCAAGAGCCCCTGGTCCGCAACCAATTTCTAACAGCTTTGTTTTATCATCAATGCTAAATGCATTGGTATATTTATTTTTAAACATATCTGAAAATCTTAAAACACGAGAGTCATATAATGTGCCTATACTTTGTACATACGTTGACCATATAGTATTCATATAAAAATTCCCCGTCAAATTCTTATTTATCGTTCTGCTTTATCGCCAGTTTCGCCTTTGTATTACAAAGGCACAGGGCAAGGCCCATCCCCCTAAAGATGCACGAGAGCATCCACAGGCCCTCTCCGGGAGGGAGCTGTCATCGAAGGTGACTGAGGGAGAGTGCGTTACAATAAAGTTAATTTAAACCCAAAGTCACGCAGGCTCCTCATACTTGGCGGATCTAATAGACAATGTGTAGCCGTATTGATCCATAATATGGACATGGAAAGTGTAGTCTTGTTGCCAAATAACTATTTTGAAAACACTGGTGCTAGGAGAAATAGCAATTGGTTGGTTAAGACGTATTTCGTAGACGCCCTCTACCTTTTCTAAAAGGGTCATGTAGTTTTTCCATTCCCCATACAGATCGTTATCGTAATCTAGAATCTCTGAAAACTCGGAATAGATATAATCATCATAATACACATGGTGAGAATCCTTATACTCAATTATGGTGAAATCAAATTCTATATCTTCATGTTCAGGTATCTCTATGACCATGCGGACAGTACCGTCTTTGAAATATAGTCGATGAATAAATGCTCCGTAATCATATGAGTTTGCATAATCAATTAAAGAATATGTAGTTAGTACAATCTCCTCGTCATTAGATTTATCCAGCAAATCCTGGAATGTTAGAGGAGCGGGTGTAGGCGTTGCTGTTGGCTCTGCAGTGGGCGTAGCAGTGGGTGTAGCGGTGGGAGTAGCTGTAGGAAGAAGTTCATTCCCGCCACATGGAGGCTGATTATTTCTACCACAGCCAGCCAGGGCAGCAAGTATTAGTAGTGCAGTTAAGCAAACAAGTATGCGTTTCATGGGTTCCTCCTTTATACGTAATTATCTTTTTCTTTAACTATAGTATATCATGTCGTTGGGGAGGGAAACAATGAGTGACAAAGTCGGGTCAATGACGAAGAGGGGAGTCATACAGAAGATATTGACGCATATTAGTGTGTATTGGAACGATCAGGACAACGTGGTTATAAACTCTAAGGTGTACGGATTCGGAAAATAAAACAACCCTTAAAGTAAAGGCGGCGTCGACAAAATCGACGCCGCTTAGTATTTTGTTTATTCACTTTTCACTTTTGGTTTTTAGCCACGAAACACTTCCACCTCGCCGGACGTCATTTCCCTCCACTGTCCCAGGGGCAAATCTCCCAACTCTATGGTGGCAAAAGACACTCTCTCCAGGGCGGTAATCTTGTTCCCCCTAGCTCCGAACAGCCTCTTAATCTCGTGGTACTTGCCCTCGGTAAGGGTAATGTACCCGGTTGTATCACCAGTTCGCTCTATTTTGCAGGGCTTAGTAGTATAGCCATCGGCCAGTGTTACTCCTGCCTCTATGGCGGTTGCGTCTTTTTCCGAATAGGGGTCAGCCACCTGGAACCTGTAGCGCTTCTCCACGTGGTGCTTGGGAGACAGATTCCTGTGGGCAGAGATGCCGTCGTTGGTCAGTATAACAAGTCCAGTAGTGTCCTTGTCCAGTCTGCCGCAGGGAAACAGTTCCAGCTTTTGCAGCTCCGGAGGCAACAACTCCGTGACGATCATATCCCGTGGGTCGTCGGTGGAGCACACGTAGCCCTGAGGCTTGTTCACCACTATGTAGGTGTATTTTTTGTAGGGTATTTCCACGCCCTCCAGAGCTACCACATCCAGGGTTTCATCGATCTTGACGTCGCCCTTTTTCACAGTTTGGCCGTTGACCGTAATGAGTCCGCGCCTCAGCTTTTCTCCCACCTCTTTGCGGGAGAGGATTTTCTGCTCTGAGAAGAATTTGTCAAGGCGCATGCTACTCTTCCTTGGACTTGCTCATCTGGAGCTGTGCCATAACCAGACCGTAGTAGATGCCCTTTTGTCTCAGCAATTCGTCATGGGAGCCCAATTCGGCACACTTGTGGTCGTCGATAACCATGATGCGGTCCGCACTGCGAAGAGTGGACAGACGGTGAGCAATGGCAAATGTGGTACGACCCTGACGCAGACGGTCCAGAGCCTCCTGAATCTGATATTCGCTCTCTGTGTCCAGAGCGGATGTGGCCTCGTCCAAAATCAGGATCTTGGGATCGTTGAGAATAGCTCTTGCGATAGAAATACGCTGCTTTTCGCCGCCGGACAGGGTGTGACCCTTTTCACCAACGTATGTGTTGTATCCGTCGGGCAACTTGCATATAAACTCGTGGGCATTGGCGCGCTTGGCGGCCTGAATTATCTCCTCCATAGTGGCAGTGGGCTTGGAGAAACGGATGTTGTCCAGAACAGTTCCGGCAAACAGGAAGGTCTCCTGGAGAACGACGCCGATCTGCCTGTGGTAGGCGGCCATGTCAAAGTCGCGGATGTTGATGCCGTCTATGGTGATGCTGCCGTCGTCCACGTCGTATAGTCTCATGATCAGGTTAATCAGGGTGGACTTGCCGCAGCCCGTGGCGCCAACAAGGCCGATCATCTCGCCCTTCTTAACATCCAGGGATATGCCGTCCAGAACGGGCTCGTAGCTCCTGTAGCCGAAAACAACATTGTTCAGCTGGATATTGCCCTGAATCTCTGCGTCTATAGCCTCGGGCCCTGCAAGAATCTCGGGCTGTTCGTCCAGAACGTCGTAAATGCGCTCCATGCTGGTGGTAAGACGTACGAGACGACGAGGCAGGAAGGACATCCAGCTAAGGGGGCCCAGCAACATGCCCGCATAGGACACGAACTGCACCAATTCACCGGTGGTCATCTGGCCCTTGAGGACGTCCACACCACCCAGATAGATAACCAGGTATGATCCAAAGGCCATCATCAGGGACAGGAAGGGGAAAACTGTGGAGAAGAACTTCTCGTTGTGAGCCTGAACCTCTGCATATTCCTCATTGAGGCGGCGGAAGGTCTCCACCTCCACCTTCTCTTTGCCGAAAACCTTAACAATACGGATGCCGGACAGAACGTCCTGCAGCTTGTTGTTGATTTTGTCCTCTTTGCGCCACTGATTGTGGAAGATCCTGTGGATGTAGGGCCAGAAGCATCTGGCAAAAATCACGATAAACGGAGCAAAGAAGAATGCGGCCAGAGCTAATTTCCAGTTGAGCCACAGCATGACAACAACCAGAGCCAGCAGGGTGATAATCTGGCCGAACATATCGCAGAAGCAGTCTCTAAAGAACTCCATTACTCGGGCAGTATCGCCGGTAATACGGTGAATAAGTGCACCGGAGTCCCTCTTGTTGATAAAGGACAGGGACAAATCCTGGAGCTTGTTCATCATCTTCTGTCTCAGGTCAAGGCTGATCCTGGAGCCCAGCTGGTTGCACAGGTAGAATCTGACCAGGTAGAACACAATGTCCATCAGAATAATGGAGCAAACGATGCTAAGGAATGTGAGAACATCTTTCATTGTTCCCTGTTGGGGCACCAGGTGGGTGTCGATAAAGTCCTGGAATACGAATTCTCTGCCCAGGTTCAGGGCAGTAGACAGCACCATCAGAACGAGAACAACACAGATAAGGACCACATATGGCTTACAAAGGCTGATAAGCCTGCTGACGTTGCGGTGAGATTTGTCACACTTGGGGCAGGACTGGGTGCCGGGCAGAGCGCGTCCGCACTTGGGGCAGATCTTGTCCCTCTCGGCGCTCTCGACGCGTATAGAGGACCCCTTGCGCAGCAGTTCTACACCTCTGGCAATATATGCAAAGGTGGTCAGATACTTCATACTATAGCGGGCAAGCAGCAAGTCCTCACCGTCCTTGGTGATTACAAACAGTCCGTTGTTAACCTGGTTTATGTTCTGAACCTTTTCCAGGTCTGCCAGGTTATAGAAAACAGCGTCTGTACCGTCGAAGATGTACAGAAGAGATTCGGTTGCGCCTATGTAAATGTTGTTGCACAGCTGGCCGTCCAAATTCAGGTCCGTATATGCGCCATAAAGCTGGGGCTCAGATGTGCGATTTGCCAAAATGTCGGTCAAGGCCTTTGGCATTTTGCGACTAAGTTTCATTATTCCTCCGAAGCAATTACCTTAGATATACAGGTCAATGCGCTTTAACTCCTTGGGGGTTAGCTTGCTGAGATCTGGGATTTCGTAGCGGTTTTCGTCAATGTCCTTGACAATAACGTGGCTGTCGCTAAGTCTGACAACGCTGCTGGAACCCGAAGAAATGGTGAACTTGCAGGGACCACGGTCTGTGAGGACGGACCAGTATGCATATCCATACTCCTCCTTGATGGAGTAAATCCTGGTTATAGCAGGCATGTAGTATCTGAGGGACAGCTGTCTCTCGATGTTCTGGCGGGTCTCCTCGTCCCACTGGCTCAGATCGCGGATAATGCCAATCTCCCTCGCCTTGTCATCCGGTTCCCGGACAGAGAGGAACTCTCCAGGCTGTGTAAAGGGGAAAGCTCTGTAGATAGTCACTCTGGGGTAGGTCTTTCCCTCTGCTGTGAGAGATACAAACCCTCCGGGAGTGGGGGCAAAGGAGGCGTTCTCCGGGGTCAGGTAGTTCATGCTGAGCAGACGGTCTACCTTTTGCTTTTCTTGCTCTAAAATATCTACGTTTTCTGTGTTCAAAATCTCTGTACTCATAATAACCTCGCTTAAAGTAGGTGGTTGTTTAATCCTCGATGCCGCGCATGGCCAGAGCTTTGCTCTGAATCTGCAGCAGCTTATAATATGCGCCCTTCTGGCGAACCAGATCTCCATGCTCACCGTGCTCTGTAATTTCGCCGTCCTCCAACACAATGAGATCGTCGGCGTCTCGCAGAGTTGACAGACGGTGTGCAATAGACAGGGTGGTGCGGCCAACTATCAGCTTAGACAGGGCGGACTGAATGTTCTTTTCGGTTTCCGTATCTACAGCAGCGGTGGCTTCGTCCAGAATCAGGATCTTGGGGTCTGCCAAAATAGCTCTGGCAATAGAGATTCGCTGTCTTTCGCCGCCGGACAAACTCCTGCCGCCGGAACCGACTATGGTGTCGTATCCGTCTGGCAGCTTGCAGATAAAGTTGTGGGCGCTGGCTGCAATTGCAGCATTCAGCACCTCTTCCGGGGATGCGTCAGGCTTGCCGTATACGATGTTGTCATATATGGAGCCGCGGAAGATGTATGTCTCCTGGCTGACGAAGGCGATGTTCCTGCGAACGTCTGCAAAGGACATATCCCTGACGTTGATACCGTCCAGATAGATGTTGCCCTCGGTGGGATCGTAGAGACGGGTAATCAGGTTAACCAAGGTGGATTTGCCCGCTCCGGACTTGCCCACAATACCCAGCATTTTGCCGGGTTCCACGTGGAGGTTTACGTTCTTGAGAACCTTCTTGTTTGGTTCGTAGGAGAAGGAAACGTTCTCCAGACGAATATCTCCCTTAAGAGAGTCAACATGTACAGGGTTAAGGCTCTCCACCACATCGGGCTGGGAGTCGATAATCTCAAAAATACGCTGGGCGGAGTTCATGGAATGAGCCCACCAACGGAATATGTAGGAGAAGAAATCCAGAGGTCCGGCCAACAGGTTTACATAGCCTACAAAAGTGATAAGTGTACCGTAGGTCATGGAGGATCCTGTCAGGTTGAGCACGATCATGGAGCCAATGGCCCAAACCAACATAACGGATGCGTTCTTGGCAACCCAGAAGATGGCGTGGAACTTGGTGTCAAAACGGACGGTGTCCATCTGGGCGTCCTGCACTCTGACGTTTGCCTTAGAGAAGCGGGCCATCTCCTGCTCCTGCTGACCAAAGGCCTTAACGACTCTGGCGCCTACCAGGTTGTCGTTTACTCTGGCACGCAGGTTGCGGTTAGTCTGGTGCTGTTTGCTCCAATAGTGCCACAACAATGGCTCCAGCTTGCCCACAAAGATAAATGCAGGGGGCAAGACCAATGTGGCAACCAGGGCCAACAGCCAGTTGGTGCTGTACATAACGTAGCAGGAGAAAACAACTGTCAAAACGTTGGGCAACAGAAAGGGCAGACCATCGATAAACAGCTCGGAAATGCTGCCCGCATCGTCCACGATTCTGGTCATCAGGGAGCCTGTCTGCCTCTTGGAAAAGAAGGATACAGACAGGGATTGAATAGACTCAAATACCTGGGACTTGACTCTGGAAACTACGTTGGGAACGATATTGGCCACAATGCGACCCTGCACAATGCCAAAGAGCTGCTGTAACAGCTTGAGGCCTGCCATGGTCAGGGCCAGGATCAGCAGCCAGGTAAAGAAGCTGGTTACTGAGGGCATGTACTCGCCAACAACACCCATGTCCTCGGACAATACCATGTCGTACAGGATAGTACCATTCAGGTATGGCCAGATGGAGTTGCACAGTGAGTTAAGAATAGACAACAGGGAAATAACCACCAGCATTCCCCAGTAGGGTTTAAAGTAGGAAAACAGTCTGAGGAAGATAGATCTCCTGTCGATACACTTGGGACAAATCTTGCGGTCCTTGTTGGGATAAGGAGAACCACACTTGGGACAAACCTGTTCTCTGTCCCTCTCGGTCAGCTGCTCTTCGGTCAGCTCTTTGCCCTCCAGCATCCTGGCGAAGAGGTCCTTGAGCTTGTGCATACGGCGGCCATAGCTGTTGGTATATGCTGCCAGGGGCGTGTCTATGCCGTCGATGGTGATGTGGAACATACCACCAACAACCAGATTGTCGATAGTGGGCTCAGTCAGGGAGGATAGCTCATATGTATCCCAGACAAATATGTCGTAATGGATGGCGTCGGGCTTGCCAAAACCTGTCATGGTACGACGTGTGGTGTGCTCGGGAGCAAATCCGTGAATAAGATGTGTGCGCGTCAAAACAAAGACGTGCATCCTGAAGGTGCAGTCTATATCCATATCTGCATTGGCCCAAATCACCACACCCTCGGTGGATAGGCCCTGCTTGTCAAGCGCAGCAGAAAGATCTGCCGGCAAATCGCTGTATAAAGTACGTTTACTCATATAGATTCCTCCAACGCATACGTCGACAAAGTATCACTTTTATATTATCTTGTAAATAGAAAATACTGATATTTACCGTAACTTTTTCGTGGAGAGGATTAGCTATGACAGAGATAAATAAGGACAACTTTCAGGAGATGGTTTTGGAGAATCCCAAGCCGGTTTTGGTGGACTTCTATGCCGACTGGTGCCACCCCTGCGCAATGCTGGCTCCCATAGTGGAGGAAATGGCAGCAGACCATCCCGAAATGGACTTTTTCAGATGCAACGTGGATGAGTGCCTGGAGATATCATTTAAATACAGGGCTACCAATTTGCCCACATTGCTTCTGTTCAAGGACGGCGTCCCGGTGAAGAAGGCCGTGGGCTACAGAGAGCGGGAGGAAATAGAACCCTATTTCTGCGGCAATGCAAAATAGTTTTATGAAGTTCATTACCTTATTTATCGGCATCTAGCAGTGCCTTCACCTCTGCCTCCGTCAGTTCCCGATAATTGCCTTGGGGCAGGTTGGGGTCCAGATACAGACCTCCCAGACGTTCCCTGCGCAGCATAAACACATGACAGCCTGCTGACTTGATCAGCAATTTTACTTCGTGCTTGCGGCCTTCTGTTACGCAAATACTGCCAACAGTCACAGGGCCTGTAGGGTTTCGCAAGGCAGACTCCCGAATGTGGGCGGGCAGGTATTCTGCACAGTCCAGCACGGTGGATACTCGGTGAATATGCAATTCTGCGGGAGCGGCCTTGAGCCCATTGCCGGGCAGGGTGATTCCTCGGTGGATTTTCTCACGGTGTTCAGGGGAAATGGTGCCAAAGGCCATGAAAAAGTACTCCTTGACCACCTTAAATCCAGGATATGTGAGACAGTGGCAGAGCCATCCGTCGTCGGTGACTATCATCAGTCCGGTGGTGTCCACGTCAAGGCGACCCACGGGGAACAGCACATTCCTGTCCTCAGGGGGAAAACAGTCCATAACCGTGGGATATTTGGAGTCGGAGCGAGCAGATACAGAGCCGTAGGGCTTGTTCAACATGTAGTAGCGCATTATTCCTCCATCAGCCACAGCTGAAGGCTTGCATAATATCCTCCCAGGGCGTCATAGACCAGGGTCTGGGAGTCGTTGGACAATTCGTTTGTAATTGGGGTGCCGGTGGACAGCGCGGAGAGGGAGTCCACATTCCATGGACAATCCTCGGTAAGTTTGTTTAGCAAGGTGCCCTTCAGGCGTGGGTATAGCTTATTCAGGCAGGCATTGGCCCAGTCCAGCCCCAGCTGTGTGTGGGAAATGTGGCAGGATAGAGAAATTCTGACAGTAGCCATTACCAGATCTGCACTGTCGTTGGAATACAGGGTCACATACGCAGCTCTGACGCCGGTGTCGGTGTACAGCCCATACACTATAAACCTGTCGTCCAGGCCGAAGTCGTCGCTAATGTCCCTTACCTCACAATCTGTGGGAACAGGGCAGGCCAA
>JAFVXO010000099.1 GCA_017501105.1 Clostridia bacterium | reverse complement strand
GAATAATTGACACACAACGACTTTACGGGCACATCATTTGATGTGCCTTTTTTCTGCAAAGGATAGAGTATGTTCGTAGATAGAGCTAAGATTATTGTTAAGGCAGGCAACGGCGGCAATGGAGCAGTTTCATTCCACCGCGAGAAGTTTGTGGCTGCAGGAGGCCCCGACGGGGGTAACGGTGGCAGAGGCGGAGATGTAGTGTTGGTTGGAGATGATAACACCAGCACACTTATCGATTTCTCCTACCACAAGAAGTTCTGTGCAGGCAACGGCGGCAATGGCGGAGATTGCAAGAAAACGGGAAAGAGCGGCGCCAACTGCGAGATCAGAGTTCCCTTTGGCACAGTAGCCTTTGATATGGCCACTGGTCGCCTTATGGCAGATATTACCAGGGATAATCCCAGAGTGGTTCTGGCTAAGGGAGGCAAAGGCGGAGCAGGCAACATGAACTATGCCACAGCCACACGTCAGATACCTAATTTCGCCAAAGCAGGTGTTGCAGGGGAGAGCTTTGAGGTTTCCCTGGAACTGAAGCTGATTGCCGATGTTGGATTAATAGGCTTCCCTAATGTGGGCAAGTCGTCTGTTCTCTGCAGAGTCAGCAACGCCAGACCTGAGGTGGCAGACTACCACTTCACTACACTGCGTCCCAGCCTGGGCGTGGTTCGTCTGGGGGATGACGCATCCTTTGTTATGGCAGATATACCCGGTTTGATTAAGGGGGCCGCAGAGGGCGCAGGTCTGGGACACCAGTTCTTGAGACACATAGAGAGGACCGGAATGCTGGTCCATGTGGTAGACGTGTCGGGCCGAGAGGGCAGAGACCCTCTGGAGGATTTTGAGACTATCAACAGTGAGCTGATAAACTACAGCGAGGAGCTGTCCAGACGTCCTCAGATAGTGGCTGCAAACAAGATGGATTTGCCGTCCTGGCAGGAAAACTACCCTGCATTTAAGGAAAATCTGGAGGCCCGTGGATATCATGTTATCCCCATCTCTGCCGCAACAGGAGAGGGCCTGGAGGAACTCAAGAGACAGGTTTACAAGATGCTGGGAACACTGTCCAAGGAGGAGACAGAGCACGTATATCGCGGTGTGATTAAGGTGGATCCCAATGCACCCAGCGAGCACTTTGCCATTCAGGTGGTAGACGGTGTGTACGTAGTTACAGGCAAAGATATGGCCAGGTTGGTCAACTCCACAAATTTTGCAGAGTACGAGCAGTTGCAGTATTTCCAGAGAACCCTGGAGAAGAACGGCGTAGTAGCACAGCTGGAGGCCATGGGTATTTCCGAGGGAGATACGGTCAACATCGAGGGCATAGAATTCGACTACAAGAGGTAATTTATGACAGGTAAACAGAGAGCATATCTTCGTTCAATGTGCAACGAGATGGATCCTATTTTGTTGATTGGCAAGGGAGGTATTGAGGCCCCGGTTATCAAGCAACTGGACGACGCTTTGGAGGCCAGAGAGCTGATCAAGGTAAAGGTGCTGGAGACGGCCGGACTGACAGCCAGAGAGGCTGCAGATATGGTATCAGGCCCCTTGGGAGCTGATGTCATCCAGGTAATCGGATCCAAGTTTTGCCTGTATAGGCGCTCCGTAGAGAAGCCTCGCATAGAGCTCATTTAATTGCACGAACCAACATGAAAAACAACAGGGAAAGGGCTCCGATAGGTGGGGTTGCAGAAATCATGTGGATTATGGGCATTGTCCTGTGCTCATTGGGCGTATGCCTGTCAGCTAACAGTGGTTTTGGAGTGTCTATGGTGGCTGCACCTGCCTTTGTGTTGTTTAACAGACTTAAGGACGTTTTGCCCTGGCTAACCTATGGAACCATGGACTACATCTTTCAGGGAGTGGTAGTTGTTCTTACAGCCCTGGTGTGCCGCAGGTTCAAGTGGAAGTATTTGATGGCTTTTGGAACTGCAGTGCTCCATGGACTATGTCTGGATATGTGGCGATTGGTGTTTGGCACAGAGGTGTATGCAACCATGGGTCTGCGTCTGGTTTCCGGAGTTATGGGAGCGGTTATAACTGCACTGGCAATATCCATGTTCCTGCGCACATATCTGCCTCAACAGGCCTACGAACTGATAGTCAAGGAGATTTCCGAAAGGTTCAACTTGAACATATCTAAGGTCAAGTGGTTCAACGATATTATCATCCTGCTATTTGCCATAGTTATGATGTTGGTGCTGTTTGGACAATTCGACCTGGAGTTGGTTGGCGTGGGCACAGTAGTAATTACCCTGGTGAATACGCCGTTGATTGTGATGTGGGGCAAGGGTCTGGACAGGTTCTTTGAGCTCACCTCCAGGTGGCCCAGGTTCAGGAACTTCTTTGAGAAACATTTTAATTGATTGCAGACACAGTCTGGGGAGACCCCGGCTGTGTTTTTTGCTCTGGAAACATAAAAAGGCCCATAGCATGGTACCATTAGTTATGATAAAATAACTGTGTATAACTACATATAAGGAGGAAAGCGACTTTTGTTCGCATGCACCACCATGTCAGATCCCCGTTCAATTATGCAACAATGGCTGGATAGCCCCTATGTGGATGAGGCCACCAAGGACGAGCTGAGAGCTATTTCCCACGACGACACAGAGGTTACCGAGAGGTTTTACAAGAGTCTGGAGTTTGGTACTGCAGGACTCAGAGGTATT
>JAFVXO010000098.1 GCA_017501105.1 Clostridia bacterium | reverse complement strand
TTGTATTATAGGAGCAGATAGCCACACTTGCACATACGGCGCTCTGGGGGCATTCTCCACAGGCGTTGGTTCCACAGATATGGCAGCAGGCATGGCAACAGGCACAGCCTGGTTCAAGGTTCCCTCCGCAATTAAGTTTAATCTGACGGGGAAGCTTAATCCTACTTGCAGCGGCAAGGACGTTATCCTGACTATTATCGGCATGATCGGAGTGGATGGTGCCCTGTACCGCAGCATGGAGTTCACAGGCCCCGGCGTAGCCACACTTTCCATGGATGACCGCCTTTGCATATGCAACATGGCCATCGAGGCAGGTGCCAAGAATGGCATTTTCCCTGTGGATCAGGTGACTTTGGATTATCTCAAGGGCAGATCCGAGAGAGAGCCGGTAGTATACGAGGCAGACGAGGACGCAGAGTACGAGCAGACCATCGAAATTGACTTGTCTGCATTGGTTCCCGTTGTCGCATGTCCCCACCTGCCTGAGAATACAAAGCCTGCAGCTGAGCTGGGAGATATTAAGATTGACCAGGTTGTCATAGGCAGCTGTACCAACGGTCGCATGGAGGACATGGAGGCAGCATACAAGGTGCTCAAGGGCAACAAGGTTGCCGATGGTGTCAGATGTATTATTATCCCTGCCACCATGCAGATTTACAGGGATTGCATCGAGAAGGGCTACATTACCGCATTTATAGACGCCGGAGCAGTAGTTTCTACACCTACCTGCGGCCCCTGTCTGGGCGGGTACATGGGCATTTTGGCGGCCGGAGAGCGCTGTATTGCCACCACCAACAGAAACTTCGTAGGCCGTATGGGTCACGTGGACAGCGAGGTTTACCTTGCCAGCCCACTGACAGCAGCAACTAGTGCACTTACAGGCCGCATTACCCCACCTGAGGAGGAATAACACATGAAGACTCAAGGTTATGTTTTCAAATATCCGGACAACGTGGATACAGATGTAATAATTCCCGCACGTTACCTGAACACTTCCAACGCAGCAGAGTTGGCTAAGCATTGCATGGAGGACATAGATGCATCCTTTGTCAGCAAGGTGCATGCTGGAGATGTTATGGTTGCCGGTTGGAACTTTGGCTGTGGCTCCTCCAGAGAGCATGCTCCATTGGTAATCAAGACCTGCGGAACAGGCTGCGTTATAGCCAAGAGCTTTGCCAGAATCTTCTACAGAAACGCTATCAACATCGGACTTCCCATACTGGAATGCGAGGCTGCTGCAGAGGAAATCGGCGCAGGAGATCAGGTGGCAGTGGACTTTGACACTGGAATCATCTCCAACCTGACCACAGGCAAGACCTACCAGGCCGAGCCCTTCCCGGAGTTTATCCAGAACATTATCCAAAAGGGAGGCCTTCTCGCCTCACTTAAGGAGGACTAATATATGAACAAGAATATCGCAGTTATCAGGGGCGACGGAATCGGTCCCGAAATAGTGAACCAGGCACTGCTGATACTGGACAAGGTAGCAGAGCTCTACGGACACGATTTTACCTACACAGATGTGGATATGGGTGGATGCGCTATCGACAAATGGGGCGATCCCCTGCCACAGGAAATGTTGGACAAGTGTATCAACTCCGACAGCGTGTTGCTTGGCGCTGTTGGTGGCCCCAAGTGGAATGACGTGCCCGGAGACAAGCGTCCTGAGAAGGGCCTCCTGAGACTCAGAGCTGGAATGGGCGTATACAGCAATAACAGACCTGCCAAGATATGGCCTCAGCTGGCAGGAGCATCTCCCCTGAAGCCCGCCATCGTGGACAAGGGTATCGACTTTATTATCGTGAGAGAGCTCATTGGCGGCATTTACTTTGGCGATCACAGGACAGAGGAGATGAATGGACAAAAGGTGGCTATAGACGAGCTCCGCTACTCCGAGAGCGAGATCGAGCGCATTGGCCGCATTGGATTCGAGACTGCGCGCAAGAGAGGACACAAGCTGTGCTCCGTGGAGAAGAGTAACGTCTTGGACTCCAGCCGCCTGTGGAAGGCAGTAATGCACCGACTGGCCTCCGAATATCCCGACGTGGAACTATCGGACATGCTGGTAGACAACTGTGCAATGCAGATTGTCAAGGATCCCTCCCAGTTCGACGTAGTTGTTACAGAGAATATGTTTGGAGATATCCTTTCCGACGAGGCCTCTATGATCACAGGCTCCATCGGCATGATTCCATCCTCCAGCCTGGGCAGTTCTTCCTGCGGACTCTACGAGCCCATCCACGGTTCTGCACCTGACATTGCAGGTATGGACCTGGCAAACCCCATTGGCACTATCCTTTCTGCGGCAATGATGTTACGATATAGTTTCAATATGCCTGCAGAGGCTGACTGCATCGAAAATGCGGTTTCCAAGGTTTTGGACGCTGGATATCGTACTGCAGACATTTTCCCTGCTGATACCGAAGAGGCAGCAGTTTGCCATAGAGTCGGCTGTACAGAGATGGGTGCACTGATTCTGAAAAATATTGTGAAAGGATGATTCTATGAAATTATCAGGTTCTGACATTCTTGTGCGTACACTGATAGAGCAGGGCTGCGACGTGGTATTCGGATACCCGGGTGGCCAGATTATCAATGTTTACGACTCTCTATACAAGTATCGCCATGAGCTGCGTCACGTTTTGACAGCTCACGAACAGGGCGCTGCACATGCTGCAGACGGATATGCCAGAGCAACCGGCAAGGTAGGCGTGGTTTTCGCCACATCCGGCCCCGGAGCAACCAATCTGGTTACAGGTATTGCCACAGCATATTTGGATTCTGTTCCCATGGTTGCCATTACAGGCAACGTTCCCACAACCCATATAGGTACAGACAGTTTCCAGGAGATTGACATTACAGGTGTCACACTTCCTATAACCAAGCACAACTTCTTTGTAGGATCTGTAGAGAAGCTGGCAGACACTATCAGGGAGGCATTCCGCCTGGCATCCTCAGGCCGTCCCGGACCGGTTCTGGTGGATATCCCTAAGGACGTGCAGATTGCTATGTGCGAATACCAGCCTGCAGAGAAGGTTGAACCCGACGAAAAGGCAGCTGCCAAGGACATTCGCATCCAGCAGGCAGCAGAGTGTATAAACCAGTGCAGCAGACCCTTTATCTACTTTGGCGGAGGCATGATTGCCGGCAACGCTCAGGATGAGATGCTGGCACTGGCAGACAAGATCGATGCCCCCCTTGGCTGTTCATTTATGGGTGTGTCCGCAGTTCCCACAGACCATCCCAGATTCCTGGGTATGCAGGGAATGCACGGCCACTATGCATGTTCAATTTCAATGCACAACGCAGACTGCATTATTGCATTGGGAGCCAGGTTTAACGACAGAGTAACCGGCAACAGAGCCAAGTTTGCCCGAGGAGCCAAGATTGTACACATCGATATCGATGGTGCGGAGTTGTCCAAGACAGTTAATGTGGAGCATGGCCTCAGAGGCGACGTAAAGCTGACTCTGCAGAAACTGTTGCCCCTTATCGACAAGGTGGAGCGCCCCGAATGGCAGCGCAAGGTGCAGTCCTTCAGACAGGAGGAGGCGGAGAGGGGAGACAATCGTCCCGGCATGACACCCAAGAACGCTATCCAGACACTGAACAAGTATCTGGGAGAGAATACACCGGTGGCTACAGACGTTGGCCAGCATCAGATGTGGGCAGCGCAGTATACAGAATTCCACAACACCAGACGCTTTATTTCCAGCGGCGGTTTGGGTACAATGGGCTTTGGATTAGGCGCCGCAATCGGTGCACAGATGGGCACAGGAGAGCGCACGGTTCTGGTTACAGGCGATGGCAGCTTTGGTATGTGCCTCAACGAGATGGCCACAGCCGTTAAGGAGAACCTGCCCATCGTAATCCTGCTGATGAACAATGGAGTTCTTGGCATGGTTCGCCAGTGGCAGACACTTTTCTTTGACAAGCATTACTCCAACACCGTCCTGGATAGGCAGACCGACTTTGTCAAACTGGCCGAGGCATTTGGTGCCAAGGGCAGCCGTGCACTCAACCTGGAGGAACTGGAGCAGGCCTTGGAGGAGGCATTTGCCTGTGATGGCCCCTACATTATCGACTGCGTCATCGACAAGGACGAATTTGTTTTGCCCATGCTGCCTCCCGGAGGTTCCATGGACGATATTATTACAAGGATAGGTGACTAATATGGGCAGATTTACCGTAGCAATACTGGTTAACAACCAATTTGGTGTACTGAACCGCGTTACCAGCATGTTCAGACGCAGACAGTTTAATATCACATCCCTGACGGTTAGTGAGACCGAGTCCACACATTATTCTCGAATCACTATTCAGTCCGAGGGCGAGGAGACTACCAAGCAGCAGCTGATTAATCAGCTGTATAAGCTTCCCGACGTTTGCTCCATAGTAGAACTGAGTCCTGAGAAGACAGTCAGCCGCGAACTGCTGCTGATCAAGCTGAGCAACAATCCCGAAACCAGGGGCGAGATCAGGGCCGCCTCCGACGCCTACGAGGGCAAAATTGTTGACTATACCAAGGCAGCTGTTATGATTCAGATGGTGGGCGACAGCAGAAAGATCGACAACTTCATCAATATCATGCGTGATTACGAGATTTTGGAAATATGTCGTACAGGCATCGTTTCTCTGGAGAGAGGCGACGAGACTATCCGCAACGTAACCCTATTTTAATGAGATGTAATTTCAATTACTAAGAAAGAGGTAAATAAAATGAACAGAATTTTCTATCAGCAGGACTGCGATATCCAGAGACTTAGCGGCAAGACAGTTGCCATTATCGGTTATGGTTCTCAGGGCCATGCCCATGCCCTTAACCTTAAGGACAGTGGAGTTAATGTTGTAGTAGGTCTCTACGAGGGTTCCAAGAGCTGGGCCAAGGCAGAGGCACAGGGACTCAAGGTTATGACATCAGCAGAGGCAGCAAAGGTTGCTGACCTTATTATGATCCTTATCAACGACGAGAAGCAGGCCAAGCTCTACAAGGAGAGCATCGAGCCCAACCTCACTGAGGGCAAGACTCTGGCATTTGCACACGGATTCAACATTCACTTTGGATGTATCAAGCCTCCCAAGAACGTTAACGTAATCATGGTTGCTCCCAAGGGCCCCGGCCACACTGTACGCAGCGAGTATCAGGCAGGCAAGGGCGTTCCCTGTCTCATCGCAGTTGAGCAGGATGCCACAGGCGATGCATGGGATATCGGACTTGCATATGCAGCAGGTATCGGCGGTGCCAGAGCAGGCGTTCTGGAGACCAACTTCCGCACAGAGACAGAGACAGACCTCTTTGGCGAGCAGGCAGTTCTCTGCGGTGGCGTTTGCGCTCTGATGCAGGCAGGTTTTGAGACTCTGGTTGAGGCAGGCTACGACCCCAGAAACGCATACTTTGAGTGCGTACACGAGATGAAGCTCATCGTTGACCTTATTTATCAGAGCGGTTTCGCGGGAATGCGCTACTCCATCTCCAACACAGCTGAGTACGGCGACTACATCACAGGACCCAAAATCATCACAGAGGACACTAAGAAGGCTATGAAGAAGGTTCTCAAGGACATCCAGGATGGCACATTTGCCAAGGACTTCCTGCTGGATATGTCCGATGCAGGTTCTCAGGTACACTTTAACGCCATGAGAAAGATCGCAGCAGAGCATCCTGCAGAGATCGTAGGCGAGGACATCCGCAAGCTGTACAGCTGGAACGGCGAGGATAAGCTGATTAACAACTAATTTTTTAAAGAGGATAGTGTATGAAGAGTAATGCACTTAAAAACGGTATACAGAATGCACCTCACAGGGCCCTATATCATGCCCTGGGATTGACAGAGGAGGAGATACGCCGCCCAATGGTGGGCATCGTAAGCTCCTATAACGAAATCGTCCCCGGCCATATGAACATCGACAAAATTGTCGATGCTGTGCGCATGGGCGTTGCTATGGCAGGGGGAACACCAATTGTATTCCCGGCAATTGCTGTTTGTGACGGCATCGCAATGGGACACACAGGTATGAAGTATTCCCTGGTAACCAGAGATCTGATTGCAGATTCCACAGAGGCCATGGCTATGGCCCACGGATTTGACGCACTGGTAATGGTTCCCAACTGCGACAAGAATGTGCCCGGCTTGCTGATGGCAGCAGCCAGACTCAATGTGCCTACAATATTCGTCAGCGGTGGCCCCATGTTGGCCGGCCACGTAGACGGAGCTAAGACCAGCTTCTCTTCCATATCCGAGGCAGTGGGTCAGTACAACGCAGGCAAGATTACCGAGGCCAAGCTCCGTGAGTATGAGTGCAAGACCTGCCCCACATGTGGCTCTTGCTCAGGCATGTATACGGCTAACTCCATGAACTGTCTTACAGAGGCTCTGGGTATGGGCCTCAGAGGCAACGGCACAATTCCGGCAGTGTATTCTGCCAGAATTGAGCTGGCCAAGCACGCAGGCATGGCAATTATGGACTTGATAGACAAGGACATTCGCCCCAGAGATATTATGACTGAGGCGGCTTTCCGCAATGCTCTGACTGTGGACATGGCCCTGGGCTGTTCCACAAACAGCATGCTGCACCTGCCGGCCATTGCCCACGAGTGCGGCATCGAAATCGACCTGGACATTGCAAATAGTATCAGTGCCAAGACTCCCAACCTATGTCACCTGGCTCCTGCAGGCAGAACCTACATCGAGGAACTGGACGAGGCGGGCGGCGTATACGCCGTAATGAACGAGCTGGACAAGATTGGGCTTTTGAACACAGACTGCATGACAGTTACAGGCAAGACAGTTGCAGAGAACATTGCCGGCTGCATTAATTTGAACCACGACGTTATTCGCCCTGTGGAGAACCCCTACAGCGAGACAGGCGGCATTGCCGTTCTAAAGGGCAATCTGGCTCCTGAAGGTAGCGTTGTCAAGCGCTCAGCAGTTCTTCCCGAAATGCTGGTACACCAGGGCCCCGCCAGAGTGTTTGAGTGCGAGGAGGATGCCCAGGCAGCCATCAATGCAGGTAAGATTAACCCCGGTGACGTTGTAGTAATTCGCTACGAAGGACCTAAAGGTGGCCCCGGTATGAGAGAGATGCTCAACCCAACCTCTGCCATTATGGGAATGGGCCTGGGCAACAGCGTAGCACTGATCACCGACGGACGCTTTAGTGGAGCTACCAGAGGCGCATGCATCGGGCATGTTTCCCCCGAGGCTGCATCCGGCGGCATGATCGGTGTAGTTCAGGAGGGTGATATTATCAGCATCAACATCCCCGAGAACAAGCTGGAGCTCCTGGTAGATGAGGCAGAACTCCGTCAGCGTATGGAGAACTTCGTTCCCAAGACCAAGGAACTGTCAGGATATCTCAAGAGATATGCATCACTGGTTTCCAGTGGAGCTAAGGGAGCTATACTTAACTGATGAATAATTTGAGTCTCAAAAATCTATATATCAGGCTTAAGGCCCTGGCAATTTTCCGAGATCTGCTTAAGGATCCCGTGATTGATTCCCTGTGTAAATTCATGTCCCTGGAGCAATCCGGGGACTTGGCACATGCAGTGTCCGCCTATGGTGAATTCGTAAACGGTTTGTATGTGTCCGGCAGCCCAAGCCTTGCCCATTACGTGCAGGATGTGGTGAACGACACAGAAAACCCCTACATCCGCATGATTGGCAGTGGACAGGAACCCGGAGCAGAGATGGTCAGATGTGCCAATGAGGAGCTGGAGGTTATGCAGGCAGTTGCAGACCTGACTCCTGACGATTTGAGACAGAATCTGGATTGGCAGGGCTATCTGCCGGAGTTTGCGGTCAGTAAGCTGGATATTCCAAATAGCTACAGAACCAGAATAGACAACATTGGACGATACGGATATGGAATCTATGCAAAGTACCGCATGTTCTATGTTAATTCATCCAACGTCATCGTGCCTGTACAAAATCCCGACAGAATCAGACTATCCTCTCTGGTGGACTATGAGAGGGAGCAAAAGATAATCATGGACAATACCATGGCTCTGTTGGAGGGAAAGCCGGCGGCCAACATCCTGCTTACTGGAGACGCCGGAACTGGCAAGTCCTCTACAATCAAGGCAGTCGTCAACGAACTGTATAATCGAGGTCTACGCATTTTGGAGGTTCGCAAGGAGCAGCTTCGCGAGATCCCAGCCATACTGGACGAGCTCAACAGCAATCCCCTTAAGTTCATCCTGTTCATAGACGATTTGTCATTCCAAAAGGATGACGATAATTTCAGCGCCCTTAAGGCAATCCTGGAGGGATCGGTTTCTGCTAAATCCCAAAATGTGGTTATCTATGCAACCAGTAACCGTCGCCATCTGGTCAAAGAGACATTTTCCGACAGGGACGGAGACGATATTCACAGAAACGATACTATCCAGGAGATTATTTCTCTGTCGGAGAGGTTCGGTATACAGATTACATTCTCTAAGCCGGACAAAAAGACATATCTTGACATTGTGCGCCACCTGGCAAATGAGCGCGGCATCACCGTGGACATGGATGAACTGGACTTGCTGGCAGAACGCTTTGCATTGGGCAGAGGGGGCAGGTCCGCCAGAGCTGCCAAGCAGTTTGTGGATGGGATTGTTGCAGGTGAGAGGTGAGAGGGGAGAAGTAAGAAGTAAAAGGTGAGAAGTAAGAAGTAAGAGGGAAGAGGTAAAGAGATTTGTTTTGCAGGAAAAACTAAGAGCGAAACGCAAGATTTCTGTAACAAGTTTGAACCTAAACCTTGTAATTTTATACACAAAAAATGAATATTTAATCATGCACTGAATAAACAACTTTCCCCTGCGAAAGTTGTTTATTTTTGTGAAGTTTTTACTCTGCCTATATATTGACAAAATATAGGGCAGAGGGATAAAATTGTCAGTATGGCTATGAATATTTATGCACAAAAGGAGCAGTTAAAATGAATAAAAATGATATCAAAAAGGTTGTTCTTGCATATTCCGGTGGACTTGATACTTCTATCATCATTCCCTGGCTCAAGGAGAACTACAACAATTGTGAGGTTATCGCCGTTTCCGGCAACGTGGGACAGGCTGACGAGCTGGAGGGCCTTGAGGAA
>JAFVXO010000097.1 GCA_017501105.1 Clostridia bacterium | reverse complement strand
GTTGGTTCCCCACGACAGCCCCATTTCCAACATGAACACCCTGTTCTACAACACTCTGTTTGACGAGAATGCCAGCTGCCACCTGGCATTGGGTAGGGCATACGGCTCCTGCGTAGAGGGCGGCGACTCACTGTCTGAGGATGAGAAGCTGGCTGCCGGTATTAACTGCTCCGCGGAGCATGTGGACTTTATGATTGGCACCCCCGACCTGTCCATCATCGGAACCGATGATCAGGGCAACCAGATTGTCATCTTCAAGGACGGCAACTTTGCATTTTAAACATTCCCAACATTAAAGAAAAAGGCTCGCGCCACATTGGTACGGGCCTTTTGTTTTATGGAGAGCTTGACCTTGTTGAGCCACGAAGCTAGTGAAACATAAACCACCCGCTATGAAGTGACAGGTGGTCATGGTTAGTAGTTAAATTCTATAAATTTGATTATAGGGACATAAAATCATCACTTCTTACCTATTCCCTCTTACCTGCCCAATGGGTTCTTAGGGCCACGCCCTAAGTCGTGCCCCGCGCACCGCCTGCCGCGAAGCTCTGCTTCGCCATCTCGCGATAGCGTGCCGTGCCTCCGGCGCTTCGGAAGTAGCCGGCGCCCTTTGGTTACTTTGGGGCGGTCCAAAGTAACAATACCCTATGGCAATATATGTCCCGCATCCAGATACAGTCTATACCAATCCTCACGGCTCAGCTCTGTCTCCGAAGCCTTTACTGCAGATGCTATGCGCTCTGCTTTGGTGGTTCCCATAACTACCTGCATGTTTGCGGGATGCCTCATTATCCACGCAGCACCCAGGCCTGTCACGTCCAGGTCGTACTTGGGGGCCAGCTCCTCCATGGTTTCGTTGAGCTTGGCGTATTGGGGATTGCCTACATAACAACCACCCCAGTTGGGCATCTGGAAGGGGGACCAGGCCTGAATAGTCACTTTATTGATACGGCAATAGTCCAGCACCGCTCCGTCTCTGTCTGCTGAGCCCTCTGTATCCATGTCAACCTCCAGTCCTGCTGCCACCATATTGGAAACCGGTATGCTAAACTGCAATTGATTTGCCTGCAGCGTTTGTTTTACACTGGTATTCAGCAACTGCATCTGGCTGGGGCGATGATTGGACACGCCAAAATATCTTACCTTGCCCGAGCTCTCCAGGCGGTCAAAGGCCTCCGCCACATCATCCGGCTCCACCAGTGCGTCGGGCCTGTGCAGCAGCAGCATATCCAGATAGTCTGTCTGCAGTCTGGACAGAATTTGGTCCACCGACTCCAATATGTATTCCTTGGATTGATCGTATCTGCCGGGACGAATGCCGCACTTGGACTGGATGAACATATCCTCCCTGTGCAAGCTCTTGTCCTCGGCCAACAGAGTTCCAAAGTGCTCCTCGCATCTGCCTCCGTCGTATATGTCTGCATGGTCAAAGAAGTTGGCTCCCATGTCCATGGCGCTGTGGACGAATTTGCCCAACTGCTCCTGGTCCATGTTGCCGATCCTCATGCATCCAACTACCACTGCCGGCACCTGTATTCCTGTATTTCCTAATTGTACTTTTTTCATGTTTCCTCCAAAAAAGTCCCGCACAAAGCAGGACTTAGGTTAGTTATTTTAAATTTTCGGGGTTCAGGCACTCAAGCTCAGGGAGAACGAACCTGCCATCCTTCCGAATCAGCACATCGTCGAACCAAATTTCGCCGCCACCATATTCGGGTGTCATAATGAGCACCAGGTCCCAGTGGAGCGCAGACTTGTTTCCATTGTCGCAGTCGTCGTAGCTGTTGCCGGGTGTGAAGTGGATAGAACCTGCAATCTTTTCGTCAAAAAGGGTGTCCAGCATAGGCTTATTGATGTAGGGATTTACGCCAATTGCGAACTCTCCCACATATCTCGCTCCCTCATCCACATCGAATATCTTATTAATTGTCTCAGTGTCATTTGCTGTGGCCTCGACAATTTTGCCATCCTTAAATGTCAGGCGAACGTCCTCGAACTTTTTGCCCTGATTCATGGACGGTGTGTTGTAGTGGATAACGCCATTGACGGAATCCTTGACTGGAGCGGAGTAAATCTCGCCGTCGGGGATATTCAGGGAACCTGCACACTTGATGGCGGGCATTCCCTTAATAGAGAAGGTAATATCCGTATCCTGTGCAACCAGTCTGACTTTGTCCGTGCGCTCCATCAATGCCTTGAGGGCATCCAATGCCCTGTCCATCTTGGAGTAGTCCAGACAGCATACGTCAAAGTAGAAGTCCTCAAAAGCCTCTGTAGACTGGCCTGCAGACTGTGCCATACCAGGATTCGGCCAACGCATTACGCACCACTTGGTGTGGTTCAGTCGAATGTCCATATGTACCGGCTTGGAATATCCCAACTGATATGCCTTGCGCTGTTCTGCAGGAACATCCACCTCCTCAAACAGGTTGTCGCCGCCGCGAATCCCAATATATGCGTCCATGTCGGACATGCGGTATGCGTCGTACTTTGCCATGAGGGCGGCCTGTTCGTCGGTCATGCCCATCATGATAGCTCTCTTGATGCCGGGATCAACCACCTGGATAAAGGGGTGACCGCCTACTGCATATGTCTCCTCTGCAATCGCCTTGCCAATCTCAGGATCCACGCCTGTCATCTCAACGAGCAGCTTCTCGCCAGGTTGGATCTTGCAGGAATAGTTGACCAGATTGTGGGCCAGGGTCTGTATTCTCTTGTCTCTCATGTATCTTCCTCCGTATGTTACAGTGTGTTCAGCTTGGCCATAATGTTGTCGATAACCTTTGCCAAAGCGCCCTCCTCAAAGGGGCTGGCTAGTCCGGCTAGTTTGACCAATGTATTGAATGCATATGTGCCTCCTCGGGCTGCGTGCTCCATGTACCTGGCCAATGCGTCCTCGTAGTTGTCCATAGATGCGGCCAGGAATTCCAGAGCCACCACCTGAGCCAGACAGTAGTCGATGTAGTAGAAGGGGGACTCATAGATGTGCATCTGATACTGCCATCTGGTACCCTTCTCCAGGTATGGAATGCCCTGATAGGACAGGTAGGGCCTGTACTTGCCCTCCAACTCCAACCATACCTGATTGCGTTCTGCAGGTGTCATGTCAGGCTGGGCATAAACCCTGTGCTGATATTCGTCTACAATAACTCCGTAGGGGATGAAGGTCAGCGCATCGGACAGGTGCTTGCGGCAGTATGCCTTAGCATCTGCAAAGAACAGGTGCATCCAGGGCCAGCTAAAAAACTCCATGCTCATAGAATGCGTTTCGGCTGTCTCCATTGATCCCACATCGCACTCGGGATCTCCCTGGTGGTTTGCCTTGTGCATTGCCCATGCGTGTCCGAACTCATGGGTCATTACATCGATATCACCGGAGGAGCCGTTAAAGTTGGCCAGGATAAAGGGCTGCTTGAATCTTGCAAAGTTTGTGCAGTAGCCACCACCCCACTTGCCGATACGAGGCTCCACGTCAAAGGCCTCCGCCTCCTGCATAGCCTCCATGAATGCGCCTATTTCCGGGTTCATTTCGTTGTACATCTGCCTTGCGGCCGCAAAAATCTGCTCCTTGTCGCCCATGGGACGGGGATTGCCCTCTGCAGAGACGATATCGTTGTCGTAAATCATAATCTGGTCAATGCCCAGTTTCTCGGCCACGCCTGCCTTAATAGCCTTAACTGCAGGAACGATAGACTCCAGCACATTGGCTCGGAACTTCTCAACCATCTCTTTGTTATAGTCGATGCGGCCCATGCGGTAATATCCCAGCTCGATATAATTCTCGTAACCCATCTTTTTGGCCATACGGTCACGAACCTTAACCAGGTCGTCGTAGTATTTGTCCAGTTGGTCGGATACTGACTCCAATCCCTTGCCTATGGCCTCTGCAGCAGCGGCACGAACACTTCTGTCCTGGTCCTCCAGGAAGCCCCGGACGAAGGACAAGGGCTTCTTCTCTCCCTGCCAGACCAACATGATCCCGCTCATGAGCTGTGAGTATTCTGTGACCAGTGCGTTCTCCTCCTGCTCGTCTGCGATAATTGCCTCGCTGTGGGCCTTCTTGGCTATGTCGTAGTTAAGATATACCGTTGCTGGCAGTGCCTTCTCCAGCTCAGCCCTATATGGGCTGTTCAGCATCAGGTCGGCCATTTTAACCATCAGGTTAGATGCCAGAGGGCCATTTTCATCGTAATAATCCTGCTCCTGCTTGTAGAACTCGTCGTTCATGTCCAGGGTAAACCTGCACTGTGCCAATGCAGATGCAGTAACAAAGTCGCATATGCCGCCTTCCAAAAAATCCTTGCGGGCCTGCAAAACTTGGTCTGCCGAGGTGGCAGCCTTAACAGCCTCCTCAAAACGGCCATAGGCCTGGGCCAGTTCTTCCACCGTGGCTCTCTTGTAGGGTAAGTCCTTAACCTTGGTAATCATCTTGTCTCCTCGTCTTTCTTATATATGTCCTCAAAATCTGCCTTTGACAGTCTGTGATATGTGGCTCCCAGGCCGTCCAGACACAGGCAATACCTGTAGTCGTCGGGATCTCCCTCCGGGAACCATATTACGTAGTCCATGCCGCCCTCTTCTGTAGGCTCACAGGCCACGTTGTCCGAATGTCTGCGGAACATGGTCAGTATTTCCTCCAGAGTTACTGTCGGGTTCTGAACCAGAGCGATGAGCTCCCTCAGCAGGGGACGCTCCGGAACATGGTCTCTGACATATCTGACTCCCTCCTGGGGAACGGTTATGCGAACCACATTGTCCCTGATCCTATATGTCAGCTGTCCCAGTGTAGGCTGCGCCTCTCTCACCAGCACCTCCAGGGCCTCTGTGGCCGGCACCTCGTCCACCAAGTGACCTAGGCTGCGGCTCTGGTAGTTAAGACTGACCTCGCTGTCTGTGAAGCCCAGCTTCATGTGGGCCTCTTTGATGTTGTCGATTATGTTGTTATACAGCGCCTGGTAAACCAATCTCTACAGTTCCTCCTTGTGTGCGCTCTTAAATCCTGCGCCAAACACCTCTGTCGCAGAGGAAACGATCATGAATGCCTCTGGATCCACGGCCTTGACCACATCCTTGATCTTGGGGAAGTTCTGCTTCTTGGCAACTGTCATCAGCACACGTTTGTCCTGTCCCGTGTAGGCGCCCTCTCCCTCCAACAGAGTCAGGCCCACGTTGACCTCCTTAAGCATACGGAGGGCGATGTCCTGATAGTTGTTGCTGACAATGTACACCAACTTGGCCTCGTCGGTTCCGTACAGTACCTTGTCGAACACCACACTCTGAATGAACAGCGCTGCTGTGGCATACAGGGCAAGCTCGATATTCTTAAAGGCAATCGCAGAGGCTGCAACAATGGTCATATCCAAGACTAACAGAATAGTGCCGGTCTTAACGTGTCTATACTTCAGATGAATCAGCTTAATAATAACGTCCACGCCTCCGGTGGTGCCGCCGCATCTGAACACAATGCCCATTCCCACTGCCACAAGAACGCCACCAGCCACTGCCGCCAACAGTCTGTCGTTGGTCAGGGCTAAGTTGTTTCCCGCTTTAGCAAAAATGTCCATGAGCACCGAGATCAGCACTGTGGAATAGCATGTAGACACCAAAAAGTCCTTGCCGAACACCTTAAGTCCCAGGATCAAGATGGGAATATTGAGAATAAACACGATCATACCGATACCGAGGGGTATAAAGTTGTCCAATATAATGGCTATACCCGTCAAGCCTCCGGGGGCCAGGTCCAGAGGATCCAGGAAAAACGCAACCCCCAGGGAATATATCACAGATCCCAGTGTAAGTTGAAAAAAGGTCCACGCAACACTTATAAAACTACGCTTATTGGGCATGACGATCTCTCCTGTCAAACTTTTGTATTCCCCATACGGAGGTCATTATAACTAAGGCGGCCGGGATTGTCACCCAAGTAAAGGGCTCCCGCAGGATAAAGATACCTGCCATAACCGACACGATGGTTGTTATATTGGAAAATGCTGTGGCCTGCACCACAGGGAGGTATGTGTTGGCATAGTTCACGCCAAAGAAACCTACCACACTGGACAACCCCCCAAGATACAACAGATCCACTATGTAAGAAGACTTAAACAGGGGTTGTACCATTAGTTGCGGGGCAGAACGGTTTTCCACCAAGGCCAGAACCGTGAAGGTTATGGCTGCAACCACAAACATGGCAAATGTCCTCTCAAAGGGAGTGAACTGTTCTCTGCTCTCTCGGCTAATTAGGTTGAATGTGCCTGCAGCCACAGAGGAAACCACCAGCAGCGCTACTCCCCACACAGTTGTGTTTCCTGAATTGGTATCCAAATAGGACATGACAACAACGGCACTCACAGACAACAGACACAACACCGTCTGTATCCATGTGGGCCGCTCCTTCAAAAACACCATTGCCTCCATGGTGGCCACCACAGGAACCAGCGCGATAATAACTGCGCTGAATGTAGATGTGGACTGCAGGAGTCCGTAGTTTGCGGCCAAAAAATATATAACCGGTTGGCAAAGACCCAGGAGTACCAGCTTGTACCATGGACGGCCCTTAAATGAGAATCTCTGCCTGCGAACCAGAGCTATAGCCGCCATAACCGCCGAAGCCAGCATGAACCGGTGGGCCAAAAAGACAATATTCGACACACCCAGAGTCTCCAATGCGTCCTTGGTAAATATAAAACTAAAACCAAATATTATGTTGGAGATAATACCGACAAATACGGCTGCGGTTTTCTTGGACATATCAATAGAGCTTCTGTGACTTGCCCCAGAACCACATCACAAAGCGTTTGGGCATAATCCTGGCGGTCAGGTGCAAAAGTTTTGCATACAACCCTGGTACACAGGTATCGCCCTTTCTCTTTCGCATATATGCCATAGCCTTATCCACTACAAATTCAGTGGTGTATACCTTGTCAAAATGCTCGATGGCCTTCTTGTCATTGGCTCGATCAAAGAAGGACGTCATAACCCAATATGGGCAGAACGCAATAGAGCGAATTCCTCGGGGGCGGAGCTCCACATTGAGCGCCCTGCTCCAGCTGAGAATAAAGGACTTAGTTGCGGCGTAAACAGCCACGTGGGGCAAGGGCATAAATGCAGACATAGAGTCCACGTTGAGGATAATGCCTCTCCTATTCATATAGGGAAGCACCGTCTGCGCCATTGCAACGTATGACCGACAATTCAGGTCTATCATGCCGGTGTTGTCGCTCTGTGCAATACTCTCGAAGGTGCCAAACTTGCCGTATCCACTGCAGTTTATCAACAGCTGAACCCAGGGTTGTTCCTCTCCCAGCGCACCTGCAATTGCATCTATGGAGGTGGGGTCTGTCAGGTCCAGAGAGAATGTTCTGACAGGCGTAGAGACCCAGCTCTGCAGTTGGTCCAGCCTCTCCTTGTTACGGGCAATGGCCCAAATCTGGTCTAATTTGTATTCCTTGTCTATTTTGAGCAGGAATTCTCTGCCCATTCCAGATGACGCTCCGGTAACAATAGCAATCTTCATGAACGTACACCCCCTCCGAATGCCGGCTTTTTTGGAAAATACTGCATACATTGTAACACAAACCATGAGCAACTACTACGTGCCTGATGGGATTTCATCCTTCCCCTCTGACCTCATTTTGGCGGCTGCGGCATCCTTGCCTTGTCGTCGGTGGCGGGGTTATCAATGAGTTCTCCTGTCTCCGTAAATCGGGAGCCATGACAGCCGCAATCCCAGGAATGTTCCTGCGGGTTGTACTTTAGGGCGCAGCCCAAGTGGGGACATCTGGGAGTAGTAGGCGTAAGCAATCCAATCAAGGATTCTGCCACATTTGCCGCAAGTTGTGGCCTTAAAATGCTTCGGGATGGCGAAAACACCTCCGCATAATCGTTGGGTTTGTCCTGCACCAGATCTGCAAGCAACATAGCCGCCACCATTGATGACGTCATGCCCCACTTGTTAAACCCTGTAGCCACAAACAAATTAGGTGTAGACGCTGAATAACGACCGATATACGGAATACTGTCCAGAGTCATGCAGTCCTGCGTTGCCCATCGTCCCAGAATCCTGGCCTCTGGATAATTTCTGCGGGCAAATGACTCCAGTTCCTGCCAACCGCCGCCCTGCTTGCCCGTCCTGTGGCCTCCGCCGCCCAGCAGAAGCTTGCCTCTATAATTGCGAAAAGACATTCCCTTGTGGTTTTCATCCACATACATTCCCTCTACGTTAGGCCCGTTTTCCAGAGCTATTACATAGGAACGATGCTGATACAACTTGATGAAATAGGAGCCGTGCTTGTTTAGCAGGGGAAAATGAGTTGCTACGATTATCTTCTTTGGCCTGATTTTTCCATGATTTGTAATAACCTCCTTGGGGGACAGTTCCAAAACCTTGGTGTGCTCGTAGATTGGGAGGTCCTTGGCTAATGCATAAATAAATTTCAGGGGATGAAATTGAGCCTGACCCTCCACTCGGACCGCACCCGCCACTGATATTGGCAGTGGCAAATTGGCCACAAAGTCCGCAGCGCATCCAATGCTGTTTAGAGCTGCCACCTCTTGTCGAACAATATTCGAATCGTCGAGGGAATACACATATGCATCCTTCTCCTCGTAATCGCAAGGGATTGTGCCGCACATGGTTCTGTATTGCTCCATGGCTATTTTCTGGGCGTGAAGATATCGACAGGCCTTTTCTCTACCAAATCTCCCTATCATTTTGTGGTAAATCAAACCGTGCTGTAACGTAATTTTTGCCGTGGTGTTTTGGGTAACTCCACTGCAAATCTGATCCGCCTCCAGCAGCATACAATCTACCCCTGCTTGCTTGAGCTTATAGGCGCAGAGAATTCCTGCAATTCCTCCGCCGATTATAAGAACATCTGTGGTCGCATCTCCCTTAAGTTGTTTAAAGGCTGGGCGCTTTACGGACTCTATCCAAATTGATTTCATATGTTGTTCTGCTTCTTTGTTATTTGCTGCTTATTGTTCCCCTTTTTTCACGAAACCTGCAATATTTGCACTATAAGATGACATCATGCAATTTATAAAGTATAATATTGTCCTAACACCCTTGTTCGTGTCTTGTTATGACGAATATAGTCGGCCCCGCCGAATTCCCATTTTTAATTTAAGGAGTTTTCACTAATATGAGTTGGTTTATCGAGATGATAACAAACCCCTTTATTATCATAGGCGTTTCTTCCTGGATGTGGGCTCAGGTAATCAAGTTTTTTCTCCACGCAATAATTAATAAGCGTTTTGATTTCAGCAGGTTGTTTGGCGACGGCGGAATGCCAAGTGGTCACTCCGCAACTGTTGTTTCCGTGGCAGTTCTCAGCGGTTTTGTTTATGGATTTGCCTCCTTCCACTTTGCCCTGGCTGCTATCTTTGCCACTATTGTCTGCCATGATGCAACCGGCGTTCGCAGAGAAACCGGCAAACAGGCTGTTTTGCTAAACGAAATTGTCAAATCTTTTGAGGAAATGTTCTCATCTGAACAACTTCCTGAGGTTAAGCTCAAGGAGTTCGTAGGCCACACTCCAATTCAGGTAGGCGCCGGCATTCTGCTGGGTATTGTAAACTCCATCATCATGTATAACCTGTTGGTATAAAAGAATTGTTAGAACACAAGCAAAAGCGAGCAGTAGAATAACTGCCCGCTTATTTTTTTATGAACACATGACACCACTCTTGCGGTACTCGTCTCTATGTTCGCCTCTGGCTCCATATTGCCGACCGCTGCGCCAACCCCTGTTCGCTCCTCCTCGCACCGCGAGCGCTCTCAGGCGTTGCAGTTAACAGCCTTTCTCCCCACCCCGCACCCTAGAGCGCACGGCTTTTCTACATAACAAAAAAGCAAGCCCGAAGACTTGCTTTTTGGCGCCTTTTATGTGACTCGAACACATGACACCACGGTTAACAGCCGGCCGCTATAAACCGTCCATTGGGTGCTATTTGTCCATTATCTCCAATTCCATTAGAATTTATGGACGTACGACACTCTATGGACTTCCTTATCGTCCATTAATTGCACCGCGTCCATTTCATTTTACTTCAAGTTTCACTTATCACATCCCCAAAAAAGTGCCATTTTAAACCTTCGATCTTGCTGATATAAAAGGGGCAACAAACTGCGACAAGATGCCGAAAAGCCCCGGTGTGTACCAGGGCTTTTGCTGCAATACAAGGATTTAATTTGCCATTTCCAGCGGATGTTTCCCTTCGCGATCCAGCGCAAGGGCGGAAACCTCTATTGAGTTGCTTTCCGGCGATAGATGCCTAAAATGACAAGAGCAGAAAGGCTGAGGACTGCTAAGAGAACCCACACAACAATATAGGAATTGTCGCCTGTTTGCGGAGAGGAAGGTTCTTTGTCCTCTTGTTCATTATTTTCGTTATTGTCGGGAGTCTCTGTAATCACACCATCAGTAAAGGAGATGTTG
>JAFVXO010000096.1 GCA_017501105.1 Clostridia bacterium | reverse complement strand
CACAAAAAAGACGACATCTCTTGAACAGGATGTCGTGGATGTCGTCTTAATATCAGTGTCGTCTGTGTGCCTATACCAGGTGCCAAATGTCCCTATTATATTCTGCAATAGTTCTGTCGCTGGAGAACTTGCCGGAGCAGGCAATATTCATAACAGACATGCGATACCATGCAGCCTTATCACCATAGGCCTTGTCTAATTTGGCCTGGGCGTCGCAATAGGAATCGAAGTCCTTGAGCACAAAGTACTCATCTCCTCCATATACCAGTGCGTTGAACAGTTCTCTGAACATTTCGGTGTCACCGTTTGAGAAGGTTCCATCTATAAGGCTATCCAGTACCTTGTGCAATTTGGGATTGTTGTTATATACGTCCACAGGGCGATAGCTGTTCTCAGCGTAAATCTTGAGGATGTCCTCAACTCGGAGACCGAAAATAAACATATTTTCCTCGCCTACTTCCTCACAAATCTCCACGTTAGCACCATCCATGGTGCCCAGTGTTACTGCACCGTTGAGCATAAACTTCATGCATCCTGTACCGGAGGCCTCCTTGCCTGCCGTGGAAATCTGCTCGGAGACATCGCTGGCAGGGAACAGTTTCTCAGCCAGTGATACTCTGTAGTTAGGCAGGAACACAACCTTCATCTTGGCACTGACCACTGGGTCGTTGTTTACCACGTTGGCTACGCAGTTGATCAGCTTGATAATCTGCTTAGCTCTGCGGTATCCTGCCGCCGCCTTAGCTGCGAAGATGAATGACCTGGGGTGCATAGGGTAATCGGGATTCTCCTTGATTGCCTGATACAGAGAGATAATGTGCAAAACATTTAGCAGCTGTCTCTTGTACTCATGGAGACGCTTAACCTGTATATCAAAGATGGAGTCAGGATCCAACTCAATGCCAACCTCGTTTTTCACATACTCGATAAGACGCAGCTTGTTGTTTTTCTTGATATCGGCGCACTTCTTGCAGAATGATTCATCATCGGCAAGTGGAGCCAGCTTCTTGAGCTCATCCAGTTTGGTAATCCAACCGGAGCCAATTATTTCTGTAATAAGAGATGACAGTTCGGGGTTGGAATACAGCAGCCATCTGCGCTGCGTAATACCGTTTGTCTTGTTGTTGAACTTCTCAGGGTAGATTTCGTAGAAGTCCCTTAGCTCCTGATTCTTGAGAATCTCGGTATGCAGGAAGGCAACGCCATTTACAGAGTGGCTGCCCACAATAGCCAGCTTAGCCATGTGAATCATACCGTTGTTGAGGATGGCCATTCTGCAGACCTTCTCATATGAATAGTGGTATTTGTTGTACAGCTGCTCTGTGAATCTGCGGTTGATTTCCTCCACGATCATGTAGATACGGGGCAACAATCTCTTGAACAGGTCAATGGACCACTTTTCCAAAGCCTCGGACATGATGGTGTGGTTTGTGTAGGCGCAGGTCTTCTGTGTAATCTCCCAGGCCTCGTCCCATCCCAGCCCCTCCTGGTCAGTCAACAGGCGCATTAGCTCAGCCACTGCCATTGAGGGATGCGTATCGTTGAGCTGGAATGCATACTTGTCGGAGAAGGTGCTAAAGTCGGTGTTACCCAGCATCTTGAATTCCTTAATGGCCTGCTGAATAGTTGCAGAGACAAAGAAGTACTGCTGCTTGAGTCTCAGTTCCTTGCCGGATATGTGATCGTCTGCAGGGTACAGGACCTCTACAATTGTCTTGGCAAGG
Source organism: Clostridia bacterium (assembly GCA_017501105.1). GTDB lineage: Bacteria > Bacillota > Clostridia > RGIG7378 > RGIG7378 > RGIG7378. Next base: position 349 of record JAFVXO010000096.1, on the reverse strand, counting down.
TAATCCTGCTCTACGGCCTTACGGTAATTGCCGGCGTTGAACTCTGCGATGTCAAACTTGTGCACAGCCTCTGCGTCCCACAGACGTAGGGTATTAACTGTATCTGTGCCGTATCCGGTAATCGGAATATCGTGTGCAACGGCCATAACGGAAGAATAGTTTTCCTGAACGAAGTCGTAGCTGTCGTTTCCCTTGGGAACGTATCTTACTGTACCGCCAAATTTAATCTCAAAAGACCACTCGGGGCGAATAATCTCCCAGGGGGTAGTGCCTCCAATAAGCCAATCGTCAGGTCTCTCCTCCTGCTCTCCTCTATTGTTGATCAGCTGCTTAAAAATGCCGTTCTTAT
>JAFVXO010000095.1 GCA_017501105.1 Clostridia bacterium | reverse complement strand
GTAACGACAAAAAAGACCGATACAACGGCCAGACATATTGCTAAAATTTTAGAATTTAATTGCATCAACAAAAACCTCACCCAAATAAGTCTAATAAATATACACCAGTGCAGAGATGGAATCAACTCTGAGAAAGAATAAATTACTCAATTTTTAGGATTAGTATATATGCGTTAAAGATAGCACCATAACAGACAATCCGTTTTACAATTATTTCGACGATTCCTTCCATTTTTTGTTCGTTTTGATGGTTGTGGCAACAAAAAAATGTGTGGCCAATATACATTTTTTATTGCATGAGATAATAATATATAGTAAAATATAGACAAAGAAAAGCTAAGGCCCGTCCGGTTTCTTGGCTATCTTGAACAATTGAATCCAAGGAGGACACTGGTATGACAGTTACTTACAGAGAAAAGGACTACCGCGTTTATTCAATCGACCGAGAGAAGATTGAGAAGAGACTTGCCAAGTACGACAAGTTTTTCAGGACACCGGCAGAGGCTACTGTCACAATTAAGAAGGGCCGTGTTTCAGTCACGGCTGAGGTTACAATTACCAGCGGCAACCTGGTGCTCAGGGCAGAGAAGAGTGACGATGACGCCCTATCCGCTATTGATCAGTGCTGTGAGGCACTTGAGAGGCAGTTACGGAAGAACAAGACCAAGCTGGAGAACAAGTACAAATCCGCTGGAGCTCCCGTATTGGCAGACTTTGATGGTGATGTAGAGGAAGAGGACCTCAGCATCATGAGAATCAAGCAGGTCACGCTTAGGCCCATGTCTCCTGAGGAGGCAGTACTCCAGATGAACCTGGTGGGACACGACTTCTTCGTTTTCTACAATGTGGACACATCATCTGTCTGCGTTGTATATCATAGAAAGGACGGAGGCTACGGACTTATCGAGCCAGCCTTCTAGGGGATCACCGCAGATAACGATACTTATCTGCAGTATCCGACATAAAAGCACTCTTATTAAACAATTAACGAAATTCAGTAGAACATCGATAAGCAATAAGGCAGGATGCCCGACCTATATGGTCGGGTGTCCTGTTTTATGTGCAAATTATTTCACAAGGATAGTGCTATATGGTATACTGACCATCGGCTGCAAGAGAGCAGCGGTACATTACAGGATGGTGTTGTGATGCAGGATTATTTGAACTCGCTTAACGGTCCACAGAGAGAGGCCGTAACAAATACAGACGGACATTTGTTGCTGCTGGCAGGAGCAGGTTCCGGCAAGACCAGAGTACTGGTATGCCGCTGTGCATACATTCTCGATCAGTATCTGGCCGCTCCACAGAACATTTTAGCCATAACATTTACAAATAAGGCTGCCAAGGAGCTCAAGGATCGTATCACCTCCATGATCGGCGACGAGGGATACTCCGTTTGGGCCATGACATTCCACTCACTATGCCTCAGGATTTTGCGCCAGGAGATTGGCATTTTGGATTATCAATCAAATTTCGTTATATATGATACTGACGATCAGCTCAAGGTTATGAAGCAGTGCGTCTCTGAGCTGAACCTGAACGACAAGCAGTATCCTCCCCGGGGATTGTTGGACATCGTATCCAAGGCTAAGAACAGGCTCATTTCACCGGAGCGCTTTGCCATGGAGAATAAGGACGGATTCCAGGCCATTGCATATTCCAGGGCATATGCCCTCTACCAGAGGAAACTCAAGGAGTACAATGCCCTTGATTTTGACGACCTCATTATGCTGACAGTGCAGATTTTCAAAGAGTACCCCGAGATTCGCGACAAATGGAGCCGCAGATTCAAGTACGTCATGGTAGACGAGTATCAGGATACTAACAACGCCCAGTACATATTGGTTACATACCTGTCAGGTTATCACGGCAACCTATGCGTAGTTGGTGACGATGACCAGTCCATTTATGGATGGCGAGGAGCAGATATATCCAATATTCTTGATTTTGAAAAGCAGTTCAAGGACACAAAGACTATTAAATTGGAACAGAATTACCGCTCCACATCCACTATTTTGGATGCTGCCAACAGCGTTATTTCACGCAATACAGGCCGTAAGGACAAGGCCCTCTGGACAGACAAGGGCAAGGGCGAGCTGATACACCGTATTTGCGTGGACGATGCCTACCAGGAGCCACAATTCGTAGTCAAGAATATCAAGGAGCAGATGGATAAGGGCCGCCAGTACAAGGATTTTGCGGTAATGTACAGGACCAATGCCCAGTCTCGAGTGTTTGAGGAGGCCTTTAACAGAGCCAGGATTCCGTACAAGCTGGTTGGAGCAACCAGTTTCTACAAGCGGAAGGAGATTAAAGATGTAACTGCATATTTGCAGGTAATTTGCAATCCCGGGGACAGTGTCAGCCTGCGCAGAATTATCAACGTACCTGCCAGGGGCATCGGCGACACTACTATTGAGAAGATGCAGAACTACTGTGAGGAGAATGGCATCAGCCTGTTTATGGCTCTGTCCGACACAGAATTGCTGTCGGATCTCAGGGCAGTAGGGCTCAAGGTCAAGGCTTTTGGTGAGATGATGCATGATTTCCGGCAGAAGCTCATGGAGCTACCAGTGGACAAACTTATGGAATATATTATCGACAGAACAGGTTTAATTACCGTTTTGGAGGAGGAGAATACTATTGAGGCGGAGGGACGCATCGATAACATTCGCGAGTACATTAACGTGGCCACCCAGTTCGCGGAGGCAGAGGATCTGGATGATAAGTCTCTTCAGGAATTCCTGGCATCAGCACAGTTGGCATCAGACACCGACGGCATAGATGACAAGGATGATAGTGTCCTGTTGCTCACACTCCACAGCGCCAAGGGATTGGAGTTCCCTGTAGTATACCTGGTTGGTATGGAAGAGGGGGTTTTCCCGGGACTTAGGTCAATGGAGGATCCCGAGGAAATGGAGGAGGAGCGCAGGTTGGCCTATGTAGGTATTACAAGGGCCAAGGAGCAGTTGTACCTGCTGAATGCCCGTTCCCGAATGATGTACGGCAAAACCACCAGCAACAGAGTTTCCAGATTTGAGAAGGAAATCCCCGAGGAACTGTATGCAGAGGCAAGGGAGGTCAGGACAGCCAGACCGGAGACCAAGTCGGCATATTCCTACAACCCCTTTGGTCAACAATCCAGAGGCACTGGTTGGGGAGTCAACATCTCCAGCGCATCCGACGTTCGCAGGTCTCTTGAACGAGTTGCACCTACAGCAACCAAGGCTCCCGTAGGCGGATGCAATCTGGAACCAGGAAACAGGGTGGCCCACCGCAAGTTTGGCGAGGGAACAGTCCTGGCAGTTTCTCCGGAGAATGGAGACTATTTGGTGGAGGTTTCCTTTGACCAGTTTGGAATGAAGCGAATGCTGTATTCCATGGCCAAACTCAACAAAATCTAAAGATTTTGCCTGAGATTATTAGATTTGGAAGCATCATCCCATTAATTTGTCCAATATATCGTGAAAATTGCGTAATATTTCGTTAAACTCACGATATACATTAATAAATTGGAAAGGTAAAATATGGATTAGCACACGAGAGAGTAGAGTGCTAATTGTATCAGGAGGCGTTATATGAAAATTATCAGACCACTGGCAGACAGAGTTGTAGTTAAGATGGTTGAGCCCGAGGAAACCACCAAGAGTGGCATTGTTCTCTCCTCCGGTTCTAAGGAGAAGCCCCAGGTTGCTGAGGTTATCGAGGTTGGCCCCGGCGGCGTTGTAGACGGCAAGGACGTTATCATGGAAGTTGAGGTAGGAGATAAGGTTCTCCTCAGCAAATATGCCGGAACAGAGGTTAAATTGGACGGCGAAGAATACATTATTATCAGACAGGGCGATATTCTCGCTATTGTCGAGTAATAGGAGGTTATATTAATGGCTAAGGAAATCAAATTTAACGAGGACGTACGCAAGTCAATGCAGGCCGGCGTAAACAAGCTGGCAGATGCAGTTAAGGTTACAATGGGCCCCAAGGGCAGAAATGTCATCCTGGACAAGAAGTTCGGCGCTCCCCTGATTACCAATGACGGCGTTACCATCGCCAAGGAAATCGAGCTTGAGGACAGATACGAGAACATGGGCGCACAGTTGGTTAAGGAGGTTGCTACCAAGACCAACGACATCGCAGGTGACGGTACCACAACAGCTACTCTGTTGGCACAGGCTATTATCCGCGAGGGACTCAAGAACCTGGCAGCAGGTGCTAACCCCATGATTCTGCGCAAGGGTATGGCCAAGGCTGTTGATGCAGCAGTTGAGGGCATAGCAGAGATTAGCCGCCCCGTAAATGGTTCCGAGGATATCTCCAGAGTTGCCGCAATTTCGGCCAACGACGACAAGATTGGCGAGCTTATTGCAGAGGCTATGGATAAGGTTACAGCTGAGGGTGTTATCACAGTTGAGGAGTCCAAGACAACAGGCACTCAGTTGGACGTTGTTGAGGGTATGCAGTTTGACAGAGGCTACCTGTCAGCATACATGGTAACAGATACAGACAAGATGGAGGCAGTTTTGGATGACCCCTTCATCCTGGTTACAGACAAGAAGATTTCAGCAATTCAGGAGATTTTGCCTGTATTGGAGCAGATTGCACAGTCTGGCAAGAAGTTGCTGATCATCGCTGAGGACGTTGAGGGAGAGGCACTCTCCACATTGGTTCTCAACAAGCTTCGCGGCGTATTCACATGTGTTGCAGTTAAGGCTCCCGGCTTTGGCGACAGACGCAAGGCTATGCTTCAGGATATCGCCATCCTCACAGGAGCACAGGTTATTTCTTCCGAGCTCGGCATGGAGCTTAAGGACGCAACCGTTGCTCACCTGGGCCGCGCACATCAGGTAAAGGTTCAGAAGGAAAACACCATTATCGTTGATGGTGCAGGCGATCCTACAGAGATCGAGATGAGAAAGAACGGCATCAAGGCTCAGCTTGAGGAGACTACAAGTTCCTACGACAAGGAGAAGCTCCAGGAGAGGCTGGCTAAGCTTGCAGGCGGTGTTGCAGTTATCCAGGTTGGTGCTGCTACCGAGACAGAGATGAAGGAGAAGAAGCTCCGCATTGAGGACGCTCTGGCTGCAACAAAGGCAGCAGTTGAGGAGGGCATCGTTCCCGGAGGCGGAACAGCCTATATCAATGTTATTAAGAAGGTTGCTGCAGCAACAGCTAAGCTCACTGGCGACGAAAAGACAGGTGCTGCTATTATCGTAAAGGCTCTTGAGGAACCTGTGAGACAGATTGTTACTAACGCAGGCCTTGAGGGTGCAGTTGTTGTAAACAAGGTTATGGCATCTAAGCCAGGCGTTGGATTTGACGCACTCAACGAGAAGTACGTTGATATGATCGAGGCAGGTATTGTTGATCCTGCTAAGGTTACAAGAACAGCTCTGCAGAACGCTGCATCAGTAGCAGCTATGATTCTCACAACAGAGGCAGCAGTTGCAGACCTTCCCGAGAAGGAATGCCATTGCAACCACGGCGGTGCAGAAGCAGGAATGTACTAAATAATTGCTACTTTTGACCGCACAAAAGTAGCGCAAAATGCGCCGCTATCCCAACGCGCGGAGCATGGCTCAGGGCGCTGACCTAAGAACCCGGGGATTTAGTTAAGAGTGAAAGGTGGGGCTCGAATAATATTTGAGCCCTACTATTCATAAAGTAGGTGAAGGATATGGCAATTGATAGAGCAAGAGAGCACTTGGCAAAATACGGTTTGGACAGTAAGATAATAGAGTTCGATGTGTCCAGCGCCACGGTGCAATTGGCCGCAGAGGCCATTGGATGTGAACCTTGCAGAATTGCCAAGTCACTTTCCTTTTTAGTTGGAGAAACACCCATTCTGGTAGTTGCAGCAGGCGATGCCAAGGTGGATAATCCCAAGTACAAGGCCCAGTTTTCCACTAAGGCCAAGATGATGACACCGGAGCAGGCTATAGAACTCATTGGCCACGCCGTTGGAGGTGTTTGCCCCTTTGGCGTTAACGAGGACGTACAGGTTTACTTGGACGAATCACTCAGGCGTTTTGACTGCGTTTATCCTGCATGCGGCAGCAGTAACAGTGCCATTCCACTGAGTTTGGAAGAACTGGAGAAGAGTTCAAATTACATAGCCTGGGTGGATGTGTGCAAGGTTAGTGAATAATTAAGAGTGAAGAAAGTGGGTTAACTAAAAGATAATAGAGGAGTGCGGGCGTAGTTCAATGGCAGAATTCCAGCTTCCCAAGCTGGCCGCGCGGGTTCGATTCCCGTCGCCCGCTCCATAAGTCCCAGGGACGAGAGTTCCTGGGACTTTTTTGTGCCCAAACCCCGGCAGCCTTTGAAACACAAGGGTTATGAGGCTTATGACCGTCGGAAATTGTCGAAATTTATTCGTGGATATGGAGAAACCGCTAAAGTACAATTAGATAAAGGACAGTACAATGTTTTGGAGGCATAAGTGATTATTTATCATGGTAGTAATATGGTGGTAGAGAAGCCGAGACTAATACAGCAGAATAGGTATTTAGATTTTGGATGTGGGTTTTATACAACAACAAACAAGGAACAGGCGGAGGCTTTTGCTAGAAAAGTATGTATAAGGAGAGGCGGCTCGCCTATTGTAAATGTATATGTTGTGCCAGAGATATTCGAAAAAGGACTTAAGATTAAACAGTTTGAAGGCCCTAATGAGGAATGGTTGGATTTTGTTACATACAATAGAAGTGGTTGCTATGGTGGCGAGCAGTTTGATATTATTATAGGGCCAGTTGCCAATGATGATGTTTATAGAACGATTCAACTATATACTGGCGAATTGATTTCTAAACAAAAGGCACTCGAAAGTCTTAAGGTCAAGGAATTGTTTAATCAATATGTATTTGCGACTGATCAGGCTATTGAGACCATTAGGTTTGTTAAGTCCGTGGAGGTATAACAAATGAGCAAAAAGTTCAGATCTCTGCTTAGCATTATACTTGTTCCACAGATTGTGGAACTTATAGTTGATAAGGAGGGGATTGATGAACTTGTTGCACTGAATGAATTATATGGATCTAGGACATACGAATTGTTAGCGCGAGAAGAGACAAATATGTGGCATTACAGCCCATTGACCATTTATTCAATATGGAAGAGTGAGAAGGAAACGGGCGAAATGATATTGCCAGAGGGATAGTATGAGCAAGGAAATGCCTTTTTTGATTCTCTGTATAGAGGAGTATAAGTTGCATAAAGGGTTGTCGGGAGCGGAAACTATGGCTCTATTTAACAAGTTCGATGTGTGCAGATATATAATTGAACTTTATGAGTGCCTACATACATGTGGGATGGAATATATTATGGAAGATATAGACAGTTTTATCGCTTGTCAAAGTTAATGCGGAGGGCCAGCAGAATGAAATTGTATACTGTCAAAAGGACTTTTCATGGATTATATACTTCCCACACGAGGCATTACCGCATAACAGGCGATACACAGGGGATCCTTTGGGTGAGTTAATCATTTTTGCCTTAACATTGGTACTACCATGGGATAGTAATACGAAATCTCGTAGTATTCTGCATATACTCGCACAGCTCAGAGTATGATATACTTTCATTAACAATATTTGAAGGAGACAGACATGAGTGAACATGGCAAGAAGATGATAGCCCCCATTGTAGTTGCTGCTATTCTGGTAATTT
>JAFVXO010000094.1 GCA_017501105.1 Clostridia bacterium | reverse complement strand
TTTCTCGATGACGTTTGTTCTTGTAGCATGTATAGGAAACAATTCAAATACTACAAATGGCTCTGGTTCGCCTGCTCCAGAGAGTAGTAATCAGGCAACACCAACAGCTATACCCACGATTACCCCAATACCAACACCAGAGGCAACTGCAGTTCCTACAGAGGTGCCAACAGCCTCCCCCACAGCAATACCTACAGCAGAATCAACAGAGGAGCCTACGGAGGATATTGGCGACGGTGAGAGATATTGGGTAACGGGTACGACAGTTAATTTCAGAAGAAGTCCAAGTGTTAATGGAGAGATAATTTCCCAGCTGGCAAAGGGTACTGAGGTCGTAAAATTAAGAGCAGAGGGAGACTGGCTATACATCAGTTATGGAGAAACGAGAGGATATATCCATGGGGACTATGCATCCAGTTACCCTCCACCAAATACTGCGTCAGGAGAGGTTCGCATTGTTGTAAAGAAGTCCCAGCGTAAACTGGAACTATGGCAGGGCGAGACATTGATTGGCTCATATTCTGTTGGCTTAGGATTTACTCCTGAGGGGCACAAACAAGTAGAAGGAGATGGCAAGACCCCGGAGGGAGAATACTATGTATGCACAAGGGTTAACCCCAGTGTATTTTATCTTTCTTTGGGAGTGTCTTATCCTAACAAAAATGACGCCCTTGCGGCACTACAGGATGGCAGAATAGACCAAGCAACCTATGACCGCATTGCCACTGCCATTGATAACGGACAGAGACCTGACTGGTACACACCTTTAGGCGGAGAGATAATGATACATGGCCTGGGAGGCTCCAGAGACTGGACGGCAGGATGTGTTGCCGTAGATAATGACGTAATGGATATTTTGTTTGAGTATTGCCAACTGGGAACCAGGATAACAATACTGCCATGAGTTAACCGACGGGGTATTGTGTCTGAAGAATAAAAAAGAAGGCGTCTGCTGCTTTTGCAGGCGCCTTTTTGAATTTGTGGTTTATACCAATTCATAGTCCGCATTAATATCAAGGAGAACATCAATAACCTTTTCAAAAACTCCATCATTATCGGGAACGATAAATATAGAATTAGGTGTATCTGCAATGCTCCTGGCCTCAGTCAAGCTCAAATCACAAAGCTCATTGAGCATTCTTACTAATTTGAGTTTGTTGTTTCCGGGTCCGAACAAAACAATCTTTGTTACATATTCTTCGTCGTCATCAGCAGAGCTTGAAGGGAGTTCTACGTTGCGATCCATGGTGAGTTTCATGTTAATTTTCGCAAAGGCTTCTCCGCTACTTTAACAAACAGCATACCCAGTACGTAGATTGATATAATCTCTCCCGCTCCGACGGTCAGCATCATAAAGGGGATGGCATCTGGCGCGCCATAGCCGTAGGCCAGAATAAAGGGCACAATCAGGGCGTTGGAGAGCACCGGAGGCATAGCGGCCAGCCATTTGTTCTTGCGTAGCCAATAGGTGCCCAGGGCGCCAATCAAAGTGGCAATGGGCCCAACAATGGTATCAAGAATCACGGCACCACCTAACAAGTTGGCCAGGAAACAGCCGAGAGTTACTCCTGGAATGGCAGCCGGGGTGAAAATTGGCAGCAGACACAGGGCTTCCGAAAAGCGCACCTGTATTACGCCACTGTCCAGGCCCAGCAACTTGGCCAGAAATGTCAGCGCCACATATAGAGCTGCAATCAGGGCAGCTTGGCAGAGGTATAGCGTTTTGTTTGGCTTGCGCATAAAAAGACTCCTTAGTTTTGTTTAACGTGAGGATGGTTTCGAACTCACGTGGGTAATTATAGTACAAAGGAGCAGAACAAACAACAGTGCTGCAAATACTTGAGCATTAGGCCCGGGCAGGTGAATCCAGGGGGCATTTTGTGTATAATGAAGAAAAAACGGGAGGCACATATGCGCAAGAATTTCGGAATTAAAACATGGCTATATCCCATGCCCGTACTAATTGTGGGAACATATAACGAGGACGGCACGCCCAACGCGATGAACGCGGCCTGGGGCGGCATCTACGACACTAACCAGGTGATGGTATGCCTGGCTGACGACCACAAGACAACCAAGAA
>JAFVXO010000093.1 GCA_017501105.1 Clostridia bacterium | reverse complement strand
GGAACGGAAGAGGAACCTGCAAACTGAGCATCACTGTGCATTCTGCCCATTGTATCGGTCATACCATAGGAAGCGGGACCTGCTGCCATGTTGTCGGGATGCAGTGTTCTGCCTGTGCCGCCGCCGGAAGCAACTGAGAAGTACTGCTTACCCTTCTCTACGCACTCCTTCTTGTATGTGCCTGCAACGGGATGCTGGAATCTGGTGGGATTGGTGGAGTTGCCTGTGATGGAAGCATCAACACCCTCATGCCACATGATGGCAACGCCCTCGCGAACGTCATCAGCGCCGAAGCAACGAACCTTTGCTCTGTCACCGTTGGAGTAAGCAATCTCGTTAACAACCTTCAGCTCACCTGTGTAGTAATCAAACTTGGTCTGAACGTATGTGAAGCCGTTGATTCTGGAAATAATCTGAGCTGCATCCTTGCCAAGACCATTAAGGATAACCTTAAGGGGTGTCTTGCGAACCTTGTTGGCAGACTTGGCAATGCCGATAGCACCCTCAGCAGCTGCGAAGGACTCGTGACCTGCAAGGAAAGCGAAGCAGGTTGTCTCCTCGCGGAGCAACATGGCTGCCAGGTTGCCATGGCCAATACCAACTTTGCGGTCATCAGCAACGGAACCGGGGATGCAGAATGCCTGCAGACCCTCGCCGATAGCCTCAGCGGCCTCAGCGGCAGATTTAACGCCTCTCTTGAGAGCGATAGCAGCACCTACAACATAGGCCCAGCAAGCGTTCTCAAAGCAGATAGGCTGGATATCCTTGGTCATCTGATAGGGATCAAGGCCATACTGAGCGCAAATTTCCTTTGCCTCATCGATGGAGCTAATGCCGTTCTGTGAAAGGCAGGCATTAATTTGGTCAATTCTTCTCTCGTAATTTTCAAACAAAGCCATAATATGCCTCCTTATTCCTTTCTGGGGTCGATATACTTGGCTGCATCATCAAAACGACCATAGTGGTTGGTAGCAGCAGCGAGAGCCTCATTGGCATCTACACCCTTCTTGATTGCATCCATCATCTTGCCGAAGCTTACAAACTCGTAGCCGATAACGAAATCGTTCTCGTCAAGAGCCATTCTTGTTACGTAACCCTCTGTCATCTCCAGGTATCTGGTACCCTTTGCACGTGTGCCGTACATTGTACCAACCTGGCTACGAAGGCCCTTGCCAAGATCCTCAAGGCCAGCGCCTACGTTAAGTCCACCCTCAGAGAATGCGGACTGAGAACGTCCGTAAACGATCTGGAGGAAGAGTTCTCTCATAGCTGTATTGATAGCATCGCATACAAGGTCTGTATTGAGTGCCTCCAGCAATGTCTTGCCGGGAAGAATCTCGGATGCCATAGCAGCAGAGTGTGTCATACCGGAGCATCCAAGAGTCTCTACCAGAGCCTCCTCAATGATGCCGTTCTTAACATTCAGTGTGAGCTTGCAAGCTCCCTGCTGAGGTGCGCACCAGCCTACACCATGTGTAAAACCGGAGACATCGGCAATAGTAGTTACCTGTGTCCACTCGCCCTCCTGAGGTATCGGTGCAGGTCCGTGATAGGCGCCCTTGCCGACAACACACATATTTTCAACTTCTTTAGTATATGCTATTGTACCCTTAGCCATATATTATGTTGCTCCTTTCATAGCAATTAAGTTTCAAAACCTTACAAATTATATATCACTATATATAGTTTTTCAATAAGAAAAACCCTTTAATGATTACTAAACATGACCTGAACTCACTGGGTTGTCAGGGTTGCAGCTGACATTGCAGCATCCAGGCGCATCTTCAGGAAAATAATAGTAAAAACGATAACTGTAACGATAAATATTACAAATAGGACCCTGCCCTCCTTGGAGAACTTCTGCCTATCGTTTTTATCATACATGCCTTTTCCGAAAAACGAACTCATTCGTCAGCCTCCAATCCATAGCGACACTCGTTATTCAATATACTCATTACCTCAGAGAGCTTTTCTGACAACGGAAGAGCCATTAGCCTGAGTTCCCCTGATGGATATTCAGGCATAGCCCGGACTATAACATACTCTGAACCTTCGCCAAGATAGTAGCAGATAAATACCGGCTCTGTATCTACGGTTTTTGAATATACAGTTAACACCGTAGTTGTTTCTGCGGTAAGCGCCTTCTCAAAGGCCTCCTGACTATCAAATACATCCTCTGTTTCCACAAGCTCTGCCTGCTGCATATACACAAACATGGCGTACAAATATGGCTTATCCTGGAAGACGTATACTTCATCAAGATTATTACCTTTACTTCCACTAATCAACATGGGATTGAGATACTCGGATCGCTCCAGATAACAAATTTCATCCGAAGTGAAATTGAGGGGGTTAAAAAAGCTCTGGGTGGAAATTAGTAGTGCAAAAAACACAACAGCAATTGTAATAATTACGTATACGTAAATTACGTTAATCTTCTGTCTCTTGGCACGCTGAGCATCAGTCAAAGTTTTTTTCATAATGGAGTCTCCTCTGTTGCCAACATTCCCGAATACATGGATATGGACGAAGCAGCAGCCACGTTAATAGAATGTACGCCACCAGGCATCATGGGAATATAGACATCATACTTACTGGAATGGCGCAGTTCTACAGGCAAACCGTGGCTCTCATTGCCAACCATAATGATATGGTGCTTGCTCCAATCAAGTCCGGTGATAGCTGTATCAGCATGGGCAGATGTTGTTATCATCTGATATTCCTGCCTGGAACAATATTCATAAAAGTCCTGTCCATCGCCTCTGAATCTGAATATAGGCTTTCGAATTGCAGAACCCGTACTGGATCTGAATACATGCCTTGATATTCCGGAAACGGTTTCCCCGGCAAGTATTACCCTATAGCCAAAGGCCTCAGCATGTCTCATGATAGTACCTACATTCATTGGATCCTTAACGTCTAGCAGTGTAATAAACCTATCGCCCAAGGAGTCCAGTCTGGTATTTGCATCGATAGTCTGTTCGCCAATTCTGATTGCAAAAACAACCTGGGGTTGAGCCTGGGATATTTCCAGTCTGCGGATAAGATGGTGAGTTCCACACATTACATCTACACCTCTGGACTCAAGCAGATTGTTGACAGAAGCTGCATACTCCATATTTGCATAGCGCTCATCCCACATAACACCCAGAATTTCTACACCGGCATTAACAGCAGACTCCAACAGTGGAATATTGTCTAAAACTATGCTGTCTGCATTGCTGGTACCCTGCTTGGCCATACGGGCCAATGCAGAAAAGCCAGGATCCTTGATAGATGTAATTGTTCTCAATGACGTGTACCACCTTCTCTATATATCCACTAGATTATATAGCAGGGGCAGTTTTTTGTCATTATAGATAAAATATATCCACGTCAATTCTGTCGCCTCTGCGCCAATTTACAGGCAGTGTATCTGTGCCCACCTCGATGCCGTTGCATATAATGCGCCTACTATGCTCTGTTTTAACAAAGTGCATATTCACCTGTGCTCCAGCGATTTTCATAGATACATCGTACTGAGACCAACTATCCGGAACTCGTGGTTCCAGGTGAACTTCATTACCAGCAATATCTATGCCCAGCATATATTTAATTAATGTTTGATACAACCAACTTGCTGAACCGGTATACCAGGTCCAACCACCCATTCCCTCGTTAAATTTAGATGAATACACATCGGCTGCTACCACATATGGTTCAACTCTATATCGTAATACCTCTTTATCCGAGGAGGTGTGGTTGCCCGGCAAAATCGCAAACAGCATTTCCAGGGCCTTCTCCTTTTCGCCGGCCAGAAAATGTGCAATTATCAGCCAACAAGCCCCATGGGTGTACTGACCACCGTTTTCTCTAATTCCAGGTGGATAGTCGGCTATATATCCAGGATCAGTCAAACCGCTAAAAGGTGGATCCAGCAGCTTAATCAGACCATTTTTCTTATCAAACAACATACTATAGGCACTATTCAGTGCATCTTTTGCCAATTTATCGTTTCCGAGTCCGGATATAGTAGCAAAGCTCTGTGATAGTGAGTCAATACGGCATTCTTCTGACTCTGCTGATCCAATTGGCTCGCCCATGTCATTTATCGCCCTTAGAAACCATCTTCCGTTCCATGCATTTGTATTCAGTACTATTTCCAAATTGCCTTTAATACTAAGCAGCTTGTCATAATTGGACTGATCTCCCATATGTGCACAATAGGGCGCAAAACTACCACAGATCATGGCCAAAAACCACCCCAGCCAAACACTTTCTCCTTTTCCATTTATACCAATTCTGTTCATTCCATCGTTCCAGTCTCCCGAGCCAATCAGAGGGAGTCCGTTTCTGCCAAACCTACATGCTCGATTTATGGCAGAAATACAATGGCTGTATAAGTTGTCTGAATCTTCAGAAATTTCCGGAACGTAGTAATCGTCTTTTCCTGGCTTTTCAATATCTCTGCCTACCAACCAAGTGCATTGCTCATGGAGAATGTCTGTGTCCCCGGTAAAACGTACGTATTCGGCTGTAACGTAAGGTAAAAACAACAAGTCGTCGCTAATATTAGTCCGTATTCCTGCTCCGGTGTCCGGGTTCCACCAATGTTGCACATCTCCCTCTCTAAACTGCCTGCAAGCATGCTCAAGAATCACTCTGCGGGTGAAGTCGCTGTCGACATACATATATGCCATGCTGTCCTGAAGCCTATCTCTATACCCTATTGCACCTCCGGACTGATACCATCCTGTCCTGCCAAGGAGTCTTGAATCTCGGATCTGGTGAATCAGCCAATAGTTTACCAAGCTATCGATATATTTCGACGGTGTATTGACCTTAGGCGAATGTTCAATGTGCTCAGGCACTGATACATATGCATTTTCAGAAAGTGCATTCTGCATATTTTTTACAGCTTCCTTGAAGCCAATACCACAAGCAATTACAAACTTTACAGTGGCTTCATGCCCGGTAGCCAAATCCAATGACAGAGTAAAGACAGGAGTTCCTTTTGATAGATTAAAAACAGCATCTGCATTGGTTCCAATACAAACCCACACATCTGAATTGTTATGGCTCATAGGAGCGTTTATAAGGCAAAAATTGTCTTGTTTTATAAATTTTAGTCGCGTCTGTCTATCTCCTGCTCCGCAAAGAGCGGGGGAAATCTGGTATCGGATACCAAATCTACGGTTCCGTTCTCCTCTGTTTATTATCGTTAGCCGGTTAATTTTTGCAGAACATATATCACTAAGCCTGACCTGGAGTTGGGACTCAAAAACCTCATTTGCAGTAATATACGAAGTAAAATCCACTCCGTGAACAGTATAATATGTTCCCGATGGATCCTCTCCGGGACAACAATCAACATAGGTTTTCGTTTCCCTGTCTGTTATCCACAACTTCTCTGAACTGTCCTCTACGCCTGGTTCGTTTAATAGGTGAGTTATTCTGAAATCACGGCTGCTCCTGTACCAGAAATAACCCATATTTCTGTCGCCGGTAACAATTCCGCAGTTTTCTCCGGAAATGCAGTTACACCAAGGGTTGTGTTCCGGCCTTCCCCTATTTATCACACAATATCTGCTGCCATCATTGCCCAGATATCCTCCATAGCTATTTTTTTGCCATAGTGATTCATATAATGGTAAAGTTATTCCTGTCAGATCGGATGGAGAATATTGTTTAACATTGTCCTCTAGGCCTTCAATTGTTGGAATGATATCCTCCATATCCTGATTATTCCTAAGTTCCACCGAGGAGATATACGAAAGTGAATTGTAATTTTCTCCAAGTTTTGCTGAATCTAAAATATATTCACTGCCACTTGATGAATCAAATCTACTGCCTATTCTATCTGCTATTTCCAACCAAATAGTTCTATATGTCTTGTTGCTATACTGATCCTCCTCGTCCACAACTATGACCAGATCAACTGCAATGCCCTTACCTCTGGCATACATAGCAAGCTGAATTCCGAAAAACACATACTGACAAACTCCCTGACATCTAATTAGGATAACTGGGAGATCGCCCGATATCCCATATTGCCATACACTACTAATCCCTCCTGCGTTTCCACCTGTCCATTTACTCAAGAGATGTGAGTTGGAAAAAATCAGGCCCGTTACCGTTCGGCACATCATTGCTGTTTTGTTATCCATCTGCAGCTTTTCTGCATAATTGACACTGTCAGACAACTGCAAGAGGCTATTTCCCGTTATGGAATAATTTAAGTCCAGGATTGTATTGGGAACCAGGCCTATTACAACCTTCAAGTAAATCCTTTCTTCCCTTGCCAGATATACATCCTCAGTTATTGTTACACGGCCGTACAATCCATCTTCAACATCTATGCGCACTACCCCTTTAGAATCACAGACATAAATTTGCCCTGCATAATTTGAACTGTTCTCCCTGTTTTTTCTAGTGATTATGGCTTTGTTTTCACCGGCTCTGTGATGGGTGTTAACAAACATTAATGAAAAAGCCGGATGAGCTTTATAATTTAAATACCTGTCGACAATTGGCCTGATAGACATCTGTGCGCAAACCCTTCCGGAGGACTTACGAGATGTTATCTCATACAGTATTTCAGCATTATTTCCTGCAACAACAGCACTCATTTTTACAGAAACTCCAGCTGAGATCATATCCACAATAGAACGTGTTTCTCCAAATTCACATCTGGTTACAAGAGGCTTGTTTCCATTGATTGTCAGATACATATCGCCATGGTCACATCCACTTTTTCCAAACACAATATCCTTAGTCATTAATGATATGCTTCCGTCGCCATTCGTTATTAAGCTGTGGGTGCCGGAGGTCAATATATTACTGTGTATAGTCCCATTTGCTCCACATTTTGGTTTCCAAGGTTCATAGTTGGTTCTGATGCGATGAGGTGCAACAGCCTTATACTCAACAATGCTTCCTTCGGGTGCCCCCGGTGTTCTGTATTCGAGGAGACTGACATATGCAGCTATGTCAGAATCTGAACACATGCATTTGACAAGTTGGTTTTGACACAGATAGTTAGCAATGGATGCCAACGCCATGCCCTGATGATGGGACATATACATTTCAACTATACGATTGTTTCCAGTCTCCATATCCAGGGCCTCGTAGAATCCCCACTTGCCATACATCCTGTAATCCTTTAGCTGCTGCAGATTTCTGTTTACTTCCTGGGGATAATAGGTCATTGCCATTATTGATGCATACGGGGCAATTACTTTTTCATTTCTTGCTTGCCTGTTTAGAGCAGTTGCCTTCAATCCAATGGCCTTATACGAATAGCGACCTTGTTTGTCGTAGGCGTAATATCCGCATTCCGACATTCCCCAGGGTATACTATTCCTAACTCCGTAGGTAATCTGAGTCTTTACTGCAAAGTCTATCTGATTCATAACGAAGGTATCGTCCTGGGCGGGAAGCAATATAAATGGCATCAGATATTCAAACATGGTGCCTGACCAGGATGCGGGGCCACAGTAACCATAAGCAGAAATCGTCCTGCGACTTAGAGATTTCCACAGTTTAAGAGGCATTTTCTTTTTTGCACAGCACATATATACGGTCATCATTGCCTCTGACGCCGCCAAATCGTAACATGATCCATCCTGTTTTTGTTTGGAAATTGAATACCCAATGCTTAGCAGTGACTTGTCCCTGTTATACAGAGGTTCAAAATCCATCTGAGAA
The DNA here is from genome assembly GCA_017501105.1 of Clostridia bacterium. Classification (GTDB taxonomy): domain Bacteria; phylum Bacillota; class Clostridia; order RGIG7378; family RGIG7378; genus RGIG7378. The sequence goes on along the minus strand of JAFVXO010000093.1, from coordinate 16,169 downwards.
ACCAACGTCTCAATTCTGCTTATCAGACTATCGTATTTACGCGGACCATTTCCCTCGCTTCTAAGAAATCCCAGAATTGCAATAAGGCAACAGCACAGGTTTCCACTATCTACTGTGGATACATATTTTGGTTCCGCAACTTCCAGCGTCAAACAATCCACCCAATTATAGATGTGGCCTTTCCATTTTGGCATTGCTTCCAGAGTATTAACAGTTCTTTCAATACGGCGGATACAATCATCCAGCTGAATAATATGCAAATAATACGCGCTAATTGTGGATAAAAGGTACATACCTATATTTGTTGGCGAGGTAATATAAATGACACGGCGAAAGTGACCGGTTTGAATGTTATCCGGAGGTATCCAGTTTGTTTTCGGAGAAACAGCAAAGTCAAAATATGCCCAGATTCTGCGGGCCAGTTCTTCAGGGAACTCCTTTTCCCTGTCTGTTGCCTCTATTTTGCTCCTGTCTCTGTCCATAATGACAGCCATGGGAATTCCAAGCAAAAACAAGGTTGCCAAAGCGAAGTAGACTATTTTTTGGACAACTGCAATATTGAACAGAACAGCAGATATAGCAAAAATCAAAGACACCGTTGCCTGTGCCACTATCATAATCTTGTAGTCTGATTTGGCAGAAGCAGTTGAGGTTTTCCACTCCATTAAATTTTTGTGGGATACTGTCATTCTCCATATGCTACGAAGAATTGCATCTGACAACATATATGCCCTAAAGGGAGTAATCAAGAGTTTATATGTGTCTGCTGTCAAGCTCATCATAAAGTTCCACAATGGTTGGGGAAAATGTCTGACTGCACCGGAGGATACAATTCTCCATGCCTCTATTATCAAACCACGCCACCAGCGGTAACTCAACAGCAGAGCAATTGTATCTATATAGCTTACGCCAAGAAACAATTCCAAAAGCAAGGGCCATCTATGTGGCACCACAAATGTTCCTCCAATTAACAATCCGATCAACAAAACGCCTCTGAGTTCGTACAGCATGTTGGTAAACATTCTGTATCTGCCCTGGAGGCTTACGGAATTTGCGGTTCTGGATCCGTTTTTGGTTGGTGCCTTTGGAAATAGCCATGGCATCAATTGCCAGTCCCCTCTGGTCCATCTGTGCTTTCTGGCGAAATCCGACAGTATTGTGGAAGGACAGTTGTCTCTGAAATGCACATCGCCCAAAACAGCTGTTCTCATTATTGCCCCCTCGAGCTGATCGTGACTTAATATTCTTCCATGGGGTAGCGTTTGCTCAGTACAATCCAGGTATGCCCGTATATGAATTAACCCTTTCCCTGTAAATATTCCGTTTCCAAACAAAATGCTGTCTGGCGAACCAACATTGGAAGCATACAAATCGGTAAAGCCTGCGTACCCATACATCAGGCTTGCATATCCAGATACAGTACAACTCTTACGAGTGGGTGATATAGTTGGCGATACAATGCCGTAGCCCGAGATAACCCTAGGATATATATCTTTGGACAACACAGGTTTATTAAATGGGTGATCGGCACAGGCAACCAAGCTTTTAATTGATTCAGGATCTGTATTAGTATCTTCGTCAACAACGCAGATGTAGGTGTATTCCTGCTCAACATAGCCCCAACTCATAAAATCAGGACCTGGTTCTCCCTGTAACAGCTTACACAGGTCAATTAGGGCTCCTCTTTTTCTCTCCACAGGATTCTTGCGCATTAGTGCGCAAAAAACGGGCTTTCCTCCACCAGCGTATTTGTTGTTTAACTCCACGACTACTTCTTTAGCCTTTGAAAATAACTCTTCACGTTCCTTGGAATCGTTAGTAAGGCAGTCCAGTAACATGGCAAAGTTAAGATTCTGTGTTTTATTAGTCGCCTTACAGAGTTCTATTTGCTTACCAACCCTCTCAATATCTCTCGTAGTAAAAACAAGGGCGGGAATAACAGCCATAGTCCTTGACTCCTCTGGTATTCCACGGCAATAGTCCAACCTGGCATAATGATACTGACCTGCTCCCAATGTCAGGGTTCTGTCTAGTAATTCAATTGAAATGGATATGAACAGGAGGATAAGTGGAAGTGATATAAAGACGGCATACCAGGTATATTTATACATGCTTATAGTCAAAACAATGCCTGCTATAATTGCCGCAACCACAACCAGAGCCGGATATATCCATTTACATGCTATACCTCTGCCAAAAAACTCCCTGCCCGGCAAAACATCATTACATCGAGACAAGTATTTGTCTGCATATTCATAATCGGCCATGCCCAGTCTTCCGGCTTTTTTGTATATTTTTCTCCTGATATATTGTCTGGTTTCAGGCGATTGCATTGAGTAAAGGGATCCAAATCTGCGAACAAATAAGTGCTCTATCCTACTTGCTGATTCGCTTAATTCTGCCTCATCCGCATATTCAGCATCTCTTGCAGAACAAATACAATTTGCCACCACCTGAACTGTAGCATCTTCACCTCTCACCATCTTCTCAGCTTCTTGAGATAGCCTTGTGAGAAGACATAGCAACAGCGCATTTTTAATGTATTGAATGTCCCTTTCCTTGATTTTTGAAGAGCAGTCGTATAGCCACCCTCTGAATTCCGACAAATTATAACAATATTTATTACTCTCCAAATAAGAATTGCAAATGTCAATTACGGCAGACGGTATTTTGCTTCTAATATGGCGATTGCTCTTGTAAATGTTTAGTAAGCAATCCCTGTTATCTGAAATCCAGATATATGCATCGTAGTTGTCCTGAGAATAGTCTATTCTGCTACCCAATGCCACGTGTTTTATCGCTCTGATATTCAGTTTATTTACAGATTTTCCCATTTTTACGCCATATCTTTATTTAGTTGAAATTTTTCCACATTTCCTGTTGATTATTCAAATTTAAGGCGCAAAAAAAGAGCCGATACACTCGGCTCTAAATAAAACTTAATTTAATGTCAGTGACATCTGAGGATCTTCAGGAATCAACTTCTTGCGACGAATATAGGAGTTAATCTTGTCTGTAGGTGACATCAGTTCGCTTATTGACTTATCAATGTTCAGAGTATCGATGAGATATGCTGTAAACTTGGAAAGGTCAACATCTCTGTACCAGGGGCTCTTGAGTACTTCAGGCGTTCTGTATGTAAGGTTTGTGCAATAAACATGCTTGATATAACCATTCTTGTAAGCCTCATCAAAGGGGGCTGTTCCCTTGGTGAAGAGGCCAAAGGTTGCAAAGATATATACATCTCTGCAGCCGCGCTTCTTAAGGTCCTTGGCAATATCCAGTGCTGACTGGCCGGAGGCAATCATATCATCTACTATAAGGATATCCATGCCCTCAACGCTCTGCTCAGACAGAAAATCGTGGCTGACTATCTGGTTCTTGCCATCAACAACCTTGGACAAATCCCTACGCTTGTAGTACATACCCAGGTTCAAACCAAAGATCTGTGCATAGTACAAATTGCGGGACATAGCGCCCTCGTCTGGGCTGACAACCATCATCCTGCTCTTGTCGATAACCAAGTTGTCGGCGTTCTGAATCAGCGCCTTGATAAATTGATACTGGGGCTGCAAGTTCTCAAATCCTGTGAGAGGAATGGCGTTCTGAACTCTGGGATCGTGGGCATCAAATGTAAGTATCTCGTCAACGCCCAGGTTCTTGAGTTCCTGAAGTGCCAATGCGCAGTCCATGGACTCACGGCCTGTTCTCCTATGCTGTCTGGAACTGTACAGGAAGGGCATGATTACATTGATACGCTTGGCCTTGCCGGCAATAGCAGAAATAACCCTCTTGATATTCTGGAAGTGATCGTCGGGACTCATGCTGTTCTCAGTGTTGAAAATCTTGTACTTGATGCTGTAGTTGCAAACATCTGCCAGGATGAAAACGTCGTATCCACGAACTGTGTGATCCAATACGACCTTGGCCTCACCGTTTTGGAAACGGATGCACTTAGGCTTGATAATATAGCTATCCATCAGATAACCGTTAAGCTCAACAGGCAGGACATGCTTTTCGGCCTCCTCAAGTCTCCTCTGAACGAGCCACTTGTCAATCATCTCAGCCATTTCCTCGCTACCTACGAGGGGAATAATGCCGATGGGGCCAATTGGAATCGGCACATCCATAACATTTCTTCTGTCGCGATTGATGGTCTGGGAAATAATCTCTTCCGACATATATTTTCTCCTAAATAAAATATTATTGAGCCGAACCATCCTCGGTGTCTGTATCATCCCAAGATGCCAGATTCACCTTAAATAGTTTGGCTAAAGTTACACCCAATAAGGAACCTACAATGGATGTGGCTGAGCAGACTGCAGCCTGAATCCATAGGTTAGTGGAACCGGAAATAGCAGCAGATATTACTGTAATACCAACCACCATGCCGGGCCCATACCATTTACTCCTCAAAATCACCCTGATAACAGCTCCAAACAAGAAGCAAAACAGTGCCTTTCCAATCAAAGGAACCATATTACCTCCTGACAGTAATACCTATAGTGGAATCATCGGCAAGGACAACCCCCTCAGGCAAACCGGTTACTGTTACTTCACATACATGGTCACCCTCAGTCAGTTCCTCAACATCTACGTGGAATTGTAACTTGGAAAGAGTAACCTTGGCCAGATTCTCTTCCGATCCATATAGAATCAGTGGTGTTCTGTTGGTAATGCTGTATGTATAGTCGGGATCGCTATTGTCAAAAGAAATATTGTCAGAACCTGTGTCCAGACTAATATTCATGGATTCGTACTTTCCAATTTGGATAATTGCATTGACTGTCTTGCTGTCATTTCCAAAAACAATAACCTCGTCGGGCAAAATCAGGGAAACCTTGGTGGCAAAAGTGCTGTTTTTGCCCTCCAATTGTACAACCTCTGTAACAACAACTGAATCGAGGGTCGCAAGATATCCGGGATTAGTCAGAGAATAAAGGGCAACCGCCAATGGAGATGCCGTGGCAGACTCGATATAGTAGCCCTCCTCCAAACGACCTGCAAACTGCAGTTCCACAGACAATCTCTTGCCGATAATAACATCCACATTCATATAACAGGTATCTGACAGGGTTGAAATCTCGTTACCATCCTTGTCCAGGAAGGTAAGGGCAACGGAGTCTGTATAGGGTTCAATGCGGTCCGTTACAACAATGTTGGCCTCGACCTTAGAGATAGCATTAATCAACGTGTTAATCTGCTCTGTCGTGAGCTGGCCCTGTTTGTCAAGCTCAGCATAAATAGCCTGAGTAGAAATGCTGCTGTCAGACATAGAGTAGTGAATCAATTCATATTCATCAATAATATTGGACTGAATGTGAGTGACAATATTGTATGTTTTGGCAGGAAGCTGATTGGTAGAGACTATATTGCGGTATACAACCTCAGGGGAATAGGACAACACATAGATGTGACCGGAAGAAGTAATCTCCGGTTTATCCAAAGTAATGGATCCATCCATTTTAATGTTTGAAAAATCTGCCACTGCAGCCAAATCTGCAGATGTTATGCTTTCTACCTTGGACCGACGACCCACAACAGTGACGGAAATGGTGCTGGTATAGGAAGATGAGTCCGTAAGTGCCAGCTGCATGTCTGAAAGTGTCTCCTGGTTCACATATTGCAAATCCACAGTATATGTGACCTCCACAATGGGATCGGCCAGAAAGCATATTACTAATGCTGCCAAAACAGAGAGAATAATAATCAATGTTCTGTTTTCCATGGAAAAGAATCCGGCTATTTTTCTCATTTTTTGCGGTCCTTTCTTGGGAAAATAATACGGCCTGCAGACTTAGTTTCAGAGGGAATCAGCAAATTGTCCAGACTCTCTCTCAACGCTTCTCTGGTAAGGTTGCGCCTGATCTTGCCGTTATCGCAAAGTGAAATCTGCCCTGTCTCCTCGGAAACTACAACTACAACTGCATCGGAAACGTCTGTAATACCAATAGCAGCCCTATGCCTGGTGCCAAGATCTGAGTCGATGTTTTGCCTATCGGTAAGAGGCAAAACGCAGGCACCGGCAACAATTCTGTTGTTGCGGATTATAACAGCGCCATCATGAAGGGGCGTATTTGGTACGAAAATATTGATCAATAGAGAGGCAGAAACCTCAGAGTCAATCCGTGTACCGGTGTTGATGTATTCACCAACCTTGGTTTCTCGCTCAATGACCATGAGAGAGCCTGTCCTGGAAAGAGACATGTTCTGGGCGGCAGCGACAACATTGTCTATCATAAGCTTCGTGACAATGCGAGTATCGGACTTCTGATCCGGGTTGAGTAACAGCGACAGGCCCAATTTACTACGGCCCAACTGTTCCAGCATTTTACGAATCTCCGGAGAGAATATAATAACAAGAGCTATACCCAAGAAGCCAATGATGTAATTGAGAATATATGCAATTGTATTAAGTGCTAGCAGGTCGCAAACATAGGAAAACAAGAGCATAAATATAATACCCTTGATGAGCTGCCATGCTCTGGTGTCCTTACATATCTTGATCAACTCATAGAAAACAAAGGTAACTATGCCTAGATCAACGATAACTCGGACAAAATCCCAGAATCTGAAATTGGCAAAGTACGAGAATATATACTTAAAAAAAACAGATATGCTGACAACATCAATTATTTCCGGCATATATTCCCCCTTACATAGTCATACATGTTAATTATAGAGGTGCTTGCACTGAAAGTAAATACAAAGCAACCGATTAGAAAGTACATTTTTCCTCCCAATCAGACACAAATTTGCATACTTTTTGACAAAACAATTACACAAGAGTTAGTTTTATCTCACTGCATATGGGAGGTGGTCAAATGCACAGCACATTATTTAACCGTAGGCTCAGCGACAAAGCATATGGAGTAGTGTACGGAGCACTAGTTCTGGTAGTTCTGATTATGTGTTCTTTTTTTATTCAACCTATTCCATATCAATCCACAAACGCCTTAGTAAGCGCAACGGCCTCTCCCTTGCCCACACCATTGGAAGAACAACCTTTGAATGAAATTTATGTCTATATAGTCGGCGAGGTGGTTAATCCAGGCGTATATATGGTGCCATATGGCTCCATGGTGGAATATGTAATTAAGGCCTGCGGTGGCTTTTTGCCCGATGCAGACCCAAGCTCCGTCAATTTGGTATACAAATTAACTGAAAATTGCATGATAAATGTAAGCACACGTGCTGCTAACGCCAGCAACATTGTGTCAGGCAGTATTTTATATCCCGGCATTACAACAGATGTAAGGAGAATTAATATCAACACCGCCAGCGAAGAAATGTTGTGCGCCTTGCCGGGCATAGGCAAGGCAACTGCTGCTGCCATTATCAGATATCGAGAAAAGCAGCCATTTACCTGCATAGAGGACATTATGAAAGTGAATGGCATAGGTCAGGCAAAATTTGACTCTATTTCCGAGTTAATCTGCATAGACTAACACAAATTTGACTATCCATAACACATGATTTATTATTTTGAGGACAGCAAAAAATAGAGGTTTTTATGATTAATAGGCGCATTGCTACAATTTTTTTGTCATTAATTATAGCATTACATGTTATTTTGGTTCCTGCTTCTGGCTTTGCAGACAGCATTCCTGCTGTACCTGAATCTCGAATGACATACCTTGTTATGGATGCAAAAACCGGACATATTATCTGTTCTTCCGGCAACGAGAATGACAAGGTCTATCCTGCTTCTCTTACAAAGGTTATGACTGCAATGGTCGCTCTTGATCACTGCACTGATCTTGATAAACAGTTTTTGATATCACAGGCTGCTATTGACGGAATAGGTGTAGACGGTCAAAACACCGGGCGTCTCAAGGCAGGCATGTATTTAGACTTTGGCCAACTTCTGAACATTATGATGATTTACTCAGCCAACGAGACATCCTGCGCTATTGCGGAGAATATTGGAGGCACCATTGACGGATTTATCGATATGATGAATGCCAAGGCTGACAGTCTTGGACTCACAGGCACTCACTATGTCAATCCCTGTGGCATGCATGACAACGATCACTACACAACTATTCTGGATTTGGCCAAAATCGCAAGAGCTTCCCTTGATTACCCTATCATTGGCGAAATAGCTGCAAAGAGCGGAGTTTCTATCGATTATGGGGACGGCAACTCTCCCGTTTACTATAACTCTACCAACCGTCTAATCAATCAGGCACATTATGGCAATTACTACAACACCACATACACTCGTGATGGTGCATCATTTTCATACAAGGTAACTGGCCTCAAAACCGGATATACCGATCCCGCAGGTTGCTGTCTCATTACAACATCAACAAGCACAGAGGGACGAGAGATAATTACCGTTGTTCTGCGTGCATCTTCCTCTTTGGTTGCTGCCAATTATTCCCACAAGTTATTAAATTACGTTCACAAAAACGCCTGCACTTATACATTGTGCACTTCAGGTGAATACTACGGAACAGTTGATGTACAGGGCTCATCTGTAGATCAAATTGCACTTGTCTACGAGGACAATGCCGATATTTCAATTCTGGCATCTCAGTTCAATAGCGAGCTGGTTACGGCCAAGTATGTAATTCCCGAGACAATTACCGCACCAATTTCTGCTGGTGATCACATTGGACAGGTACAGTTCTTCTACAACGATTCCGACATACCAATCGCCTCTGTTTCACTGATTGCCGGATCTGATGCCCCTACAGCCATCCCTGACTCCACTACAGATGTCCCACCATCCGATACCGATGATAACAATTCGCACCAGGTCGACGCCTCTCCTACTACGCCTTCAATTACTGTGGAAAACCCTGAGCCAAAAAATAATTGGGGCAGCATTTTAATCATTTCTGCAGTCGGCATGTGCTTCTTTGTTACCATTGTGCTGTTTATTAACAAAAACGCTGCAAAAATCAAAGAAAAACTCTGATCATCTATTTATTTCTCCATGTGTATCATCCATTGTTTTGGGTAGACTAATCTAAAATATCCTAACAGAAAGGATCAATATGAGGAGAAATTGGTTTGACAGAATTGCCTTGATTGTAGTAATCATAGGTGCAATTAACTGGTTGCTTGTAGGTCTGTTCAAGTACGATTTGGTAGCAGCTGTTTGTGGCGGCCCAACAACCATCGCTGCAAGAATTATATATACCATCGTCGGATTGTTTGGTCTCTATACAATTAGTCTGCTCTTTAGAGATTGTGACGAGATATAAGCATTCTTACGGGCAATATATACTGACTAACAGACATACCGCATCACGAATTCGTGCTGCGGTATTTTTTTAGCGACTTTATGGATTTTATGGAGTATAATCAGCTGAGCATATAAGCTTACTTCTCAAGGAGAGAAACAAGGTGGATAATAATTCCAAGGTTGAGTTATTCGAGCGGATGCCTCTGATGAGGGCCATTACCAAACTTACTGTTCCAACAATTATCAGCTGTTTGGTAATGATAATTTATAACTTGGCAGATACATATTTTGTAGGTATGCTTAACGACCCTATTCAAAATTCGGCCGTTACCTTAGCTGCACCTGTTTTGCTTGCCTTCAATGCAATAAACAACCTGTTTGGAACCGGTGGAGCCAGCATGATGAGCCGCGCCATGGGGCGTAAGGATTTTGATACTGTTTCCCGCAGTTCTGCCTTTAGTTTCTATGGGGCTATATTCTCAGGACTCTTGCTGGCAATCGGCTGCACAGTTTTTATGAATCCATTGCTTAACCTGCTTGGTTCCGATTTAAGTACAATTGAGGCCACCAGAGATTATCTGATCTGGACAACATCATTTGGAGCTGTACCATCAATTCTCAACGTGGTTATGGCTAACCTGGTACGCTCAGAAGGAAGCTCAATGCATGCAGGAATTGGCACCATTACCGGATGTGTACTCAATATCATATTGGATCCAATATTTATTATGCCCTGGGGGCTTAATATGGGGTCTGCAGGTGCCGGCCTTGCCACAATGATATCCAACACTGTCTCGTGTATTTACTTCTTAATTCTGATTTATGTGCGCCGTAAGTCCACATGGGTGTGCATAAAACCACGCATGTTCAGTCTAAATCCTTACATTGTCAAAGGGGTGTTTGGTGTAGGATTCCCTGCTTCTATTCAGAACCTGCTCAACGTAACTGGAATGACTGTCCTCAACAACTTTACTTCGGTATATGGTCCCGATGCCATTGCAGCCATGGGTATCTCACAGAAGATTAATATGATTCCAATGTATATCGCACTAGGCCTTGCCCAGGGTATCATGCCATTAATCAGCTACAACTATGCCAGTGGCAATCACAAGCGAATGAAGGATGGGTTCAAGACTACAGCTATCATGACTACAACGTTCCTGTCCATCACTGTTATTCTGTGTTGCATCTTCTCCGGAAACATTCTCCGTGCTTTTATAGACAACGACGCTGTGGTGGCCTATGGCACACGATTTCTGCGCGGGCTGTGTCTGGCAACCCCTTTCCTGGCAATGGATTTTCTGGTAGTTGGTGTATTCCAGGCCATCGGAAAAGGCGGCCATTCATTGGTGTTTGCAATACTGCGTAAAGTGGTTCTTGAAATACCCGGACTAGTCATTCTGAACATGCTGTTCCCACTCTATGGATTAACTTATGCACAAGCCGTTGCAGAGGTTATATTGTCAGTTTTAGCGGTGATTATAATCACCAGAATGTTCAAGAAAATGAACAATCACGTACCCATTCCGGAATAGCAAATCTCCTTTACGGTACAGAGTCTTCGTGCTATAATGACGCGGAGCAAAATTGGAGACGTATCGAAGTGGTCATAACGGGGCGCACTCGAAATGCGTTAGTCCTACAGGGCTCGTGGGTTCGAATCCCACCGTCTCCGCCAAAAAACGACAGGTTTCGACCTGTCGTTTTTTTATCCATTGCGAAAGCAATGGTATATCATCAACGATAGCATTGCTATCGTTGTATCTCATCAGTCCGTCAGGACTGCATATCATCACACCTTTCGGTGTGTATCAAAACCACTTTCGCAATGATGATATACAATTCTACCGAATTGATAATATGCAAGACTTCGTCTTGATGATATACACGGCTTCGCCGTGATGTATGTGAGTGTTCGAATTCATACGCAAAAATGACGAAAATATCTTTTTTGTACCCCATAGACAATCATAACCACTCGTCAAACGTGTGGTTATGATTATAAAATTAAAGAGCCTTGTAAAAACAAAGCTCTTGTTGGGTGATAATTAATATTAATCTTCCAATGCTCGGTTACAGCGAACCGTTACTCTTTGTTCTCCACCTATGGTACAGGTGAACAAGGTGAAATCCCATTCACCTGACTTCATATCCGTAACGGCAGTTCCATCTAAGGTGGTAATTTCACTTACAACAAAGCAATGCTGTCTGCCGGAGGCATCTATAAATGCAATCTCATCGCCTATTTGCAGTTTCTTTAGATTTCCAAAATGGCTTTCATAGTTATGCGCCGCAATAATGATATCGTTGGTGGCTATGCTGCCCAAATAGCGGCAGGGAGCAGTTTTTAATCGCGCATAATTCCATTCATCAAATATAGGCAATTTTATACCAAGCTTCGATATAACAACCGTTCCGCAAAACGCTTCACCATCTATGATAATGACCGACGGTCCGGGGTCTTCCTGTTGCTCTTCTTGTTCCTTTAAATTCTCTGATATTTGTTGCCCTTCCTGTTCCTCTAACTGTTCTGAAGTTTGCTGATCTTCCTGATCTTTTAACTGCTCTGAAGTTTGCTGTCCATCGGAGTTATTTGATAGTTCTGTAGCTTGCTGCGCTTCGAGTTTTTTTAATATCTCTGATGCTTGCTTGCCTGCATTTTTATCCTCGACCGTATTGCATATGTACCAACCAACAGCCGTAAAAATCAGGAGGGAGCCGATTACAAGAAAAGCTATACCTCTTTTACTTGTTTTTCTTTCCATTTTTTCGTGTACCTAGTTCTATAATTCCAAGTAGGATAAATGCAATACCGGCAGTCGATATAATAAGAATCGGCCACCAAAGTTGTCCGGTCTGCGGAAGTTTCTCACCGTTATAGGTATTTATAATAATAAAACCGTTTTCACTGTCACCGCTATACTTTACAGAATAATCTTGCACCGTCTTTTCGGCAACCTCATATTTGCCATCATTGGAAAGTACTGTGAAAGTATATGCCCATCCATTATCTTCGCTTAGAATTGCTGTATCAATAATAATTCCATTCTGTTTGAGTTCGACTGTTATTTCATTTGGCCTTTTCTTTGCCGCATTATTTTTGTCTTCCCACTTTTTCACTACGTAAATACTCTTATTATTCGGGGTATTTATCTGGGTTTTCGGTGCAGAAGATATTTCGTAATGAAGCGTTCCATCTTCAGCATAGGGCAAAAACACAATGTAGGGATTGAAGCTATATGCCCCATTATCCTCGCAATAGACTAACCAAATTCCTTGCTCGATAGCTATAAATTCTGCTACTCCCGAAGATGAAATGGCAGAAAGGCTATGAATATCTTTTTCTTTCACAAATTCAAAGATTGCCTTTGCATTGGCGGCCGACGGGTCATTTACAATTGCAGCAATTGAAATGCCGGAGTTTTCAAAACCTTCAGAAGGATAGTAGTCAGTGTTGTTAATATCGGCAATTTTGCAAATAAATACTGTAAGTCCATCAATGGCTTTTTTCTCATCATCTTCTAAACTGACTGTTAGTTTACATTCGGTGGATGCCGCTATGCAAGGTAACGCTGATGCTATAAAAAGCATCAATATAACGCATATTGACAAAAGCCGTTTATTGATCGTTTTCAACTGTTTTTTCACCGCCTTCATTCTTAACTGTTTTCCCTTGTTTTCTAAGTTTTATAATTTTACGGACTGTCGCGAGAATAATAAACAAACCGATAAGTGAAAAAGTGAGCAAATATAATGGATCAACATTTAGCAGTTCATTTTGTACATTAACACCATCTGCAGAAAGATTATCTTTACTGTCCACTCTGACGCCGCGAACTAAAAGACGATGTGAATTGACACCATACGGAGTGCAGGTCACCAGCGTAACGCAGTCCTTTCCACTGATAACATTAAGTCTTGAAACCTCGTCCGGCTCCACCACCGAAATATCATCGATTTGATACTCAAGAACCTCGTCTAACACATGAATATAAAAAGTATCACCAATTTTCATATGGTCAATATTGGTGAGCAACTTTGCAGAAGGTAATCCTGTATGCCCTGCAAGTACACAGTGGGTATTCTTGCCGCCGATCGGCAGTGAGCTTTCCGGCACGTGACCGATACCTTTTTGCAAGACATTCTCATCAATGCTATGGTAGATAACCAAAGATACACTTATTTTAGGAATTTCAATATATCCCATGATACCGTTACCTGCCACATTAAGAACCTCTTCATATGTTAAACCAAGTTCTTCTAATTTGTCGGGATTTGATCTATTTTCACTATAAGACAATGCATCTGCCTTGGCTTTTTGATGCTGTTCAGGCTTAATATCCGCAAAAACTTCTTTGTAATCTCCAATAAGCTGCTTATTCAAGTATTCATTATAGAGATTACTGAATGTAGGATAAAGAAATAGGGAAAGACCGCAGATAAATATAATCACCATGACAATTGTTGATATATGTTTCTTCATAGGTCTTTCCCTCCTTTTTATTTTATGTCGAATTTAGAAAAAGAAATAGGTTTTCTGGGGCGGTTATAGACGAGAGTTGTTTCGTCTAACGCGATACCTCTTTTAAGCCAAACTACTTCTTTTTCTTGATGTAAAAAAAGCTACTGCACCTGCCATAAGTACGATACCGAGAACGGTGAAGATTGTGGTACCGATACCGCCGGTTTCTGGAAGTGCTGCACCGGGTTTGTTGGTGATTTCTGCCCATACTGTCAGAATGGATTCGGCAATACCATTGGTATTTACAATGCTGCCGGAACCGGTATGAGAACCGGTTACATTCAAGGTACCTACAGAGCCAAGTGCACCGATTTCATCAGTGATTTCAATAACGAACGGCTCATCGGGAAGGATATATCCATCGGGTGCCTTGGTCTCAACAAGCTCGTATTTGCCTTCTGCAAGACCAAAGATGGCAACATCACCCAAATGTCCGCCCATATTCAAATGACCCAGTGTTATTGTTTCTTCGCCTTCACTATGAACAACTAGTGTATCCTCTGTTTCTGTGGCTCCCTCAGTAGCCACTACATACTCTACAAAGGTATGCTCTTCTTCGTCAAAGACAACCGTTTTCTCTTTGGTGGTGAAGGTTATCTTTGTTCTGGTATTATCCTCTTCCACTCTATACAACTGGAATTCAGCACCGGCAAGACGAATATTAGTAAGTACACCGTTTGTATCTTGTGCAAACTTAGTAAATACAAACTGATAAGAATAAACATTTGCACTGTCAGACACATTACCTGTGGACTCATCGTTTGTGGGGTCGTTGCTGTAAATCAGCTTCGCAGCGTTCTCATTTGCCTTTTGTGCTTCAATCGCATTGGAAACGGTCGCTTCATAAACCACAGTCACAGTATCGTTGGTTGCATAACAATCCATATAGTCGGTAAAATCTACTTTGAAATCAACATCACCGCTTTCAAAGATTTCAACAGAATAGTCCTGACCTTCCACAAGAGCAGTATCACTGTCATTCTTGTATACCCTAATACTGTCAGCATCCAGAATCAAGCCATCGTGCATGGTATCCTCAATGGAATAATGGTAGGTAGTATACAGCGTATGGGAAGGAATCAGGGTTGTAATTTTGAAGGTAACCACATCACCGATAGTAACCGATGTACCTTTTCCGTAAGAGCCGTTATTTTCTTTGACCTGTTTCAAAATCTGCGGACGATTTGCCTTGAGTGTAATAACTGCATCCTTGTTAACATTTGAGAGCATAACAGCGGAACGAACAACACTGGTGTCTCCGGACAGATCGGTGTTATCATAAACCAGATAATAACCGTAGCTCAGGTCAGGGATATTAACAGAGGTGGCTGTTTCGGATGCAACAACAGGGTCGATTATGGTTGCGATGCTGTTGTCAACGATATACTTGTGCAGAGATTCTGCAAACTGGGACAAAGCCAGACTATCGGTAATAGCAGCAACATACTCTACTGCACCCTGAACACTTCCGTCAGTAGCATTCTCTTCTACCACACCGTTAGCACCATAGAAGAAATCATAGAACGGAATATCATCGCTTTGATCTGTATACCAACTATATGAAGTATTGTTCCCGTTGGTCGTAGCATTGAAAACCTTGTAGACATTAAATGTCTTTCCCGCAACCGTTGCTGCAGAATTTCCAGGGTTTTGGATAGTGATGCTGCCTGTAGCTTCCGTTGCGAAAATCGGCATGGCCATGCAACTGAATACCAGGCAAAGACATACGAGGATTGCGAGGGACTTTTTGATTGCTTTCATTGTTTTTACTCCTTTACATAAATATTTTTTAAAATTATTGAAAGCGGATTAATTTCGACACCTCCTTTTTCGGAATGTGTCTATGTAAATGCCAATAGCCGCCGCAATAAATAGCAGGCCCAAGGCATAAAACATACCAGTACCAATCCCGCCCGATTCAGGCAGATCAACAATCTGTCCGTTGCGGACGATGATATTGTAGGCGGTGGTTCCAGCTTCGGCATAATAGGTTCCCTCCACTGTAACGAAGCCGTCTTCCCCTATAGTAAAGTAAATGTACTCGTCACACTTGATGTACCCTTCCGGGGCTGTAAGCTCAGTCAATCTGTATCGGATGGCACTTTTCAGGTTGTCAAATATGAGGGTACCCGAATCTCCCGTAGTTGCGGTTTTGGCAATCTCTTGTGGGAGCAGATT
The DNA here is from genome assembly GCA_017501105.1 of Clostridia bacterium. GTDB lineage: Bacteria > Bacillota > Clostridia > RGIG7378 > RGIG7378 > RGIG7378. The sequence continues at coordinate 273 of JAFVXO010000093.1, read as the reverse complement.
ACCATCCTTGTCCACAGCCTCCAGCAAGAAGGTTGCCCCCTTCAGCTGCAAGCTCTTGCCAAGGTTGGTTTTTGTTAACCTTAGCATAACGCGCTTTGTGGTATTTGTGACAGTAAGCAACGTATTTTCGTTGCCATCCTCGTCAGTAGATTTTACTGGTAATTCATAGGATACAAGCCAATTCACAAAAGAACCGTCAGCCTTAGCTGTTTCACTGCCAATTTGCACCTCTTTGATCGACCATAAAATCTTTTCACCGTTCACATAAACGGG
>JAFVXO010000015.1 GCA_017501105.1 Clostridia bacterium | reverse complement strand
TGTAGACCAGGAGCCTCCGGTATGTGATGATATGACTACGGCAGAGCCTGAGGATATCAAGCCAATCCGTACATTCAGGGATGTATTCAAGGGGATTGTCCTGTCCAAGATGTATATGGCTGTGATGATCTTGTCGATCATTGGCTTTGCATATCCAGTTGTGGCAAATTTCATACAAGGGCTTCAGAATTATAGTTTTTCATTTAGGTTTGATATATTAAGCCTACTTCTCATGATTTCTCTGATTGCTACATATCAGGCCGCTAAGAGGGATTTTTCCGTACAAACCAAGTTCTTTGGTTGCTTGAGGGCATCGTTGATTATCAGGTCTATTGCCATTGTGTTATTGATTATCGTGGTGTTGCTTATGGGACTTGGTATAACTATGTTGAATAATGTTCCCAAAGAGGATGCCAGTGCTATCATAGATTTGTTTTTTGAAAACGTGACTATCACAGACACCGCCACAGGCGAGGATATTACTGAACTCGTCGATGAAACCATGACATCAGTATTGGAAACGATTGGTATAGACAGTACAGGAAACGAGACAATCGGCTCATTAATGGTGAGTTTTCTTCAGTACGTCAATGTGGTTTTGTGGGTAATACTTGCCATTGTTGTAGCCATTGCTATTTTTATCATGGTTGTTTGCCTTATGCTGTCGAGACAGGTCAAGGTTATCCAGAAGAAGGTATTTGATCCCACAACAGAGCTTAGGTTTAATGGCTTTGCAATTACTTTATTACAGGTGTTTGCAGTGATGCAGATGATTACCAGTGTCACTGACCTTTTTGCCGGAACATTTATTCTTAGTTGCCTGGTGACAATCGGCGTGGGCGCTTCTACATTTATGATTGGTTCAATGGCCCGCAAGCTCAAGGCAGAATACGCTGCCATTGAGTCAGAGGAGGCAGCATCTAATGTATAACGTATGGCATGAGTTTCCTGCTGACAGGATTACTCCTACTGACTTTGTGGCATATATCGAAATATCCAAGGGACAGAAGCAAAAGTACGAGTTGGATAAGGAATCAGGCCTGCTGATATTGGACAGGGTACTCTATACATCTACCCACTATCCCATGAACTACGGCATGATCCCCAGGACATTGTCCGAGGATGGAGATCCTCTGGACGTCTTGGTGCTGTGCTCAGAGCCTTTGATTAATTGCTCATTGGTCAGATGCCATCCCATTGGAGTTATCACCATGATTGATGGGGGAGATGCGGACGAGAAGATAATCGCCTTGCCTTTCAGCGATCCTACATACGCAGAGTACAAGTCCATACACCAGCTCCCTAAACATATTACCAACGAGATCGAGCACTTCTTCACTGTGTATAAGCAGTTGGAGGGCAAGGATACGTTTATCACCAAAAACGAGGGCCACAAGGCAGCCGAGGAAGTAATTGCCAGAAGCATAGATGCCTACAATGCCAAGTACTACAAGGAACTACTCTAAGGGGACAAGCTATGACATCTATCGTTAATCAACAATTTCAAGCTGAGAGGTCCCTCTACAACCTAAGGGATGCAGAGGTAATAAACTGCAGATTTGCAGGTCCTGAGGATGGGGAATCGCCCCTTAAGGAGGCTCGCAACACCCTGGTGTCAGGCTGCACTTTTGCGCTCAGATACCCCTTCTGGCACGACAGAGACACACGGATAGTTGATTGTCTGCTGGAGGAGCCTACAAGAGCGCCTCTGTGGTATTGTTCTGGCTTAGATATTCACAACACACAGATATACTCGGTTAAGTCTTTGAGAGAGTGCAGCGGCATAACAATCAAGGACAGCAAATTTCATTCAGAGGAGTTTATGTGGAGATGTAAGGACGTGGTTATTGACAATGCAGAGGTCCATTCCGCATATGCCTTCTTTCAGTGTGAGAATATGGAGATCAGGGGACTGAACCTTAAGGGCAAGTACTCCTTCCAGTATACTCGCAACATCACCATCAGAGATTCGGTGCTGGACACCAAAGATGCCTTTTGGCATGCGGAAAATATTACGGTAATTGACTCTGTAGTTAAGGGAGAGTACCTGAGCTGGTATTCCGACAGAGTTACATTTATCAATTGCAAGATCATAGGCACTCAGCCCTTGTGTTACGACAGTAATCTGGTACTCAAAAACTGCACTATGGAGGGATGCGACTTTTCCTTCGAGTACAGCCACGTGGATGCAGACGTTGTTGGTCACATTCTGTCGGTCAAGAATCCCGGTAGCGGCACCATCCTGTGTGACAGCTGTGGAGAGGTGATCATGGAGGACGCTGTTTATCCTGCTAATGGCAGTGTGGTTTTGAGAGGCAATCAGCATCAATGATCAAGAATATATTTGCACATTTTGGAACCATAACCAAGCATCGCTGGTATGTTATGAAAAACTGCTTTCGTGCAGGCTTATATTGGCAGGGATTGACCCACGACCTGTCCAAATTCTCTCCCACGGAGTTTCTGAGGGGAGTTAGGTATTATCAGGGAACCAGGAGCCCCAATGAAGAGGAGCGGGAGACTCAGGGGTACTCACAGGCCTGGATGCACCACAAGGGCCGTAACAAGCACCACTTCGAGTACTGGGTGGACATTGATCCTCGCACCAGAATGTATGGCCCGGTGGAAATGCCGTACAGGTACTTGGCGGAAATGTTCTGTGACCGGGTAGCTGCCTGCATGGTATATAGGGGCAAGGAATACGACGATTCCTCTGCACTTCAGTACTACTTGAGAGGACATGCCAGGGAAATGATGCACCCCGCCTCTGCCCAGCAACTGGAGGAATTGCTAACTCTTCTTAGCAGAGAGGGCGACCAGGTGGCCTTCCGCCGCGTCCGAGATGAACTTAAGGCCCGGAGAAACACGCCATGATCTATGTGTTTGTGGACATCCACAGTAGACACTGAGGGGATTAAAATGTTACAATCACTAGCGACTGATTATTCAGTCGCTTTTTATATTTTGGCATGAACTCTAGGGCAATATGGCCCATACACAGAGGGTTGGAGGTAACAGACAATGAGTGACACTAGTGCTGAGAACAAGTACGAGGCCAAGCGCCAGGAACTAAAGCAGTCCTTTCGCAAGCAGATGCGCCAGACAATTCTTATCGCCCTGATTTGCTGGGCGGTCATAGTTTTGGCGGCATTTTTGCTCAAGGGAACCCTTGGAGTCTTCGTTTCCATCGTTATTTCCTTCCTGAGTTTTGTAGTTATCGTGGTTTTAACAGGCCAGCAGGTGGGCGCTATCAAGAAGAGAGAAATTGCCCAGATGGAATTGCTGGAGCAGGACGAACCATTCAAGAGATTCTCAGTAGACTAATTTATGATATACCCCGGCGCGTTGTTCGATACAGAGGAATTTATCGGCAAGTACACCTGTCCCCAGGGCCAATTTGGCATAGCGGTAACAGAGGACTCTACCGATTTCAGATTGTGGGCTCCCACGGCTTCTCGTGTGGAGCTTGTTCTGTACCCCACAGGAAATGATACTCCCGAGATTGCCAGATATGAGATGTATCCCGCAGAACAGGGCACATGGTATCTGCACTTTGACTCCTGCTTGGCAGGGATGTACTACACCTACTCCGTTACCACTATGGCCGGCACTGCAGAGGCGGTTGATCCATACGCAGTTACTACCGGTGTCAATGGCCTCAGAGGAATGATACTGCGCCTGTCCGACACAGATCCGGAGGGATGGGATAGGGACACATATGTGCAGAATATCGACACATATTGTGATTCGGTTATTTGGGAAGTGCACGTGGCAGACTTTTCCGCTGAAATTGCCGCATCCCGATATCCAGGCAAGTATATGGCGTTTACCGAGAGGGGACTTAAGAATACCTACGGCAAGGCGGTGGGGTTGGACTATTTGCAGAATCTGGGCATAACCCATGTGCATTTCCAACCTTTAGCTGACTACGGTTCAGTGGACGAGACAGGAGCTAAGGTTCAGTACAACTGGGGGTATGATCCTACCAATTACAACGTGCCTGAGGGAAGCTATTCCACAGACCCGTACCGCGGTGAGGTCAGAGTCAAGGAGCTCAAGTCCATGGTTCAGGCTTTGCATGAGGCGGGCATCGGTGTGGTAATGGATGTGGTTTATAACCACACTTATTCCAAGGACTCAAACCTAAACCGGGTTGTCCCTGGCTACTATTACAGGAGTACCCAGTCAGGGGTATATTCCGACGGTAGTGGCTGCGGCAATGAGACAGCCTCTGACAGGATTATGTTCCGCAAATACATGTTGGATTCCATCTTATACTGGCAGAGAGAATATCATATTGACGGATTCAGATTTGATCTGATGGCGCTCCACGATCTGGAGACCATCAAGGAAATTGAGGAGGCGGTACATGCCGTCAATCCCAGAGCCCTGATATATGGAGAGGGTTGGACCGGCGGATTGTCCGTGCTCGCAGAGGACGAACGGGCCAGCAGAGAGAATATTATTAAGATAGAGACTACAGAGGGCACGGCAGGTTCAGTAGCCATCTTTAACGATATAATCAGAGACAGCCTCAAAGGAAACAATTTCCGCCTGGATGCAGGAGGATATGTTAATGGCAGAGCCTGTGAGCATGCCACAGGTGTGGTATTTGGCATGATGGGAGCAACGGATTCCATGGGCTGTTTTAGCTTCAACACAAATTCCGCATTGCAGAGCATCAACTACATGTGCTGCCACGACAATTTAACTCTGCGAGACAAGCTACAGATTACCAATCCCAGAGCTGCAGATGCACAGATCGCTGCCATGTGCAGGGTAGGAGCAGTGGCTATATTCACCGGCCTGGGAATACCCTTTATGTTGGGCGGCGAGGAGATGATGCGCACCAAGGGGGGACACTTCAACAGCTACAATGCCCCCATAGAGGTAAATCGCCTGGATTGGGAAAAGTTGAGATCCGGCAGCACCTGTCAGCGCTTGTCGGAGTTCTACCGTGGGTTGATTGCACTGCGCAGATCTCAGCCTGTATTCAGGCAAGATGCATGCGATGTGGACATAGACTATGACATTTTTCCGAGCGGCATGGTGGCTATGAAAATCCGGTGGCGGGATACCCTTTCAGTTACTATTCTCAATCCCACAGACAGTGCAGTTGAGTATACATTACCTGATGGCAAATTCGACCAATTTGTTTCTCGTGACAGATCGGGAAATACTCCCATTAACACCGGTATTTCCGGCATCATATCAGTCAAAGCTATGTCCGGAGAGGTTTATATCTGCAGAGATTAACCTAGATGTGAGATATTTGCATTATGTTTTTGGGGACGGTACAGGTGCTGAATCCACCAAGTTTTCCTTTACACCCATATATTTGCTGATGTATAATTACTGTACCGTAACTAGACAGAGGAGGACATACACATGATTAAAGTTATGTACGGCAGAAAAGGTTCCGGCAAGACCAAGTTTTTGGTAGATACGGCCAATGATTTGTCCAGAGAGAGCACAGGCTTGGTGGTATTCCTGGACGACAGCGATGATCTCATCCGCAAGCTTCACTATAGGATCAGATTTATCAATGTTGCAGAGTATTCCATTTCCACTACAGATGCATTCTTTGGTTTTATTTGCGGCATTGTTTCCGTAAATTACGATTTGCAGCACGTATTCGTTGACGGTCTGACATATATAACTCACGATCAGATGGACAACATGGAGTCATTCTTTGCTTCACTGGAGGAGCTCTCCGACAAGTATCACATTGATTTCACAATCAGTGCAAACGGCGACGAGACAGCAATTCCCGAATTCCTTAAGAAGTACATTTAATCAGCTAACAATTTAAAACTGTCGGAGGTCGTCTTATGCGACCTCCTTTTTAACATCTATGAGCAAATTAATCGGAGTGGCACTGTTAGATGTGCTGCGCAGCTATGACAAGACATATACATACATAGCTCCCCCAGAAGTGGAGGGTGTTGCTGACTCTGACCTGATTGGCAGGCTGGTAACAGTTCCATTTGGTGGTGAACGCAAGGTCCGTAAAGGCATTATCCTGGAGGTGTCCAGCCAGGTGGGCGCGCCAGTGTCATACAAGCTTAAAACAGCCCAGCAGGTGAATATGGAGGTACCAGCTCTCAGTAGCCAGTCTCTCTGCGCAGCCATGTTTATGCGGGACAGATTTTACTGTTCCACAGGAGAGGCCCTCCGATGCTTCATGCCCAGCTTTGTCACCGAGAAACCCAAGTCCAAGACCCAGCGTATTGCAGTATTTATCTGCTCCACAGCAGACAGAGACACATTGATTGCCCAATTAAAACTCAGAAATGTGGCCGTCATCAAGGCTTTAGAGGCACTGATGGAATATGGACAGTGCCCAATAAACGAACTAAAACAGACCACAGGCGTAACTACACCTCAACTCAATCGCCTCAGAGACAGGGGCGTCATCACCATCGAGGAACGCCCGCTGCAGCTGACGCCGCCGGCCGGTGCGCCCCGCACACCCGCGGCACCCGTGCGCCTCAACCCAGCCCAGTCAGCAGCGGCCCAGGCAATTGCGGCCGCAGTCAAGGAGGGCTGCCCCAGACACTTCCTGCTGCATGGAGTCACGGGCAGCGGCAAGACAGAGGTGTACATGCAGGCCATCAGGGGCTGCATAGAGCAGGGCAAGGGTGCCTTGGTCATTGTGCCGGAGATAGCGCTGACGCCTCAATATCAGAGGCGGTTTGAGGCGGTGTTCGGGGCGCAGGTGACTGTGCTGCACAGTGCCATGTCTGATGCTCAGCGGAGGCTTCGCTGGCAGCAGGTGGCGGCAGGCGGCATCAGCATCGTTGTGGGCCCGCGCAGTGCATTGTTTGCGCCGGTGCGCAACCTGGGTCTCATAGTTGTGGACGAGCAACACGATGGATCCTACAGATCCGAGCATACACCAAAATACGACGCTGTCCTCATGGCAGAGGAGATGTCCAGAATATACAACATTCCCCTGGTGGAGGGATCTGCCACGCCATCTGTGGACAGCTATCAGCGGGCTCTGAATGGAGAGATGATACTGCTCAAGTTGGATGCCAGAGCAAACAATCAGCCAATGCCAACAGTATCCACTGTGGACCTGCGTAGGGATAGGGGATATCCTATCAGCAACACGTTGCTCCGGGAAATTGGTTCCAACATTGCCTCGGGGGGCAAGACTATGATCCTTCTCAATCGCAGAGGCTTCGCCACCTCTGTCAGCTGTGGGGATTGCGGACGAGTGCTCAAGTGCCCTTCCTGCGGAGTCAGATTACATTGGCATCGCGGTGCATCCAGATTGGTTTGCCACTATTGCGGATTTACCACAACAATGCCGGACAGTTGTTACTCCTGCGGTTCCCACAATTTAGTACAAAGAGGAGCAGCCATTCAGTTTGTAGAGCAGTGCATCAGAGAGGCATATCCCGATGCACCTGTATTTAGATTGGATTCGGACCAGATTACATATAAAAATAGCCGAGCACAGATTTTAGATAGTTTCAGAGAATCCAAGGCCGGCGTGCTCATTGGAACCCAGATGATCTCCAAGGGACACGACTTCCCCGACATTACACTGGTTGGTATATTGGGAATAGATAGCATTCTGCAGAGTGAGGGGTACCTGGGACCGGAAAAGGCATTTCAGGCGATGATGCAGACTGCTGGCAGAGCCGGTAGAGGGAACATACCAGGCAGAGTGTTTATCGAGACTACTGAGCCTGACAACTTCTGTATCAGGGCAGTCAGGAACAGCGACTACGAATATTTCTTTAACCAGGAGATGACATTGCGCAGGCAGCTCAACTATCCTCCCTTTGGGCAAATAGCATCGTGCTGCTTTGTGGGGGACAACGACAGAGCCACATTTGATGCCTGCCTGAAATTCAAGGATGAGATATTGCGCAGGAGATATCCGGACCTGTTTATAGCAGGTCCAGCCAGACCTGTAGTGCCCAAACAGAGCGGCAAGTACAGGTGGAAGCTTATACTGCGCAGAGATGGGGCAGACACCCCTCCGCTCCACGAGGACCTGATCGCTGCAGTAGAGAGCCCAGAGGCCAACGACATCAGTGGGCTGATTCGCCTGTCTCTTGATTTCAATCCAGACAGCGTGGTAAACTAATTTTTCAGTACGATGTTGGGAGGATAATATGGCTATCAGAGAGCTTAGATACGAGGGAGACAGCGTTCTCCGCAAGATTTGCAAGCCTATCAAGGCTATTGACAGCAAGATTGTAGAGCTCATGCAGGATATGGAGGAGACCATGCTGGAGAACGAGGGCGTGGGCCTGGCGGCACCCCAGATTGGCATCCTGCGCCGCTGTGTAGTCATCAATCCCCATGACGGCAGTGACACACTGTTCATGATCAATCCCGAGATTATAGATCAGGATGGGGAGCAGGATTGTGTAGAGGGTTGCCTCAGTGTCCCCAACAAGCGCGGTCTGGTACAGCGTCCCTACAGTTTAACATGCCGCTACTATGACCTGGAGGGCAACCACATAGAGATGGATGCGGAGGGATTCTTGGCCAACATCATCTGCCACGAGCTGGACCACTTGGACGGCGTTTTGTATATCGATAAGGCACGTATGCTTTCCGACAGCGAATATGCCGAGTATCTGAGGCAGATGGACGAGGAATATGAGGACGAAGATGACGGCCAACAGGAATAATACAACAGGTTATAATATAGTTTTTTTCGGCTCTGCACTATTTGCGGAGCGTTCTTTTGCAGCCCTGATGGAGAGCAAGCACAATGTGATTGCCCTGGTCACCCAGCCTGACAGGGCCAAGGGGCGAGGCAACAAGGTGGAGATTTCTCCCCTCAAGCAGATGGCCCTGGACAATGACATACCGGTTATGCAGCCTGCTACAGCCAGGGATGAAGAGTTTTTGACACAGTTGACACAGTTGGGGGCAGATTTGTATGTTACAGCATCCTATGGCAACTTCCTGCCCCAGAGATTATTGGATATCCCACCCATGGGCACAGTCAATGTGCACGGATCTCTATTGCCGGACCTGAGAGGCGCCGCTCCTATCCAGTGGTCCATTATCCGTGGATACAAGGAGACAGGCGTTACCACCATGCTTACAGATATTGGCATGGACAGCGGTGATATACTGCTGAGCTGCAAGCGCCCTATCCCCGATGATGTTACCTATGGTACCCTCTATGCCCAGTTGGCAGAGGACGGAGCAGAATTGCTTATCCGTACATTGGAGGCCATGGAGGAGGGGACGCTCACACCTATTAAGCAGGATTCCACACAGGTGACCTTTGCCCCCATGATTACAAAACAGGATGGAGCTCTGGATTTTAATTGCTCTGTGGCTGATTTGGTTAATAAGGTCAGGGGCATGAATCCATCCCCCGTAACATATGCCTATTACAATGGAACCAGGCTCAAGGTCTGGGAGGCAAAACCCTACAGCGGACCTGTACCCGCTCTGACAGTAGGAACGGTTTTTGTCGGAGACGGTAGAGGCCTGTATGTTGTGTGCAACGATGGTGCAGTTAGCCTGGAGGTAGTACAGGGCGAGGGGGGCAAGGCCATGAGGGCACAGGATTACCTGAGAGGCCACGCTATAGCAGAGGGTACCAGGTTGGTGCCTACAGCGGAGAATGTGTAGCTATGTGTGCAGGCGTTTCCAAGTCCAGACAAATAGCATTTAATATTCTTAACGGGGTCTTTTCAAACAAGGCCTATTCTACTCTGTCCTTGAGATACAACGAACAGATGCAGCAGGCCCCCAGAGAAGACCGGGCTCTGGCTACGGAAATTGTCTACGGAACAATACGCAATCTGATTTATATCGACCATGTTCTGGCAGGATTTATCCGAAAAAAGGTTACAGATATGGGGGTTTTGACAATACTGCGCATGAGCACCTACCAGCTGTTGTTCCTGCAGGGAGTGCCTGACTATGCCATATGCGATGAGGCAGTCAAGCTTGTATCATCCAGGGGCAAGGAGGCCCACAAGGGATTTGTCAATGCGGTGCTGCGAAACATTATCCGAAACAAGGACAAACTTCAGAGCGAGACTGTGGCGCCGGGCATAGCTGCGTCCATGCCTGAGCTTGTATTTGACGCATATCGCAATGCTGTGGAGCAGATGTATAAGACCGGAACTCGTCTACTGACCAGTGAGGAGGCCACCACGTTGGCAGAACGAGCCGCTAACTCCACAACCTACGCCCAGGAGATTACTTTGAGGGCAAACACCCTCAAGCAGACCACTGCAGAATTCGAACAAAGCATGGAGGATTTGGGCATCGAATATGCTATTGTCCCCTTGATGGAGGGTGCATACCGCATTAAGAAGGGCGGAGACATAATCACGCTCAGCAGGGAATTGCCTGCAGGATCGTTTGCAGTTCAGGATTCATCGTCTATGATGCCTCCTCTGGTTCTGGATCCCCAGCCTGGGGACGTGGTGCTGGACCTGTGTGCTGCGCCGGGATCAAAGACCATGCTGATGGCACAGCAAATGGACAACTCAGGCAAGATTATTGCCTGCGATATACACGACTTCCGAGTTAAACTCATTGACGATATGGCCGCAACCCAGGGGGTAACCATTGTAGAGACCAGGTGTAAGGATGTTTCCCTGGAGCAGGTGGCAGAGGATGGCACCGCAGATTGCATTCTGGCAGACGTGCCCTGCAGCGGTTTGGGAGTAATTGGCAGGAAGCCTGAAATTAAGTACTCGGTGACCCAGGAGGAAATTCTGGCCAATGGTCAGCTGCAGCTGCAGATATTGGAGAGACAGTGGCCATGCCTCAAGGTTGGTGGCACCATGGTTTACTCCACATGCACATGTTGCCATGAGGAGAACCAGGATGTTATCAAGGCATTTTTAAGTAAACACCCCAATTTTGAATTAGTCAGCATCCGCAGTTTCTCTGAAATGCGCAGTACCGTTGGAAAGAGAGCCAGCCTGACCCATAGGCATAAGGGTATGGTGCAGATAATGCCCGGCCTGTACAATGCGGACGGATTCTTTGTGGCAAAACTAAGGAGGACCAGGTGATATGGAGTTATTAGGCCTTAATGTAGAACAAATTAGGGAGGCAATTGCGCCCCTTGGTATGCCGGCCTTTCGAGCCAAGCAGATATCCCTGTGGATGGCCAGCGGCGTAACTGACTTTGCTGATATGACCAACTTATCCAACAAGGACAGGGAACTGTTGGCTCAGCATCACAGCGTTATAGGGGGATCAATTGAGAGTCACCGCATTTCTCAAAAGGATGGCACGGAGAAGTTTCTGTTCCGATTTGAGGACGGCGCCTTTGCCGAGGGCGTGCTCATGCAGTATGAACACGGAAACAGCGTGTGTATTTCGTCACAATCGGGCTGTAAGATGGGCTGTGCATTCTGTGCATCATCCAAGGTAAGCTTTACCCGGAACTTGACAGCGGGTGAGATGGCATATGAGGTTATAGCTATGGAGGCCGCCTCAGGTAAGAAGGTAGGTCACATCGTACTCATGGGAGTGGGAGAACCCCTGGACAACTACGACAATGTGCTGGCGTTTATTCGCTATATCAATAGCCCTGAGGGAAAAAACATAGGCATGCGCAATATTTCCTTGTCCACCTGCGGAATTGTACCTAGGATATATGATTTGACCAAGGAACATATGGGAATAACTCTCTCTGTGTCTCTGCACGCCCCCGACGATGAGACCAGATCCAAGATCATGCCCATTAACCGCAGATACAGCATCAAAGAACTGATGGAGGCCTGTGACTACTACTTCCGGGAAACGGGCAGGAGAATATCCTACGAATATGCACTGATAAGAGGGGTAAACGACAGCGACGAGAGCTGCGACAAACTGATCAAGCTGCTTAGAGGCAAGAACTGCCATGTGAACCTGATTGGATTAAACTATGTTAAGGAATCCCCTCTGTTGCCCAGTGATAGAATGCGTAACTTCTGTGACAGGCTCAACAGGGCTGGCATTAATGCCACGGTTCGGCGCAAGTTAGGCGAGGATATCGACGGTGCATGCGGACAGCTGAGGGCAGAGAAGAATAGGGAAGAAGTAAAAAGTAAGAGGTAAAAGGTAAGAGGTAAGAGGTAAGAGGTAAGAGGTAAAAGGTAAGAGGTAAAAGGTAAGAGGTAAAAGGTAAAAGGTAAGAGGTAAGGAGGCTAATTATGGCAAAGAAACAGTTTAAGGCAGAGTCTAAAAGATTGCTGGATCTGATGATCAATTCAATATATACCCACAGGGAAATATTTCTCCGCGAGATAATATCCAATGCCAGCGACGCATTGGACAAGCGCTACTACGCATCCCTTACGGACTCCGGTGTTGGCGTGTCTAAAGAGGACCTGGGCATAGTAATTACATCCGACAAGGAAAATCGTGTTCTTACCGTTTCCGACAATGGTATCGGAATGTCCATGGAGGAACTGGAAAATAATCTGGGCGTTATTGCTCGCAGCGGAACTCTGCAGTTTAAGCAGCAGCTGGATGATAGCGCGGATATTTCAGCCATTGGCCAATTTGGCGTAGGTTTTTATTCTGCATTTATGGTCAGCAGCAGGATCAGGGTTATAACCCGCCGCCAGGGAGCGGACACTGCCTATTGCTGGGAGAGCACAGGAGCTGACGGATATACCATTACAGAGGCTACCAGGGAAGAGGTGGGCACTGACGTTATTATGGAACTCAAAGAGGACACAGAGGACGATAAATATTCCGAGTTCCTGGAGGAGGGCACCATCGGCAGACTGGTTAAGAAGTTCTCCAACTATATCAGATACCCCATTAGCGGTATGGTTTCCCGCTATGAAGAGAAGACCGGCTCCACTGAGGACAAGCCCGAGTATGAAAAGGTCAGCAGGATGGAGGTTCTCAACAGCATGATTCCCCTGTGGAACAGACCGAAATCCGAGGTTACAACCGAAGAATACAACGATTTTTACAGGCAGTCTTTTGGGGACTACAGCGTGCCTCACAGAGTTATTCACATGTCCGTAGAGGGACAGGTAACCTTCAAGGCGCTGCTATTTATCCCATCCCAGTTGCCCTACGACTTTTACATGAAGGACTTTGAGAAGGGTCTCAGGCTGTTCTCCAACGGAGTTATGATCATGGATAAGTGTGGCGAGGTGTTGCCGGATTCCTTTAGATTCGTCAGAGGATTGGTGGATTCTCCCGACCTGTCCCTTAACATTTCACGAGAAATTCTCCAGCACGACAGACAGCTGCGCATTATTGCCAAGAGCATCGAGAAGAGAATTCGCACAGAGCTGGACAAGATGCTGGCAAACGAGAGAGAAGAGTACGAGAAGTTCTACGGCGTGTTTGGCCGTTCTCTCAAGTATCAGATTGCCTCAGACTTTGATCCCAAGAGTGCAGAACTGGCAGACCTGCTGCTATTTGCCTCATCCAAGGAGGGCAAGCTCACAACTCTGGCAGAATATGTGGAGAGAATGCCCCAGGAGCAGCAGTACATTTACTATGCAACCGGTGAGTCTATGAACCTTATCAACGGACTGCCCCAGGCAGAACTCCTGAATGACAAGGGCTACGAGATGCTGTACTTTACCGAGGAGGTAGACGAGTTTGATGCCCGCAGGATTAATTCATACAAGGACAAGGAGTTCCGCTCAGTCAACAACGACGACCTGGGCATCGAGGCTGAGGACAAGGAGACAACAGAGGAGGATAAGACCCTCCAAAATGGAGTGGTAAACTTCGTCAAGGAGACCCTGGGCAATGAGGTCAAGGAAGTTGTAATTTCCAAGAAACTCAAGTCCCATGCTGTATGCCTGTCTGCAGGAATGGGTATGTCCTTTGAGATGGAGAAATATTTTAGTGCCGCACAGCCTGACAGTAACATCAGGGCAGACCGCGTGTTGGAAATGAACCCAGAACACCCTGTGTTTGCAAAGCTCAGGGAGACCATGATGAGTGACCCGGTAAAGGCCGCAGATTACGCCAGAATACTGTATGTCCAGGCACAGCTTATGGCAGGCCTGTTGCCCGACAGCCCCAACGACTATACTGACATGATTTACAAGCTGATGTGATTTGTGCCAGCCTTGGTTCTTATTGCATCGGATGTAAAATGTTGTATAATGATGATGTTGTGATTTAGTGATGTTTCTGTATTTATCGAGCATACACTTAGGTCAAGGGGTTACCCGCATATATTTATATAAGGAGACATTAATATGGATTTTCTCAAGAAGTATTGGCCCAGAGCATTTAAGGCAAATAGCGTAGTTGATCTCATTATTGCTATTATTATCTACCTGGTAATTGGCATTGTTGCAGGTCTTGTTATTAAGCTTGTATCACTTATTCCCATCGTTAACATACTTTGCGGATTGTTGGGAGGATTGGTTGACCTGTACTGCCTTGTTGGTATTGTTCTTTCAGTTCTTGCATTTCTCAAGATTCTCAAGTAATACATCGATACGACACAAGATTAGAGAGACCCTTCACATGGAGGGTCTCTTTTTTGTGAGAGCATGCGGTAAAAACCAGAGATAAAATGTAATT
>JAFVXO010000092.1 GCA_017501105.1 Clostridia bacterium | reverse complement strand
TCCTCGTTCATATCCTTGTAGTATACGGGCTTGTTGGCAAAGAGACTTACCTTAGTAACGTCCTCGTCTACCAATTTGCCGTTGGAGGGATTAGCGCTTACCTTGGCGCGGTACAGGTCACCCAGACCGTCCTCGTCATAGGAATCGATGTAGTAAACAGCGGAACCGTCGGTTGCGATTGCACAGATCTCTGCAATTTCCTCGTCCCACAAGCCAGCCTTGGAACCTACAATCATGTGGTAAACGGTTTCCGCCTCCTCTGAGTCGAAGTAGCTAAGAACAGCAGCGTCATCCTCTCTTGCGCATCTCATGCTGAATCCGCTGTAATTATAGGGCAACTCCTCGATAACTGCGGTCACCTTGGTGCCGTTGATGTAGTTGAGTGTTGCTGTACGCTGGGCAATGGAATCGAGGTCAACAGAACCGTCGATAACGGCGTCAGAGGAACCGCCAACTTCGTCGTCGGAGGTGATGGCATAGAAAGTTCCGTCAGTGAAGTTCATGTAGAACCCATAAGTGCCAATAACGTTCTCGACAATTTCCACTACGTCCTTGCCAATGGTCTTGGAGCAAAGAGTGTTCTCGTCATTGAGGAAGTAAATAGTCTTGTAGTTCTCGGTGAATCCCAGAGCTCTGGTAAATTCGTCAGCTTCGCAAATCAACTGAGCGTCCTTGCGGCCATCCTTAACATAGTAGTCGCCGTCCTCATTCATAAAGTAGAGAATTTTTGCGTCGGGAGATACGGCGAGCAGAGAGCCCACCTTGCCCTGAACCTTCTTCTCGCCCTTGACAGCGTTGCCCTTGGCATTGCACTGGTAAATGGCGTTGTCCTTGGTGTAGGTGAATATCTTGAAATCTTCGCTGGCGTATGCTCTGTCGTAGTCGCTGGCCAATTTTACGGGGCCCTTGCGGCTGCCAAGCTCTGCATAGTACAGTGCACCATCCTCATCACAGAGCAACCACTTGGTGCCGTCCTCGCTGATGTCGGAGGATGCGGGCTCAAATTCTGAGATGTCGCAGAGTACGACAGGCTTCAGCTTCTTGCCATCTGCAACAAAGAGGTTGTCGTCAGACATATAGAGCAGGAAGCCCTTGTCGCCGGAGTTAGCAATTCCGAAAGCAAGGCCAATAACCAGAATCAGTGCCAGAACACAAATTCCCAGAGTGACAAATTTCTTGGGCAACTTCTTAAACAAATCACCCAATGCAGAAAGTTTTTCGGATTTTGCTGCCTTGGGTGCAGCAGCCTCTTCCTGTGCGGCGGGAGCCTCAGGCGCAGCGGTAACAGCCTCTGCAGTTTCTTCCTGAGCAGCTGCCTCCACGGGAGCGGTCTCCTCCTGTGTAGCAGGAGCAACATTCTCCTGGGTGGATACAGCGGTTCCACACTCGGGGCAGAATTTAGCCTCATCTGCCATGCTGTGGCCGCAATTAGAACATGTAATCATAAAACGAGCTAATAAAGCAGTACCGGTAACTTTATTGTTCCTTTCATTATATTTGTGGTGTTTGTCTGGCCCGGTATCCATACACTATATGCACACAGATTGTAACATAAAACCAGGGATTAAGACAGAGAACAGCCACGATAAATCTCGTATCGTGGCTGTTTGTGTAGTGTTTTGTCTGCCTATTTTGCTATTCCAGTTCAAAGGCGCCGGTATACAGCTGATAGTAGTTCTTTCTCTCTGCGATAAGGCTCTCGTGGTTGCCGCGCTCGATAATGCGTCCGTGGTCCAGAACCATGATGACGTCGGAGTTCTGTACTGTGGACAGACGGTGAGCGATGACAAATACGGTCCTGCCCTTCATCAGGGCGTCCATGCCTCGTGCAACAATGGCCTCGGTACGGGTGTCAATAGAGGAGGTAGCCTCATCCATGATCATAACCGGCGGGTCGGCAACAGCAACTCTTGCAATGGACAGCAACTGCCTCTGTCCCTGAGACAGGTTGCCGCCGTTGGCGGTGAGCATTGTCTGATAGCCTTGGGGCAGCATCTCGATGAATTCGTGGGCGTGGGCCAACTTTGCGGCTTCGATGCACTCCTCGTCGGTGGCATCCAGACGTCCATAACGGATATTATCCATAACAGTACCGGTAAACAGGTTTACATCCTGCAACACCATGCCCAGAGAGCGTCTCAGGTCGCTGAGCTTAATCTTGTTTATATTAATACCATCGTAGCGAATCTTGCCGTCCGCAATGGAGTAGAATCGGTTCAGCAGGTTGGTGATGGTTGTCTTGCCAGCGCCTGTGGCACCTACAAAGGCCACCTTCTGTCCCGGTTCGGCATACAGCGTGATGTCGTGGAGAACCTGCTTCTCAGGCACATAGCCAAAGTCTACGCTAAACATCCGGATGTCGCCGGTCAGGGGAGTATATGTTACCTCTCCGCTGGCCTGGTGGGGATGTCTCCACGCCCAGAGGCCGGTCTTCTTGTCACTCTCCTGGATGTTGCCATTCTCGTCATAGGTGGCATTTACCAGAGTAACATAGCCGTCGTCCTCCTCGGGTTGTTCGTCCATAAGCTCGAATATACGGGCGGCACCGGCCAGCGCCATGATAACAGAGCTAATCTGTTGTGACAGCTGGTTGATGGGCATTGCAAAGTTGCGGGACATGCCCAGGAATGCAACCACAGTGCCCAGGGAAACGGCGTCCCACTTGATGGCCATGACGCCTCCCAACAGGGCCACCATAACGTACAGAACGTTGCCGAAATTGCCCATGATTGGGAAGAATATGTTTGCGAACTTGTTTGCGCTGTAGGCGTTGTGCTCCAGTTCATCGTTCAGCTTGTCAAAGTCGGCCTTGGCAGCATCCTCGTGGCAGAACACCTTAACTACCTTCTGACCGTTGATGATTTCCTCGATGTTGCCGTTTACACTGCCCAGCGCTGACTGGTGACGTACGAAGTACTTGGCACTGTTGGCTGCAATGGGTTTTGTCAGGGTAGTGGTTGCCAGAACAAACAGTACCACGAATATGGTCAGGGGCACGTTCAGCACCAGCATACCAATGAGCACAGCTGTAACCGAGAGCAGAGAAGAAACTGCCTGGGGCAAGCTCATGGAAATCATCTGTCTGAGGGTGTCGGCGTCGTTGGTATAACGGCTCATGACATCACCTCTGGGGTGAGTGTCAAAGTACTTGACGGGCAAAGTCTGCATCTTGTCGAACATGTCGTTGCGGACCTGCTTGAGGGTGTTGTGGGAAACCCGGACCATGAACCAGTTGGATGTGAAGTTGGCCGCAATACAAAGAATGTAGAGCAATGCCATTGTCAGTACCAACTTGGCCAGGCCACTGAAGAAACCTGCCGCCTCAGCACCGGGTACGTACTCCAGTAACATAGGGGAAATATAGTCGTCCACCAATGTGCTTGTAAAGAGGCTGCCTGCAACTGAGGCCACAGAGTAGATCAAAAGACAAACAGCAACAACAACCAGTAAAATCTTGTTGCGTCCGACATAGGCCAGCAATCTCTTGGCTGTCTTAAAGTCAATCTTGGTGCCGGGAGGAAGTGCTCCTACTCTCCTGCCACCGGGGCCGCCCATTCTACTCATGATCCTCACCTCCCTTTAACTGAGAGTAATAAACCTCTTGATAAATGTTGTTGCGCTGCAGCAACTCGCTGTGAGTGCCTACGTCTGCAATGGAACCGTTATCCATAACGATGATCCGGTCGGCATCCTGAACAGAGGCGATACGCTGTGCGATGATCAGTTTGGTGGTTTCGGGGATGTACCTGGCAAAAGCCTGGCGAATGCGGGCATCTGTTGCAGTGTCAACTGCACTGGTGGAGTCGTCCAAGATCAGGATCTTGGGGCGCTTGAGCAGTGCTCGTGCGATACAGAGGCGCTGCTTCTGTCCACCGGAGACGTTGGAACCACCCTGTTCGATATATGTGTCGTATCCGTCGGGGAAGGAACTGATGAAGTCGTGGGCATCTGCCATACGACAGGCCTCCTCCATCTCCTGGTCAGTGGCATTGGGATTACCCCAGCGCAGATTTTCCTTAATGGTGCCGGAGAACAGTGTGTTCTTCTGTAGAACCATGGCAACCTGGCCGCGGAGGGTGTCCAGATCGTACTGCTTGACATCCACGCCACCGATTAAAACTTGTCCTTCTGTTGTGTCATAGAGTCTGGGAATCATCTGCACAAAGGTGGACTTGGACGATCCGGTGCCGCCGATAATACCAATGGTCTCGCCGGATTTGATGTGAATGTCGACGTTCTTGAGGCTCAGGTGATCATAGTCGCCGGAGTAGCTAAAGGAAACGTTGTTAAAGTCAATGGATCCGTCTGCCACCTCAGTAACTGCGCCAGTCTCAGGGCTAAGGATGTCGCTCTCCTCGTCCAGCACCTCCACGATACGGTGGGCAGAGGTTTTGGACATGGTCAGCATAACGAAGATCATGGAAAGATTCATAAGGGACATGAGCATCTGAGTGGAGTAAGAGAACAAACTGGTCAGTCCGCCGGTGCTCAATGTGGTACCGCCGCTCATAATAATCAGCCTGGCGCCAAACCAGGAAACCAGAAGGAGACAGCTGTTCATGCACAACATCATCAGAGGGGAGTTAAATGCCAAAATGTGCTCTGCTCTGAGATACAGGCGATACAGTCTCTCGGAAACCGAGTGGAACTTGGACTTTTCGTGCTCCTCGCGGACAAAGGCCTTGACCACGCGAATGCCGGACAGGTTCTCGTCCACAACGTTGTTCATATCGTCGTAGGTACTAAACACCTTGGAGAAGGTGGGCATAGCTTTGCTGGCGATAAGGAACAGGCCAATGCCCAAAACGGGCACTACGCACAGGAAAACCAGGGACAGCTGCGGGCTGACTCTGGATGCCATAATCAGGGAGAAAATCATCATCAAGGGGGCACGGACGGCGATGCGGATCAGCATCTGGAATGCATTCTGCACAAAGGATACGTCCGTAGTCAATCTGGTGACCAAACTGGAGGTGGAGAACTTGTCGATATTTGTAAAGGAGAAGTTCTGCACGGCGTAAAACAGGCGGCGACGCATGTTCTTGGCAAATCCGGCAGATGCCTTGGCGGCAAAAATGCCTGCAAAAGCTCCTCCTGCCATTGAGATACAGCAGCAGAGCAACATCAAGAGTCCATACCGAACGATAACGTTCATGTTGCCGACCTCAATGCCCTTGTCGATAAGGGTGGCCATAAGGTAGGGGATAAGTACCTCCATTACGACCTCGATGGCTACGGTGGTGGGAGCCAAAATGGACTCCTTCCAATAGCCACGAACGCTTTTGGCTAATTTCTTAAACACAGGGTGAATGTCCTTTCACTTTTCTACAATATACAGAGGCCATTATAGCACTAAAGTTTTAATATAGTGTAAATTGTTTATATTAGGGCAAGTTCCATTTGCTTTCTTTTAAGGTATAATGAAAATGACTATTTATGCGCAGTACGGAGACATTGAGATGCTACAGAAGAACGCCACAATCACATTGGATATAACAGGCATGACCCAGGAGGGCTATGGCGTTGGCAGAGTGGACGACATGGTGGTGTTTGTGCGGTCTGCGGCTGTGGGAGACAGGGTGGAGGCATTGGTGCTCAAGGTTGCCAAGACCTACGCCTGGGCCAAGATATCCAGGATACTGGAGGCCTCACCAGACAGGGCAGAAAACATGGGATGCTCAGTGGCCGGCAGGTGCGGTGGATGTACATTTCGGCACGTTACCTATGAGGCCGAGGTCAGGGCCAAGGTCCAGCGCGTTAAGGATGCCTTGGTCAGGATAGGCAAGCAGTCGGGAGACATTAGCCCAGACAGAGTTTGCCCAGCATACGGTCCAGATGGCAGTTCGGCTATGGAGAACTACAGGAACAAGGCTATTTACCCTGTGACCAGGGACAAGTCCGGCAAGGTCAAGGTGGGATTCTACTCCACAGGTAGCCACAATGTGGTGGAATGTGACGATTGCAACATACAGAATCCTCTTATCAACAAGTGCATGCAGATGTTCAGGAGCTATCTGGATATGGGGCCCGTGTCGATTTATGACGAAAATACAGGAAAGGGATTGCTGCGCGGACTGTATCTGCGTACAACTACGATTGGCACCCTCATGGTTACAGTTATTCTCAATGCATCAGGCCATGAGACCCTGGAGAGGCATCGCGGCGGACGTACATGGCTGCTGGGGCTGGTGGGATATTTGACTGCACGCATGCCTGAGGTTGTGTCGGTCTATGCCAACTGGCACACCAAAAAGGACAACGTAATGATGGGAACCAACGTCACATT
>JAFVXO010000091.1 GCA_017501105.1 Clostridia bacterium | reverse complement strand
GTTTTAAGCAAATCGGACTTTATATATATGGCGGCAAACTCATTGTCGGGGAAATATCTTACCAAAACGTCTTGATTACCATTAACAGAATACATACCTGTTTTAATTTTATTAGTGAGATGAACAAAGGTCTTTTTTTCCCCTTTTAAATGACCTATGAATTCCCATTCCCCAAAACACAAAACTCTACCTTCGTTACCGACAAAAGTATATTCCGTGCCATCGGTTGCTACAATGGTTTTATTTTCAATTTCCGTAAACTCAACATTGTTAGAGCAAGCAGCAAAAGAAAAAATAATTGCCAAACACATAAAAACAATTGATAATTTCCTCATATCATCACCACCTATATGCATTATAGCATAAAAGCGACGAAATCGTAATAATTATTCATCAGCGAAGCGACTTCAATATTCATTATTCATTTGAAAATCCGTTCTCTTTAATGAATAATGAATATTGAATAATACAAACAAAAATCCGTCCACTTTCGTGAACGGATTTTCGTTTGGTAGCGGCAGTCGGATTTGAACCAACGACACTGCGGGTATGAACCGCATGCTCTAGCCAACTGAGCTATACCGCCAAGCGCGGATTAAATAGTAGCACACCAAAACTTCACTGTCAACGGCTTTTTTCACAGGTGGGTGCGCTCACATAGTATTAGTATCTGGTGCTGGCAATCTCCTGAATCTCCAGACGGATTTCCTTTTCTATGCGCTGAATGTCTCTGCGTATATCCTCCACAGTCTCCACATGGGGCTTGCGGTTCTGGTTGCCACGATCATGTCTGTTCTTGCGGAATTCGCCCTGGTTGCCTCTGTTCTGACCAGCCTGATTTTTAGGCTGCTTGGGCTGATTATTCTGGCCACCATGATTCCCCTGAGGCTGGCTGTTATTCTGCTGCTGAGACTTCTGATGGCCTCCCTGGTTGTTGTGGCCCTGATTGTCATTTTGATGCTGTGCCCTGGGCTGATTGTGCTGACCACCATGGTTGCCCTGGTGCTGGCCGTTGTTCTGCTGCTGAGGCTTCTGATGGCCTCCCTGGTTGTTGTGGCCCTGATTGTCATTTTGGTGCTGTGCCTTGGGCTGATTGTGCTGTCCACCCTGGTTGCCCTGAGGTTGGTTGTTATTCTGTTGCTGAGCCTTGGCCTGATTGTGCTGGCCGTTGCTTGTGTGACGCCTTCTGTGATAGTTCTTTTTGTTGCCTTCCCCATGCTTCTCCACTGCAGAGTTTGCTCCGTTTGTGTTATGGGTATTTACTTCACTCATTTATTGTCACTTCTCCTTAGTAAGAATTTCTCTCCGTCATCGGTTTCATACATTATATAGTCCCAATTTGACGATTGGGTCACATTAGCTCTCCCTGACTCAACCAGATACTTGCAGGCCAACTCTGTCAGTTCTCTCTTGGACAGCAACCCATCCGTCAGCTTGTCGAAAATCCTGTCTCCATACATGTCCTCTGCCAAATCGTACAGTGCAGGTTGTTTTCCTGGTTTCTCGTTGAGGTAGGACAATGTTCTGTCTGTCCCGGGCACTAGGCATATAGGCCTACAATACTGTCCCAGACGATACTTCCCCATTGGAATTACGCTGTTTTGGAACAGCTCGGGCAGGCAATCCGGTGCATTCACATCATTGCTGGCGAAAGCACCCTCAGCAATATAGCAGGAATCGGGCACAACTTCAACAGCTACTACCTGCCATCCCTCACAATTGTAGCCAGGACAGTCTGCAGGACTAAGGTATGCCTTAAGATAATGTCGCGTGCAGCCATCGATTTCAACCAGGACACAGTTCTCACCCACAGGTTCCATACCAACCTGGCGGTAGAACTCCAGTTCCGACTGCCTGACACAGGTGTACAGTGTCATTGAGTACAGGTCCTCCGGAACTCCAGGGGTGTCATGCTGGTAAATTTTCTGAACATTTCATTAAACCTCTGCTGGTTGGAAAAACCTACAGCAGTAGCAATATCCCGCACCTTCATATTTGTGGTCTTGAGCATCTCCTTGGCATTTTCAATGCGTACCTTGAGCAAATAGTTAATGGGACTCAGGCCGGTCTCTTCCCGGAATACGCGGATAAAGTAGCTTGGACTTAGGAATACCTTGCCTGCTATTGTAGACAAATCAAGCTCTCTCTCGTAGTTGTTGCGGATGTAGTTCTCCGAGATTTTAATCAGTTCCTTAACCTTCTGTCCACCTGCTCTTGATATGGTGTTCTGATACTCGGTCTTGAGGACTCGGGAAACCAAAATAAACAACTCCTGCATCAACAATCTCTGCATTTCCTCAGACAAATCCTCACCATTGTCTGCCTGTTCCTCAATAATTCGGTTCATGCAGGTGATGATGTCGTTTTTCTGTCTGACCTTAACAGAAATCGCCGGCTCTCCGTCCTCCTTGTTGATATAACCCAGGAACTCCTTAGCAGATTGGGATTCTACAGTGCTGCCAAAGTTGTCTGCAAAGGAGAAGTACACCAGAACCAATTCGCAGGTGTTGCGGTCATCTGACAAAAATCTATGGGATGCATGGGGCCTGATAACCACCAAATCGTTGGGGCCAACCTCAATATTGCTTCTGCCAAACTCAAACACGCCGGTGCCTGATTTCACATACACCATTTCAAAGGAATCGTGGGAGCCTCCATGGCTCTTCTCTTCCTTTACAAACATTTTCGTTATTGCGCTTACGACAAAAGGCATCGCTGCTGAGTTAATAACGTTCTCCATAGTGTTCTCGTGTCTCTCCTTTGTGTCAAATCATCAATATACTCTTCCCAAGAGTTTGTCTTCGCCGAACTTCTTAACGTTGTCACAGTATCTGGCCAGAGCTCGCAGACCCTCTACCAGATCAAGGCCTCTTGCCATGTAGTAATTCCAGCCTGACAACCTGTTGGTCTCAAACCATACCCTCTCGGCCTCCTGCAGGTCCTGTTCTGCCTGTTCTGCCAGCTCCAACAGGGGCAGAACGTCGGCCTTTGCCTCATCCTTGAACTTGTACTGCTCACTCTTGAGAAGTGCAATC
Source organism: Clostridia bacterium (assembly GCA_017501105.1). Taxonomy (GTDB): domain Bacteria; phylum Bacillota; class Clostridia; order RGIG7378; family RGIG7378; genus RGIG7378. Next base: position 18,514 of record JAFVXO010000091.1, on the reverse strand, counting down.
TTCATCATTGCAGTCAGGGTGCGGCGAATGTCAAACAAGAATACGCCGTAGGTCTGCTGGTTTCTGGTAGGCTCCAGAGATGAGAAGTAATCCAGGCTCTCGGCGAACAAATCTACCATACCTTCGGTGGCCATCTTAATCTCGGGTTCCAGATTTCTAAAGCAAGGAGCGTACATCAGGTTAAAGACATGCATACCCACATGGGTAATTTCATTGTAGCTGTCATATGTATGGGGATCTGCATCTGGCTTTCTGCGGGAGAAGATGGTCAAGTCGTAGTCCATAAGTCTCTGGAACTTGGCAACATCCACTTTAATGCCAAACATTATGGCGAAGAATGCCTCCACTCCATCTGTCAGCGTGTATGTACTGTGGGCTGTCCATGCGAAGTTTGCACCTGCATAGTTTCCAAACCAGTTTTCCTCTCTGAAGCACAGGCCGCCGTCGCCCCAGGATGACATAATCATACCCTTAGCCTCAGTGCCTGCCTGATGTGCCATCTCCTGAGCGTTGAGCCATGCCAGCCTGTAATCCGGCAATGCTCTGTTGTAGGACATGGATGCTGGTGAAACATAGAAGTCCTTGTTGTTGTCCTTGAGCTGCTGAACGCCCTTGTAGTGACTGCGAACAGCATAGTCCCAGAATACGAAGTCAACATTCGGTGAGATGTCGTTGATTGCCTCGAAGGGCAGCTCGTGATCTCCCCATACGGGAGTAAACATGTCGGAATACATCATTGGCTTGATGCCCTTGCTCTCCAGGTACTCACAGACGAATTTGTAATGGGAGCAGTAGAGCTCCGTTGCCTTCTCTCTGCCCAGAGTGCGGAAGTAGTCTACTACCTCGTCGCCACCTACGTGAATTCTGTCTATGGGGGCAAAGGTTTCTATAATCTCGTCCAGAATATTCTTGACCATTTCGCGAGTCTTGGGTACGCGGGTATCCAGCGCGTTAGTGGTCTCTGCCTCTGGGTCATCGCCCTTGTGGAGCATTACGTCGCTGAAGCAGGACAGTTTTCCGTTTCGGTCCCAGTGGCCCAAAACATTAATAATTGGAATTATCTTTACATAATAGTCTGCCGCATATCTAACCAGTTCCTTAAACTCGTCCTTCTTAACAGGATCTGTGTATTTGCCTGACTCGGGGACACTCTCAAACTGCATGCTGTCCTCAATGTAGGGCATGTAAATGTTGCCCTTGACGTATGCGATGCGGCGTACAATTGTCTTGAAGTCCTCCAATGTCGAAATAACACCTCTGGAGATATCGTCGGAGAATGCTCTGTCGCACATGTCGGGTTTATCCTGAATGCGGCACTCCTCAATACAGCCATCATTCAGCTTGGCCAACTGGTCCAAAGTACAGGCTGCGTAATATGCGCCTGCAGGAGAACCGGCACACACATCAATCGCTGCAGAATCCACAGTAATTACATACTCCTCAGGGCCATAGGCCTGGTCAAATGCCAGATTTATAGTCTTGCGGCCCTTGGTTGCCAACAGTTCTGTTGTCTTGGGTACCTCAATAGCATAAAACTGAGACAATGCATAGTCTGCCAGTTTGACTGAAGTACCACCCTCCTTCAGGATAATGCTCTTAATTTCGGGGATAATCTTTGTGTTCATATGTTCCTCCTATTTCAGGCCATCAAAAATACAGCCTGTATATGTACAAAAATTTCTGATTGCCACGGCATGCTTGCCTTTGCAAACATTCATGGACATGGGGTAAATACCTGCCTCCACTCTGGTCTCGATAGCCGGCCACCTGCGGACCTGCATCCACAGATGAGGGCCCAGAGACCTGGGGCCATCAACAACCGGCACCTCATAGCAGAACAGGCGCAGCTCGCCGTCACGGATTGCTGACGAGAGTAGTGTAACAGTTTCTCCAGGCTTGGGCAATGGTCCATAGTAATCCGAGAAGTTAAACAGCAACATAAATTCGTCGGAAGGATGCCTCATGACGAATCTGCCCTTAGCTGCCATGCCACACAGAGACTCCATGGTCTCCATGAGCTTTTCGTATTTTACATATTTTGTTTCAAATCGGTATCCACGGCCGTGCAGGTCGCTGTAGCCCACAACCTTCATGAGAAGGGCGGACTCTGTAAAATATCTGAACGCAGACCTGAATATCAGATCATCTACTGAACAGTTTTCTACATATGTAAAGGTGCATTCACTCAGGTCCAACTGTGCGGCCGCGGCCATGGCGCCACGCTGTGCATGCCTGAACAGGGGGGCCTGTTCGTCGTCTCCTCGGACACTCCACAAGAGAACTGGAATGCGGGTGTCTGATAGTGCCTGGGCCACATAGATGGGGTTTCCTTCGTCCACATACATTACCAGCAGAGCATCAATACCCACAAGCTCATCCTCGCCGCAAGTCAGATGGATTTCGGCGTATCTGTAACTCATCTCTATGAGCTTGTCCACAATAGGCCTGGTGTTCCTGTCAGGGTATGCACCCATAGGCATTTCCTTGGAGGAAATCATCAAACCCAGTTTAAGTTTGGGTACCATGTTAGCCTTCGTTCTTCATCTCCAACAATTTATCCTTTAGCTCACCCTCAAGTCTCTGCAGTTCTTTGGAGGCCTCCATTCTTGCTGTAGCTCCCTCGGCCTGGATCTGCTTGACAGCGTCGATGGTCTCAATCAGGTTAGCATTGGTCTGGTGTAATGTTTCAATATCGATGATTGCGCGCTCGCTCTCCCTGGCCACGCTAATTGTGCCTTCCTTGAGCAACTCACTGTTGTGCTTCAGCAGCTGATTCGTCATATCGGTGACGGCCTTCTGTGCTTCAACCGCCTTATTCACATTGGCGACTCCCAGACCAATTACAATCTGGCTCTTCCAAAGAGGAATAGTGTTCAGAATTGAGGACTGAATGCGCTCAATAAGCTGGCTGTCGTTGTTCTGAATCAGGCGAATCTGGGGACCCATTTGCAGTGAAACCAATCTGGTCAGAGACAGGTCGTGGACCTTCTTTTCAAATCTACTGATTCTGGTCTCCAGGTCGTTAGCGTACTGAGCATCGTCCTGCAGGCCCGATTCCTGTGCCCTGGCCTGTGCAGCGGGGAGTTCATGCTCCCTCAGCTCCCTGATCTTATCGTTGCCGGCGGCAATATATACGGTCAGGTTATGGAAGTAGTCCAAATTCTGCTGATACATGCCATCAAAGGTCACCACATCCTGCATGAGCTGCTCTTTCTGCTCATTCAGAGCGGCAACTATGTTGTCCACATTGGTCTCAACGGTGTTGTACTTTGCTGCGGCCTTCTGTACATTCTTGCGGAAGCGGGAGAAAAAGGACTTCTTGCCTGCAGTCTTGTCAATTTCCTTAATCTCAACAACCAGTGATGACAGCAACTCTCCGATAGCCTCAGAGTCCTTGGTCTTAACCTTAGTCAGCATATCATCGGAAAATTTGGAAATCTGGCTCTGGGCCTCTGCTCCGTAGGTCAGCACGTCCTCGATATTTTCAACGTTAATGGTTTCGGCAATCGCCTTGACCCGCTCCTTATCCTCTTGTGTGAAGTTTGCAGTAATATCAATGTTCTCGTTGAGTTCTATGTTTGTTACTTCGCTCATGTGACACCTCCGTAGCTATGAAACCAAAAGTATATCTAGTTTTCTTCCTCTCTCAAAACTTTCTCCAAAACCTTAAGTTCCTTGGCCGCTTCCAGTTTATCTGAATCTATAATCGATTGTAAGTGGGACTTGAATGCTCTGTCAACATCCTCCAGCAATATGTGGACGTCATTCATATAGTTTAACGCATCGTCGGTGCGGACTCTGTTCCGCTCCAACTCTTCGTATTTTGTCATCATCTTGTCCACCGTGGGAATGTAGTAATCCAAAAAGCTCTCCGTCTTAAATGCTCGCTGAGGCTTTTTGTTGATTTCGGTGATAATCCTGTCACAGGTAGATGAGATGGATTTGAGGCGATTGCGAAGGACGTTATTCGATGTCCTGACAGAGTGCTCGTTTAGCTGGCGTATGCCGGCCCTGCCGCTGCGAGAGATGCGCTTGACCTCCTCGCCTACCATAAACACAGCTCTCTTCTTGGCTCCGTTGCCAAACGCACCCAGTCCTAGAATCAGAGATGCGCCCAGCAAAATGCCTCCCAGCCAGTTTCCCAGCCACAGGCCTCCGGCGCAGACAGCTCCCGCTGCCAGTACACCGGCCAATATGCCTTTAAAATAATACCTGTTCATACATTATACCTCCAGCCATAGGCCGAAATATCATGTTCGTTGCGGTTATTGTGCTGTTGTCTGCAAATAGTCCAATATACCTGCGTAAATTGCCTGAGCCTCCTTCTCGATGTAGCTGTCGCTAATGAGATTGTTCAGCTCGGCGCTATTTGTCATGAAACCACACTCAATCAAAATGGCCGGCATCTTGGTTTCTCTGGTTACGCACCAGTTGTCACCTACTACACCCAAATTTGCAGCTCCTGTGGTGGCCACAAACTTGTTATGAATGCAGTTTGCCAGAGTTTGTCCCAGAGCATATGCCTCTGCGGGCTTCATATCCCTGACTGTTCCGTCGGTGTCGTTGCCCAGAACCTTCTGATAGTAGGTTGTAACACCGTTGCGGCTCAGATTGGATGTATCAACATTCTGGTGAATGCTGACAAACAAATCTGCCTCCACTGCATTGGCCAGGTATGCTGTCTCAAAGAGTCCGGGATAAATCTCAGAATCTCTGGTGGTGTATACCTGATAGCCATTCTGTCTCAGCAGCTCTGTAACTCTCTTGGCAATTGCCAGATTGAGAACTGCCTCTCTGGCTATGACACTGCTTCCCTCGGGGGTATAGCATGCGCCCCAGTCAATGCCACCGTGTCCCGCATCTACGAACACAGTAATTATATTATCCTGAGGCTTCTCATATGCAGAAATAATTGTCTGCTTGTATGTTCCGTGGGCAGCCACCACATAGACCATAGGTTTCTTGGAAACCAAGGTTACAGTCTTGTCGGTGCCGGTACCGGCGGTAACAGTAGCGGTCCAATACCACTGGTCATCGATAATGTACTGACCAGGTGTCAGCAGGTTATTTGCATCCTTGAACGTAATAGTATAAGTCAATCCGTCGGCGCTGTAGGACTCGGTATAGTTTCTGGAAGTGACCTTAAATCCCTTGTCTTGATTCTCTATAGTCACCAGATTCCACTGGGAGCTGGTGCTGTCACAGGTGCCAAACAGAGTGAAAATTTTGCGGTTATTAATATTAGAATAGGTGAAAATGGAGGTGAGTTCCATATGATAGTAGGCATCCTCCGCTGCCACCGGCTTGAAGCTGATATCGCCGGAGGGCCAGGACTTGTCCATGTACCACTGGTTGCCGTTATACATAATGTAGTAGCCCGATGACTCCTCGCTGACCAGGTTAAAGTAAGAACCCTCCACCAAACGGTCCAGATCGGCATCCTGCCAGCTAATGCTACCATTCACAACCTTGCGGATGAATATCTGTGAATCCGGCTCGCCCTCTACCACATATAGAGTGCCCTGCTCCTTGCCATACTGGGCATCAGGCCTGAATGTAGGAGCTGCAGGGGTAGGAGTAGGGGTAGCTGTAGGACCAGAAACACCCTCTGAGCCACCAGCATCAGGTGTAGCTGTTGGAATGGAATCTGCATATATCGGTGTGGGAGTTGGTTTGTTTTCCGGAGAGCTCTCCCCCTCTGTAAACACAAGAATACCCAACAGCAGGGTAATTGCTATTGCCAAACACATGATGGCAATGCTCATTTGATTTGTCATCTGAATTTTTTGTTTCTTAGCCATAAGTTATTCCTTAATAAATGTTGTACCGTGGCCTGGCAATACGCGGGTGCCACGGGGTATTTCTCTGTCAAGTCTGCGAAGGGAGTTGACCATATGACTTGGGTTGCCTCCCGGAAAATCTGTCCTGCCATAGGATCCTTCAAACAAGGTGTCTCCTGAAATCAGGTAGCTCTCCTTTCCATCCTGCCAATAGGCACAAATGCTGCCCGGGGTATGTCCCGGAGTATGGAGGATAGTAAGTTCCAGATTGTCGCAGGCCACCCTATCTCCATCGGACAGCTTTACGTCACCTTCGACGGTATTCACCTTGCATCCAATCATGTGGGACAAGTTAAGAAATCCGTCTCTCAACCCCGCCTCGTCCAGGCTATGAATGTACACTTTGGCCCCTGTATTTTCAGCAATATCAGCAGCGGCCGATATATGGTCAAAATGTGCATGTGTCAATAGTATGCCGGAAACTGAGATGTTGTTGCTTCGAATTAGATACAGTATTTTCTCGGGATCCCCACCCGGGTCCACCACCAGGGCTGCTTCGCTGCCCAGAATATAGCAATTTGACTGCAATGGTCCTACCGCAAGGGAAAAGATATCCATCGTTAATTGTCCTGCAGCTCCAGAGCCTCTACTATTGCATCCTTGATGGCAACAGCAACATTGTACTGGAAGTCGTCCTTGATGAGCTGGAAGAAATCCTCGTCACAGGAGATATATCCTATCTGCGCCATGGCTGAAGGGATTGACGTATATCTGTAGGGAGATATACCCATAGAAAGTACGCCATTATCCTTTGTCTGGGCTCCCTCCGTAATCTTCTGCTGCAGTATCTGGGCCAGAGACTTGCCGTTCAGAGCCTTGTCGGAAGTGTCTTCAGCAGAATCGTATACCACTGTTGTTCCGCTCAAAGTATTGTCTGTCTGGCTGTTAACGTGAGTAACGCAAACATAAAGATCGGCCTCCACCGCCTCAGCCAGATACACACGCTCCCAAATGCCTACATATTCGTCCTTGTCCCTGGACAGATAAACCTGACAATCCTCGTTGCTAAGCAGTGAATTGGTGCGAAGGCTGATATTCAGATTAAGCTCGCAAATGGAAATGTTGCTGCGCCAACCTCCAAGATCATTGACTCCGCCGTAGTACGGATCGATAAATACTACCTGCTTGGCGGGGTCAGGTCTCTCGTATGCCGAAATAACTGTCTGAGCCTCTGCATTTCTGGCTACGGTGACAAACACCATGGGCACGCGGCATCTGAAAATCACCAATTTGGTAGTAGTATCCGGCACCGCCTGTATAATTACATGCTCAAACCAATTGTCGTTAATGGTATAGTCTCCGGGAGTGAGCATTTCGTAGGGATCGTCAAAGGACATACCATAACAGTAGCCCCCATTGAAATACTCCTCTGTATAGTTGACGGACAATATCTTAGTAAAATCGTCACATTCCACCAGATTAAAGAAGCCATTGACTCCACACTCGCCGTTGATGGTGAACATCTTGCGAATGCTGTCGTTGCGGTAAACCATGGGCCCGGTGATAGTTTTGTCGGCAAACACCAGACCTGTGGACGCTTCCAGTCCTGCCAGGTAGTCGCTCTCCGTCTGCTTGTAGTCCTCAAACAGTCCTGTACCTGTACCCTCCCAGGGGGCAGTAGTACCCTGAGGTTCCGACGTGGAGTCGTCGGTTGTCAAGTCTTCAGTAACGTCCTGAGTGTTGTCTGCAGCAGGTGTGGGAGTAGGTGTGGAATCTGTAATGTCCTGGGTCGAATCTGAGGGAATAGTCAACAGCAAAATCATGCCCACAACAAGGACAACAAGTACAATCGCCGCAACAACTGCAGCAAGTGGTACACTAATCTTGCCTATTTTAATCTGCTTATTCCGCATAAACCCTCACGAAATCGTCGTTCTATAAAGAAAAATTGCCTCTTATAAACCGTTTAATCCTATCATAAGACTGAGAGATTGTCCACAAAACTGTACATTACTGAGTAATGTGTACATCCAGCTGGCCGTAGGGGATAGAGATATTATTGGCATCAAATGCCTTCTTGACTCCCTCTGTCAGGTCGAACAATGTGTCCCAGTAGTCCTCTGCCTTGACCCATACGCGGACAGTGAAATTGAGAGAGCTGGCAGCCATCTCTGTCATACGGGCAAAAGGAGCGGGGTCCTTGAGCACCTTGGAATGTGACGCCACAATTTCATTGAGTAATGCCAGGGTCTTGTCAACATCGTCGTCGTAGGATGTGGAAACCACCATGTCAAGTCGACGAAGGGGTTCCCTGGAATAGTTGACAACTGTTTCCGAAGTAAGCTTGCTGTTGGGGATAATTACCCTTTTCTTGTCAGGAGTAGTCAAAACTGTATGGAACAGTGTGATCTCTGTAACAACACCGCTATCCACATGGTTGTCGATAAACTCGCCCACAGAGAAGGGATTGAATACCAAAATCATAATACCGCTGGCGACATTTGACAGTCCTCCCTGAAGAGCCAAACCCAAAGCAACGCCAAAAGTACCCAGCAAGGTCACAAATGATGTCATAGGAATGCCCATAATCGCAGCTACTGTGATAAAGAGGACTATCTTGAAAGCCAGTTTTGTTGCGCTCTTGGCAAAACTCTGGACTGAGGGATCCATCCTGCGGAAACCTCTGGACTTCTCAAAGTACCTGGGCAGCAATTTGATCAACTTAAGGCCGATAACCAACACAATCAGGGCTACCAATAGCTTGGTACCATACTGAATCATTGCGGAACCCAAAGTTGTAAGTATTGATTGAATCATATCGTTCATAGTGCACCTCTGTAATTAATTAATCCTTTTGAGACAAATATCTGCCAAACCACAAGTCTGACACCCAGGGGACCTGGCGGTACATACTGCCCTGCCATGATCTACCAGCCTGTGGCACAGGCCAGAGCCATCCTCTCCCTGCAACAGTTCTCTGACGTCCATCTCAATCCTGTCCGGAGAGGTATTATCCGTAATGCCCATCCTGTACAACAGACGCTTGGCATGGGTATCAATAACCACTGCAGGTTTACCGTAGCAGTCACCTACTACCAGGTTTGCTATCTTGCGTCCTACTCCGGGCAACTGCACCAATTCCTCTATAGTGTCGGGAACCCGGCCATCATACTTGCCCACAAGTTCCCTGGCGGACAAAACCAGGCTGTAAGGCTTGCGATTGGACAGGCCGCAGGTTTTGACATATGGCAGGACCTGCTCTGGAGTGGCCTGGGACATGGCGAAAACGTCCGGATAGGCATCAAACAGCGCCGGCGTGACCTGGTTGACACGCTTGTCTGTACACTGGGTGGCCAATATGGCTCCCACCAGCAATCTCCATGGATCCTGTCTGTTGTCAAGGGAGCACTCCGAGTCAGGGTATAGCTCCAGGAGTCTCCTATATATCTCGCTCAATCTCTGCCGGCCAGTCATGCTAATCCTCCTGCCAAACGGGTAAAATTATACACTCATTGCGTTGACTCGGCAACAGACCAAAAGTATACTTGTTGCATGGGTATGAATCTGATTGCCGGCCGCTGTGGCACAGGCAAAACACACATGTGCATAGAACAGATTCGTGAGCTCACCGAGGCTGGTTCCGCCTCGGGCAGAGTCATTTTTATTGTGCCTGAACAGTTTTCTCTGACCGCCGAGGTCCTCCTTGCCGAGAGCATTCACAGCAGCGGTGGCTTTATGGGCACTGAGGTTTTGTCTTTCACACGACTTGCCCACGCCTGTCTCGACGAACAGGGGACAGCTGGCGGCAAGCCTCTATCCACTGTTTCCAAGATTATTACACTATCCGACATACTGGCCGATTTACGGGATTCTCAGGCTCTGACCTACTATCTGCGCCAATCGGACCGCTCCAGCTTTGCATCCAAGCTCTTGTCCTTTGTCACAGAGGCTAAGAGATATGGCATAACGCCACAGGATCTGAAAGATTTCTCCAACAACGTGGAAAATGCCTCCCTACAGAGCAAATTCTCAGAGTTGGCCCTGATATTGGAGCATTACAACGCCCGCATTCATTCCCTCGGCAAAGACGGAGACGAGGATCTGGCCCTGTTGGCTCAGGCTATCCCCAACTGCACCTCTTTGAGAGACGCCCAGATATGGATTGACAGCTTTACCGACTTTTCACCCGCCCACATGGACATCATCCGGGAGCTGGCGCTGGTCTGCCGTCAAGTCACCCTGACAATACCCATGGACCCCACCGACCCTGACAATGACCTGTTCCGCAAGGGGAACTCAACCTGGATGGCGGTCACGGAAATGTGTCACAGACACAGTATTCCCTGCAACCTTACCCAATTAAACCAGAACCACCGCCATGAATCCGGCAGCCAATTGGGCTGGATTGAGGCAAATTACGGCCACATTGCTCCCCGTCCCTACACAGGCGAAGACGACAGGGTTGCCCTGTTGTCCTGTTCCGACCCATTTGTGGAATGTACCGCCATAGCAGAGCGGATTCTGCGGGAGGTTAATGCAGGACTGACACACTATGGGCAAATCGCAGTGGCTGCAGGCAGTATTGCTGACTATTCCGGCATTATTCAACCCATTTTCGAAGAGTATGGCATTCCCTATTTCTTTGACACTAGCGACAATATCTCCTCCGCTCCCCTGCCCATTTGCATTGTCTCTGCACTGCATGGAGTAGTAAATGGAGGAGACATTTCAGACAGTCTATTTACCATGCTGCGCACCGGTCTCACAGACTTGACAGACCAGGACATAGACATTTTGGAAAATTATGCCATCCAAATGGGCATCAGATACCTAAGTCAATGGCTCAGCCTTGATCCTACAGTAGACACTGATCTACCCGCGGCAGTGCCCTACCTGCAGGAGCTGCTGTCCTACCTATCTTCGGCAATGTCAACACCCATGTCTGCCGGAACCTTTGCCATGGCAGTGGCAAACTTTATGCAGAAATATCTGTTGCTCAATTGCAACGCCACCCTTGATGCAATGCTGGCTGATACCGACTCTCCCGACAGTCTCAAGAGGGCCGACCAATTCCGTCAGATATGGTCCAAAGTTTTGTCGGTACTGGACTCCATGCGCACATGCACCGGAGACAGGACCTACTCCCCCAGGCAACTGGTATCATTACTGTCTGCAGGTTTAGAGGCGTCACAGGTTGGTGCCATTCCAACCGGCAGCGACCTGGTTATTATCAGCGACATTAACCGCATACGCTCCCGCAGTCTGCCATCGGTGTACATTATAGGCGCTCAGGAGGGCAAGTTCCCCCCAATTCCCTCTCCTGACGGAATCATTCCGGACTACGAGCGACTGCTGCTGAGACAAAGTGGCATTGCCATGGCTCCGACGACTGCAGAAACAATTTACGACAAGAATTACGAAACTTACGCTGCCCTGACATTGTCCACAGACAAACTGACCATCAGCTACAGTTGCAGCGACCCCCAGGGAAGGAAGTTGAACCCCTCCTCCCTGATTACACGCATATCCGAGGGTCTTGGCGTCGAGGTTCAGCCGGGTACGCCTGTTATTTCAGGTGGCACTGCCTTTGGCAGATTTATCAGCGCACTTAGTTCCAACAGCACCATCCTGGAGCAGATTATGAGGCATTACCCTCGAATACCCTATGGTGCCCCTGACCCCATTCCCCAGGAGGGCACATATGCCTCTCTGTGGAACACATTTATACGCCATCCTGAGGCAGCCAAGGTCTGTACTTCCCTGATTGCACAGTTCCTGCGGAGACAGAACAGTTTTGCCCTGCACAATGGGGTGGACTCCTTGGCCCTTATGGGCGATGTGGTTTCCGTAACTGCTTTGGAGGAGTATGGCAATTGTCCATACAGGTGTTATATTTCCAGAGTTCTCACGGTCAATGATCGCAAGACATGCCAGCTAAACGGAGCGGATCTGGGCTCTCTGGTTCACGAGTTACTGTGTACTTGTGGCCGCCAATTGTCCCGAAATAACAGCTGGGGCTCTATTGATTCGGTAGAGGCCGCCAGAGCATACGTGGTTCCCCTGGTTAGGGAGCGGATGTCCGGCGCAGGATTCAGTCCATACGCCAATACCTACAGCCTGTTCCATGGAGAACACTATATATCTACTGCTGTTGCCTCTGCCCTGTTCGCATGTTCCGCCGAGATTAGAGAGCGAGGATATTTCCCTGTGGCATTTGAGCTGATGTTTGGCAGCACCTCCGGTATCAGGCCTATTCAGGTATCTCATTCCTCAGGCAACATCTATCTTTCGGGCAAGATTGACCGAGTTGACACCATACCCACAGTAGACGGAGAGTGTATTCGCGTTATTGACTACAAAACCGGCCATACCACTCTGAAAACTCAGGACATATACTATGGTACTTCTCTTCAGCTTCCCCTATACCTGAAAGGGTATCAAGAATACAGGAATTCCCTGAACGCACCGGTAGTGCCCTATTCCATGGGGTATATGTCTCTGGACGGCATTGAGACCGACCAGGTCCAGCACATGGCAGACAGCGACAAGTCCCAGGCAGAACTGTGCAAAAACCTGTTCCCATCAACTACCACCCACGGAGACAGGGCGGGCACGAAAGACAAGCCTTTTACAGTGGACATACCTCAAATTATCGCCTACTCCACCGCATTGGCAGGAGACTTTGGCTCTGCCATTCGACAGGGACTATTTCCGGTCATGCCTCTGGAGAAGGATACATGCAAATATTGCAAGTATGCTGGCCTTTGTGCCAAGGACATTATGGGGTGTAATTACAGAAGCGCTAATGACCTTCCTGTGGAAGACATGGAGATAATCATCAACGGAGTAAGAGAGGAGGACGGAAAGGATGCCTGAATTTACCTGGAGTAAACAACAATTGCAGGCTATAGAAACCCAGGGCGCAGATGTTTTGGTGTCTGCTGCTGCCGGTTCCGGCAAGACCGCCGTTCTCACCGAGCGACTGCTCAGGTCTATTTCTGCAGGTACTGACGTGTGCCGTCTGTTGGTGGTTACCTTTACTGAGGCCGCTGCAGAACATATGCGGTCCAGCATTGCCAAGGCCTTGCGCCGCAAAATTGCAGATCCGGGCACAGATCCTGCACAGATTGCTAACCTCAGGGCTCAACTAACCAAACTACCCTCCGCCAATATCAAGACACTGCACTCATTCTGCCTGGATATAACCAGAGAGTACTTTGCATACGTGGATTTTGACCTGAACAGCAGGGTTTTGGATGAAAACGAGGCCTCCATGTTGCAGAGCAGACTGCTGTCCGAGCTGTTGGACAGAGAATCCCAGGGACACAACAGTCACCTAATGGCACAATTGCTGCCCATTTTGGCCAAGACAAAAAATGCCGATGCCCTCGCCTCCACCATATACAAGCTGTATGAGCTTATTTGGGAACAGCCCTTCCCCGAATTATGGATGGAGCAGAAACTGTCCTGCTACACCCCGGACGCCATTGATCGCCTGTGGCTACCTCTGATTAAGGAGCAGATTGACCAGGGACTACCCGGCCTGCTTGATGAAGCCAGGGACGCACTGGAAATATGGCGGGACGCTCTTAGCCAGGAAATAGAAGACATTCAAAATGGCATATCCAAGACCCGCAGTCGAACTCTGGCCAGTCAGGAGGCATTGTTGGAAAATGCAAATACCTCTATGGCTTATGTCGAAAATCTGCAGACCCAGCTCAATCAGGCTATGGATTCAACAAACTGGGATTATGTGTTATCCGTGCTGTCGCAACTAAATGGCAGTAAATTGTGCAGGGTTTCCTGGCAGAAAGTCCAGGAGGAGCTGGCTATAGCAAAGGCCACCTTGTCCAGATGCAGCAAGGACCTGGACAGTTTTGCCCAAGCCATGCCCAACATCAATCGACAGCAGCTGGAGCAGTCCTTGGCAGAACAGTATCCCCAGGTGGAGTACCTGTTCTACTTGGTGTCGCAGTTTGCTCAGGAATACAGACAGGCCAAGAAAAATGCCTCTGTCATAGATTTTGGAGACATGCAGCGAGGCGCTATGGAATTGCTGTGGGAGCTGGATAGAGAGAATGGTGTGGCTCGCATAACACAGGTGGCCAGAGAATTGCGAGGCCGCTTTGCACAGGTTATGGAGGACGAGTATCAGGACAGCAACAACCTGCAGGAATGGGTTCTACGAGCTGTAGCAGACGGACCTGAGGAGGTACCTCTCCACAGCGATCTCAGCCCAAACATGATAGGCACGGGGCCCAACATGTTCATGGTGGGCGACATCAAGCAGAGCATATACGGGTTCCGCAATGCAGAGCCCTCTCTGTTTATTTCCAAGTATGCCGCCTTTTCCCCCGATGGCAATCCCGGCTATCGGTTGGATCTGCAAGGCAATTACCGCAGCAATCCACAGGTGCTGGATGCAGTAAACAAGGTATTTGAGCGCCACATGACCCTGAGTCTTGGTGGAACTAACTACAACAACCAGGCCAAACTCCTGCCGGGATTGGCTGTAGTTGAGCCTGTCCATGAAGCATATGAATCTCCTGTTGACTATTATTTTAAGGCCGATGATTCCTCCGAGGCGGAAGTCATAGTAGAAATTATCCGGGATGCCATAGAGAACCGCCGCCTTTACGATTACAAGACCGGCTCCTGGCGCAATTATACGTATTCGGACATTGCCATCCTCATGAGGGCGACCAGCGAAACAGGCCCCATGGTCAAGGAGGTGCTGGAGGCTGCAGGTATCCCTGCCAACATCAGCGAGACTGCCTCCTATCTGGGCACATATGAGATTAAGACGGCTATTTCTGCTTTGCGTATCACTGACAACCCCCTGCAGGACACAGACCTGTTGGCTGTGGCTTTCTCCCCCATGTTTGATATGCCCGGAGACACTGCAGCTCTTCTCAAGGCCCTGTATCCTCAATCCGAATACTACTTCCACAGGATGGAAGCACTGGCTCAGGCAGAATTGGACGACCTGCATCTGGACACATTGGCTCCCCAGATTGTGGCCACTGCCCAGGAACACTGTCGCAACTTTGTCAACACTATCAAATCCTGGAGATTGCTGGCCAAACAGTTGCCACCTGAGCGTCTGATTTGGCATATTGTTACCTCCACAGGCTTTTACCATATAGTACAAACCATGTCTGGAGGCAATGTCAGAGCTGCCAACCTGCGGTTGCTGTTCTCCTATGCAGTGAAATACGGCAACAGTTCCCTCAAGGGCATTACCAACTTTGTCCGCTTCCTGGAGCGGGTTGTGGAGAGAGGTTCAGACTTGCCCTCCACCCAGCAGCTCACCGACAATACGGTTACTATTACCACCATTCATAAGAGCAAAGGTCTGGAATTTCCTCTGGTTATTCTGGCACGCACAAGCTCCAGCTTTAACCACTCTGACTACTCCGGACCCCTGGTAAAAAGTAGCCTCTTGGGCATTGGTCTGAAACGATACGATCCAGCGCTACATTGCAGATTTTCATCCGTTCCCCATACCCTTATTGCTCGTAGCTGCAAGGCCGAGAATCTCTCCGAAGAGCTACGTCTGCTGTACGTTGCCCTGACCCGTGCCCAGGATCACCTGGCTCTGGTCTGCTCCAAGAACCCAGAAAAGGCTCTGGACGTCAAGTCGTTTAAGAGTTCAAACAAGGCTTCCTGTTATTCCGATTGGCTGATTCCTGTGGCTGTGTCCTATCCCGACTTGTTCAACATCGTGGATAATGCGGGTTCCCACGGAGAGGTGGACTCAGAGTTGCTGTTACGCGCTATTCCACAGATTGAAATTGCGGACATTTCACCAGAGGAACAGCAGGAAATATTGCTCCCGGAACAGATCGAATATTCCTACGGTTACACCCCATCCAAGGTCTCTGTTACGCGAATCGAGCGCATGTTTGACGCAGAAGATAGCGACAAGCCCATGTTTACTGAGTTGAACGAGGGTTCTGTAGATGAAAAAGAGCCAACCCCTGGCATTGCAAATGCAACTCAGGAATTGGCCGCTACACTTAGCGATTTTATTGAAGGCTTGGCAGAGGAACGGATCAGCGCCACCTCCAGAGGTACCATTAACCACCTGTTTATGGAAAAGTTGGACTTTAGTCAAGCCTCCACTTTGGAACAGCTTGAGGCACAGTTGCAGCGACTTATCCTGTCCGGTATATTCACGCAGGCCGAGGCCGCCACCATCAACCTGGCAGGTGTACTGTATGCCGCCAATTTGCCGGAGCTTAAAGATCTGTTTAGCAATTGCAAACTCCATCGAGAGTCCTCCTTCAACATGTTGGTGGACTACAACAGGCTCATGAAAACATCTGACCTGACTACCTTAGGCGTCTACTCCGCCGGTCAGGCAACCACCCTGATGCAGGGTATTATCGATCTGTGGATAGAGTCCGGTTCCGGAGAGGCTGTGCTGGTGGACTACAAAACCGGCAAATGCACTGCCGAAAACCTGACACTCTACAGGAGACAGTTGGACATATACGCCCTGGCTCTACACCGCCTTACCGGCAGAACTGTCACTCACAAGTACGTGGTTTTCCTGGACGAGGAACGGGTCTGCTCTCTGTAGTTCCTAAGCTTCTATCTCCTTATCCTTCCCTTTGAGGTTCTTGGGCATTATCTTATTCAGGGTCTTGCGCACTACAGGCAAGCAGAGAATCAGGATACAAATAGCAACATCAGGGATGATGTATGACATGTTGTACACCAATGAGTAGGGCCATACACTCCACCCCTCCCAACAGTACTCTGCAAAGAACACCGCTCCACTGACGGTAGCTGCTACCAACCTGCTCAGGCCTGCCACCACAATACCGGCAAACAGAGGTCTCTCCTTGAGGCCGTCTTCTCCCAGGCCAAAGGGACTATGGGCGCCAAAAAATCCTACCAGACCATATCCTGCAAATGCCCATATGTAGTCACAGAAGAACTGGGGCCAGCTGAGGAAATAGGGGCTCTGTACAAACTGGAGCAAGCCGAATACAATTCCGGACAGAATGCCGTAAACTGGGCCGAACCAATAGGAGAACATGGCAATAGGCAACATTGATCCCAAGGTAATAGTTCCATCGTTTGGCATCTTAAAGCACACAAAACAGGATAGCACAAATGACAGCGCTATACAGATGGCTCCATAGGTCAGCCTGCGAATGTTGTTTTTTGTCTTTGTCATATAAACTCTCTTTCCGCCAAAGGCTCCCTGAGTGAACAACTACAGAACTGCCCTACGGCAAGATAACGAAAAAATCCGCGCACAACGACAGTTGCGCACGGATGGTTATCCAAGGATTGCTTCCCTACGCGAGGATTGTCTCTACAGGTTCAAAGGGTCTATCTCAGCACCTCAACGGGTGCGCCCCTAGCATTTATTAAATTATGTTTGAATGATAGACTCTGGCTGGGAATCTGTCAATAGGGAATGCCTACTATTCCATTTGACCTAAGAGGGCTGCCCTCGTCATAGTGAGAACGCCTGGATATAGGATATTTTTTAACCACGATTCTTTGCAACTACTATAACTACTGCTCCTCCTACAATCGCTATAACAGACACCGCTGCACATATCCAATAGACAACCTTAACGTCATCGATATTTCCTATATCACTTTTTACGGGTTCATCTGTTGGTTTAATAGTGGGTGTAGGGGTAGCCTCTTGGATAGGTTCCTTAGAGGGGGCATCTTCTACATCATCGGGGTCAAGACCTAATGCTATGTAGGCCTCGCGCATTGTATACAAGGGAGCTTCGCTCAGGATGGATATCATTTTCTCCTCATCGTAACCTTCCTTTTTAGAATAGCACTTGAATCGATACTCATTTAACTCCAAATAACCTTCCCACGCATAGCTGCTCTCACCATTACTACCTATTGTCTCGTTCTCACTTGATTGGTACAAAAGGACTTGGCCAATTTGCCTCGGTTCACAATCATATCCACTATCTTCACTAAATATTTTGTACTCCTCAGATGTTGGCATACAAAGCTCATATTCTATTTCCCAAAATTGAACCGTTACTTTCCCCTCTGCCGCACTATAGAATATTTCTCTAAAAAAATGCCTTGTCTGAGGAAGTTTCAAGGTTTCCAGCAGTCCTATAAGATCTGCTACATATTTATTTCGTTCCTCCAGCGGAAAATGGCTGGCATAGTACAGAGCATACGGTTCCTTACCTATCTCCTCTGCCTGAGTAGCCAGTTCTGCATCTCCCTTATCCAGCTTAAGCAACTGCATTGTTTCTCTTCTGTCAAAATCTATGCAGTATCCTTCTATCAGAACCTCTGCATTTGCACTATTACATATATTAACGAAGACAAATAGAAGTACTAGAATTATCGTTACGTGTTTTTTCATGGCGTCCTCCCTTTCAATTACTTCAAAACTACAAAGAGCGCCCTGCCTCAGTACAGAGGACATGCGCTCTTAAAACTTCTCCAAATATTCCACTGGATAGTACAAGAGGCCTGACCCCATACACGAATTAGGTCTCTAGATTCAGTGTTTTCTTCATCTTAAAACTAACATAACGCTGACTCCAGTGTCAACATCTTTCCCATGTATAGTTTTTTTGATTTTAACAAAAAAGGTGCCTGTTGCCAGACACCTCTCATCACTTATTCGTTGCCAGTACGTATCTTAGTCCTCAACCAGGTTCCCCATGGTGACAGCTGATCTGCAGTCCAACCTCCGGTTAGGGAAGGTCTATCTACATAACCGT